>JAFGTD010000107.1 GCA_016934295.1 Acidobacteriota bacterium
GAAAGTGGCGGAATTGGCAGACGCGCTGGACTTAGGATCCAGTCCCGCAAGGGGTGGGGGTTCAACTCCCCCCTTTCGCACCATAACACTGATGGAAGCCGACAGAATAAGCCATGAAAGGCAAATCCAATCAAGTCTAGGCATAACTATAGTTTATGGTTATAATCCTCACTTTAGGTTTGAAAGACAGCAATAGCAGAAAGCTCCATAGCTCGGATTCAAGCCGGAAGGATAATTAAGCAAGAAGAATCCGGGATCCAAAGATTATTTGGAATCCGAATTCTTACAATCTTTAATCTTCAATCTTTAATTATTGTATCGATGGGAGTATAAACAAAGGCAGTTGCTTTATAACCTCATTTGATATAGTAGCTTACGTGTAACTTTTAATTATAGGTAGGGACCAAGTTGACAGCCGAAATTGTTGAAGTCAATAGCTGCAAGAGAAACCTGGAAGTAGAGTTGCCGGCAACGGAGCTGGACCAGGAAATCAACGGACTTTCAAGGGAGTATGCCCGTAAAGCGAAAGTTCCCGGATTCAGGCCGGGCAAAGTGCCTCTAAGCATCATCCAACAGCGCTACGGCAAGGAAATTCGACAGGAAGCGACGCAAAAAATTATTGAACGAACCTGGCAACAGGCAATCGATGAGCATAATCTCAAACCGTTGGCGCAACCGGCAATTAAGGATATAGAAAACAAGCCGGACAATCCGATGAAGTTCACCCTTTCATTCGAGGTATTACCCGATCTTGAAGTGAAAGATTACAAAGAAGTTCCGGTTACCAAGGCGTCCCCCCGGGTTACGGATGAAAAAGTGGATCAGACGATCGAGAGCTATCGCGAGCAGCAGGCGCAGTTCATCCCGGTCGACGAAGGAGAAGCGGTCGACGGACATATACTGACCGTAACCGTAGACGGTCGATTTGAAGATGACTCGGAAGCCACACGCCAGGAGGACATCACCTTAGTGCTTGGGCATCCTCAAACGCATGAAGAATTTACGAAGAATCTCCTGGGCGTTAAACCGGGTGAAACACGGTCCTTCGATGTGGAATATCCCGAAGATTACCACCAGAAGCAATTTTCAGGTAAAAAGGTCCACTGGTCCGTATTGGTGAAGGAGATAAAGGAAAAACAACTCGCCGAATTAAACGATGATTTCGCTAAAGATATCGGACACGAAAGTCTGGAGGCATTCAAGGAAAAGGTTCGTAATGATTTGATAACGGAGGCGACTCAAAGTGCCGAAAAGGAAGCCAGAGAGGCGTTATTGAAGTCGGTCATGGAACGCCAGACAGTCGACGTGCCGGAGTGCATGGTACAGGATGAGCTGGAGTCGCACGTCAACAGGATGGCTACCAGACTGGCTATGCAGGGAGTCGACATCCAACAGGCCTCCATTGACTGGAAGAAGGTTGTTGACGAGGAACGGCCGCGCGCGGAGGATTCGGTCCGCCGCTCGATTTTCCTCAATGCGATTGCCCGGCAGGAAAATATTGAAATTTCCGACGAAGAAGTCGATTCCGAGCTACAGAAGATTGCAGAAGGGACGAATAAGTCTGTAGCTGCGCTAAAAGCACAGCTTGAAAAGGAAGGTCGCATAGAAGGCTTTAAACAACACCTGCGAGAGAACAAGGCGTTTGATTTCATCTACCGCAATGCTAAAATTACAGTGGAGTGACGAATTTGGCACTTATACCGATGGTAGTAGAACAATCCAACAGAGGCGAGAGGGCGTATGATATATATTCGCGCCTCCTGAAGGATAATATTATCTTTGTAGGTACTCCGATTGATGACAATGTAGCAAATGTCGTGACCGCTCAGCTCCTTTTCCTGGAAGCTGAAGATCCGGAAAAAGACATCCATGTATATATCAACTCCCCCGGCGGCGCCATATCCGCCGGTATGGCCATATACGACACGATGCAGTACATCCGGCCCGATGTATCGACGATATGCATCGGCCAGGCAGCCAGCATGGGAGCATTGCTGTTGTCGGCGGGTTCCGAAGGAAAACGATTTGCTCTCCCGAATTCCAGAATCCTGATCCACCAGCCGTCCTTGAGCGGTCTCGCGGGTCAGGCTACGGATATCGACATTCACGCGAAAGAAATCCTCAGACTTAGAGAAGCAATGAACAGAATTCTTGCGAAACATACCGGACAGAATCTCGATCGGATCGAAAAGGACGTAGAGCGCGACTATATCATGACGGCCGAACAGGCCAGGGAATACGGTATAGTGGATAAAGTGATAACCAGAAAAGAGTAGAATGGCTTTCCTGTATTCCGGAGGACTGCTTTGAGAAAAGATGACGAGCCCGATGATGTTTTAAGATGTTCCTTCTGCTCGAAAAGCCAGAATGATGTCAAGAAACTGATTGCGGGACCCACTGTCTATATTTGTGACGAATGCGTTGACGTATGCAATGAAATTATTGCCGACGATGTCGTAACCTCTCCCATCGGGGAAAAGCTTCCCAAACCGCAGGAAATAAAGGAGTTTCTAGACCTGTACGTCATCGGACAGGAGATTACGAAGAAAAAACTGGCGGTTGCAGTCTACAACCACTACAAACGCCTGGAGATGACGAAGAAGCGCGGCGAACTCGAACTGCAGAAAAGCAATGTCCTGCTGATCGGTCCGACGGGGACGGGGAAAACTCTCCTGGCACAGACGCTGGCCAGAATGCTTTCCGTTCCCTTTGCCATCGTAGATGCCACAACACTTACGGAAGCGGGATATGTCGGAGAAGATGTCGAGAACATCATTCTCAAACTGCTCCAGAATGCCGGGGGCGACAAGGAAAAGTGCCAGCAGGGAATCGTCTACATCGACGAAATCGACAAAATCGCCAGAAAAGACGAGAATCCCTCCATCACACGCGACGTGTCCGGCGAAGGCGTGCAGCAGGCGCTGCTGAAAATTCTGGAAGGCACGATCGCCAATGTGCCGCCCCAGGGAGGAAGAAAACATCCCCACCAGGAATTCATTCAGATCGATACCACCAATATCCTGTTTATTTGCGGTGGAGCGTTCGTCGGGCTGGAAAAACAGATCGAACGCCGTATCGGCAAAAAAAGCATGGGATTCCTGAGTAATGAGAAGCCCTCGAAGGTGTTGAAAAAAGCCAAGAACACGCCCCCATCCAATATCCTCGAAGCGTGTGAACCCAGGGATCTGATCAAGTACGGATTAATTCCGGAATTCGTCGGCAGGATGCCCGTTATCGGCCCCCTGTCGGACCTGGATCATGACGCACTTGTGGAAATACTGACCAAACCCAAAAACGCCCTGGTACGTCAATATCAGAAGCTTTTCGAATTTGAAAACGTCAAGCTCAAGTTCACCGATGATGCCATCAGTGCGGTCGCCAACCTTGCCCTGGAGCGCAAGATGGGTGCCCGGGGATTGAAAATCATTCTTGAAGATCTTATGTTGGATGTGATGTACCAATTGCCTTCACAGAAGAAGGTCAAGGAATTTATGATAACGCGGGAAATGGTAGAGAATAAAGACATCGCCTTCGCGTTATTGGAAAAGGCCGGTTAAGATTTAGCATGACAAAAGAACTTCCACCCAAGAAAACCGAACGTCTCCCCATGATCCCGATCCGGGATGTTGTGGTATTTCCGCACATGATGATCCCGTTTGTGATCGGGAGGCCCTCATCCGTACTGGCCCTGGAATTTGCGCTCGAAGGCTCCAAAAGAGTCTTTCTGGCAACCCAGATGGACGCTTCGGTCGACGAACCGAAAGCCTCGGACATTTACGCCGTGGGCACTGCCGCGAATATCGTTCAGAGCGTTAAACTCTCCGATGGAAATATCAAGGTCCTGGTTGAAGGCATGCAGAGGGTTAAAGCGACCCGGCATTCGGATGAGCCGGGATTTTTCGTTGCAGACGTGGAGATTCTGGAAGAAACATCGCTTACCAGCGCCCGGTCCAATCTGCTGATTAAAAAACTTCAGACCATCTTCGAACAATTTTCAAAGCTCAGCCATCACGTGAACTACGACGCGATCCTGAACGCGATGAAAACCCTGGAGCCCTCCAAGCTGGCGGACAATATCTGCGCCAACCTGCCCATAAGCATTGAAGAAAAGCAGCAGCTCCTGGAAATGGTCGATCTTGCCGAGCGTATCGAAAAGATCAACGAAATCATTGAAGTGGAGATGGAAAAAATCAAGGTGGACCGCAACATTCAGGGACGCGTCAAGCGACAGATGGAGCGAGCACAGAAGGAATATTACCTGAATGAAAAGATGAAGGCGATCCAGAAGGAGCTGGGCAGGAAGGATGAAAAGAGCGAGCTGGACGATCTGAAAAGACAGATCGAAGAGGCAAAAATGCCCAAGGACGCTCACGAGAAGGCCGCAAAGGAACTTCAGCGGCTGGAGATGATGCCGCCCATGTCGGCCGAATCGACGGTCTCCAGGACGTACCTCGACTGGCTCATCGCCATGCCCTGGAACAAGAAATCGCGCGAGATCCGGGATATCAACTGGTCGAAGAAAGTGCTCGAAGAAGATCACTACGGCCTGGAGAAGATCAAAGACCGCATCCTCGAATTCCTGGCCGTCCGCAGCCTGGTCAAAAAACCGCAGGGAACCATCCTCTGCTTCGTAGGCCCTCCGGGCGTCGGGAAAACATCGCTGGGCAAATCCATCGCACGGGCGACCGGCAGGAAATTCGTCCGCCTGTCCCTGGGTGGAGTGCGGGATGAGGCCGAGATCCGGGGACACCGCAGGACCTACATCGGGGCCCTGCCCGGGCAGATCATTCAGTATATGAAGAAATCGGGAACCAGAAATCCCGTATTCATGCTGGATGAAGTGGACAAGATGAGCATGGACTTTCGCGGCGATCCCTCCTCCGCCCTGCTCGAAGTTCTCGATCCCGAGCAGAACCACATGTTCGTCGACCATTACCTGGACACGGAATTCGATTTATCCATGGTCATGTTCATCGCAACCGCGAATGTGCTGCATACCATCCCGAGAGCTTTGCAGGACAGGATGGAAGTCATCCAGCTCTCCGGATACACCGAAAACGAAAAACTCGAAATCGCCAAAAAGTTCCTTGTTCGAAAACAGATCGAAGCCAGCGGTCTGAAGCCGAAACAGATACAGTTTGAGGACGAGGGATTGCTGGAAATTATCCGCAAGTACACGCGCGAATCCGGTGTCCGGAACCTGGAACGTGAAATAGCGAATGTCTGCAGAAAAACGGCAAAGAAAATCGTCACAGCCGAAATCGAGAGCAATGAAATTACGTCCGAAGAGGTGGAAAAACTTCTTGGACGGCAGAAATTCAGAGTGCAGGGAATCAGCGACAGCAACCAGGTAGGATTGACAACGGGTCTTGCGTGGACCGAAGTGGGCGGCGAAGTCCTGCAGACGGAAGCAACCCTCATGCAGGGAAAAGGGCAATTGACCCTGACGGGGAAACTGGGAGAAGTCATGCAGGAATCGGCCCGGGCCGCGATGTCTTTTGTCCGAAGTCGCGCCGCCGAGTTCGGCATCGGCCGGGAGTTCCCGAGAAAAATGGATCTTCACATCCACATTCCCGAGGGAGCGATTCCCAAGGACGGCCCGTCCGCCGGAATCACCATGGCGACCACAATCGTTTCCGCCCTGACTAAAATACCGGTTCGCAAGGATGTCGCCATGACAGGAGAGATCACGTTGCGCGGCAAGGTGCTCCCCATCGGAGGAGTCAAGGAAAAACTCCTTGCGGCCCATCGTGCGGGCATCAAGTATGTACTTCTCCCGAAGGAAAATGAAAAAGATCTCCAGGACCTTCCTCAGGATATTCTGGAAGCATTGAGCGTAAGTTTAGTGGAAACAATGGATGACGTTCTGCAGGCGGCTCTTGAGAAGATGCCCGTCCCCGGACAAGTGTCCGAAATATCCGATATCAACGACATTCTTCCGAACGAGAATGTCGCACACTAAGAAGTTTATTGCGGGCTACCGTCAAAGCCCGGAACACAATCCGCGAAAATTCCGGTGGTCCAAGCTGAATTTGTAATAAGCGCCTTCTCGGAACGGGAATTCCCTCGGGAGGGAATTCCGGAGGTGGTATTTGCAGGCCGGTCGAATGTCGGCAAATCCAGTCTGATTAACCGACTGGCAGGCCATGGAAAACTGGCCCGTACCAGCTCCACCCCGGGAAAAACTCAAAGCATTAATTATTACCGCTTGAACCGGACGTTCTTTTTTGTCGATCTGCCCGGTTTCGGCTATGCAAAAGCTGGAAAATTCGCTGTTCGTAAGTGGAAAGATCTAATCGAAAGGTACTTTCATAAACAATCAACCATTGCCTTGGTAATCCAACTGGTAGACTCGAGAATGCCTCCGACGGGGACGGATATCCAGCTATCCGAATGGCTGGACGAATTGCAACTGCCCCGGATCGTGGTGGCGACAAAATCCGACAAGCTGTCGAACAACCAAAAGAGTCTGCAATCGCGCCTCCTGACCAGATCCATGGGGGGCCGATCCTGTGTGATGTCCTCGGCTAAAACCGGAGAAGGCTGTAGGGAAATATGGAAGCAGGTGCAACAGGCGACATCAATAACCGTTGCATCGAAAACATAATTATCCTTTAACCTCCCCATTTCTCCCCCTGGAGGGAGCCATCCATGCCTGAAACGACGCAACGTCGAAAAACAAAAAAACGTGAAAACGGCAGTAACGGTCATCTGAATATTCTTGAATTGAAGGAGATGAAAATCTCCGCCCTGACCAAGATCGCCGAAGACCTGGAAGTAGAGGGTTATGCGGGAATGCGAAAGCAGGAATTGATGTTCGAGATCCTCAGGGCGCAGACCGAGCAGAGCGGTCTGATTTTCTCGGAAGGAGTCCTGGAATGCCTGCCGGAGGGCTTCGGATTTCTTCGGGCGCCGGACTATAACTATCTTCCGGGACCGGACGATATCTATGTCTCTCCATCGCAGATCCGAAAATTCACCCTGCGTACCGGCGATACCGTTTCCGGTCAAATCCGTCCTCCTAAGGAAGGGGAACGCTATTTTGCCCTCATCAAGGTGGAAGCCGTAAACTTTGAACATCCGGATGTCGCAAGGGATAAAATCTTTTTCGACAACCTGACGCCGCTGTACCCCCATGAGCACCTGAAACTGGAAACAGATCCGAAAAATCTTTCAGGAAGAGTGATGGATATGCTGGCCCCTATCGGGAAAGGACAGCGCGGTCTGATAGTCTCCCCGCCGAGAACGGGCAAAACGATGCTGCTTCAGTCCATCGCCAACTCCATCTCGAAGAACCATCCCGAAGTTGTACTGATCGTACTCCTGATCGACGAGCGCCCCGAGGAAGTCACCGATATGCAGCGCTCGGTGGATGGAGAGGTCATCAGCTCCACTTTCGATGAGCCGGCAACCCGTCACGTCCAGGTCGCCGAAATGGTAATGGAAAAAGCCAAGCGCTTCGTGGAGCACAAGCGCGATGTGGTGATTCTTCTCGACAGCATCACCCGCCTGGCGCGCGCCTACAACACGATCGTTCCCCCGAGCGGAAAGGTGCTTTCGGGAGGCGTGGACAGCAACGCCCTGCAGCGGCCAAAACGTTTCTTTGGAGCGGCCCGCAACATCGAAGAGGGCGGCAGTCTGACGATTATGGCGACATCGCTTATCGACACCGGCAGCCGCATGGATGATGTCATATTCGAAGAATTCAAAGGAACCGGCAACATGGAACTGCACCTGGACCGGAAGCTGGTCGACAAGCGCGTTTTCCCCGCCATCGACATCGCCAAGTCCGGAACCAGGAAAGAAGAGCTGCTGATCGAGCAGTCCGTCCTCAACCGCATCTGGGTCCTGCGCAAGGTGCTCACCCCGCTGTCGGTCACCGAAAGCATGGAGCTGTTGCTGGAAAAACTTTCAAAAACCGAGACAAACGCCGATTTCCTCGGCTCGCTTGCCGGCTCAAATTAAAGCTTCGTTGCACGTTGGAACGTTAAACGTTGCACGTTATTGAACGCGGGCATAATACTTTTTTCGCGGAAAAAAGTATTATGCCCGCGGTTTTCTTAGACTACCCCTCCCTCAAATTGCCATGAAATAAACAGCGGATCCTGATTGATATAAGAATAATCGCCTGGCATTGTTGCCAGGCAACCTAAAACATCCTACCAAAAGGAGAGAGAATTATATGGCAGGATGCGGATGTTTAAAATAAAGGAATTATTATCTGCACCATATACGACCTTTCTACAATGAATATTCCTTCTTATGAATTTCGAGGTTATGGTGACTGTCACCGAAATTAAAGCCGAGTGGTTGAAGGCGGCGGTCTTGAAACGCGGGAGGGGCTATTCCGCTAAAGACCAGGTCATGGAGCTGGCTCTTGCAAATTTTAGATTGAAATCCGGGATGGAGGCCAGTTCGATATACCCGTCCCGCGAGGCTATCCGATCGGCCGCCTGACGCCGGCTTTTGGAAATGAGAGCCAACCGGGCGCCGGTTCCCGCCGCATTTCCGACCTGTTCGAACCGTTCAAGCGGGAGAGGGGGCAGCATACCGATCGTAACGGCGCTTTCAACATCAATGAAGGTACCGAAAGCTCCGGCGATGACCACTTTGTCAATATCCTTCTCCACGATGCCCGCATCATCCAAAAGCGTTTCGATGCCGAGCCGGATGGCGGCTTTGGCCAGCTGCAGTTCCCTCACATCTTTCTGGGACACCGTAATCGAACCGTCTTCCGGCCTGTCCACAAGAACGAACTCCTTCTGGCCGTCGCGGCTGCGCACAAGCGGGTGCGCATTCATCTTTCCCGTGGCGTCAATCACCTTGTTCTGAAGCATCTGTGCAATCACATCCAGCAGCCCGGACCCGCAGATTCCGACCGAAGGCCCCCCGCCTATCGTCTGAATTTCCACACGCTCCCCCGACAGGCGCACATGTTCGATCGCGCCCGCAGCGGCACGCATGCCGTGCTGTATATGGGCGCCTTCAAAAGCCGGACCGGAAGCGCAGGAAACGCTGGTCATTTTTCCGCGGCGGTTCAGGCAGATTTCGGTGTTGGTGCCTATGTCTATGCCCAGAATTGCACCGTCTGTCTGATCCATACCGGTTGCCAGGATCATGGCAACGTGATCCGCCCCGACATAGGCGGCGACATTGGGCAACAGGTGCACGTAGCCTCCCGGGGCAATATGCAATCCTATATCCCGGGCTTTGATATCGAGGGCCGATCGGACCGCCGGCACATAGGGCGCCACGCCCAGCTGGTGCACCGGGAGTCGAAGGAAGAAGTGGTGTATGGCCGTATTCGCCACCACGACCGCTTCGACAATACGGGATGGATCCGCTTTGATTTCCTTGCACAGGGAGGCGACGGTTTGATTCAGGGCATCGACCAGCAGCCTCTGAAGCTTTTCCGCATTTTCCCCCGATTTGCTCGCGAAATATATCCGCGATACGAGATCCTCCCCGTAGGAAATCTGAGGATTCATCAACCCCCTGCTGGCCAGGGTTTCGCCGCTATCCATGTCCAGAATGTACACGGCGATTTTTGTCGTCCCTATATCCGCCGCCAGGCCGAGCCAGCGGGTACGGGATGCGCCCAGGGCGACAATTTCCTTATCCCGCAAGGCGACACACGCCTTCCACTTCTGGTTGCGCAGCCGCGACGACAGGTCCTGCTGCACGGTTATGTCCATTCGCCCGGCCGGAACTTCATATTTATTCTTCAGTGCGGACCAGAGATTTTGTTCGTCCGATACGGGAGCATCGAGGGACGGGGGACTCAACTGCACCTGCAGGCCGCACACCGGAGGCTCCGGTTCCACTTTCAGGTCCAAACCTTCGACCTGTGTACGCTGCGGCGCCGAAAGCGATTCGGGAGGAACCAGTATCTTGACGTCGCCCCGCGGAAAGGTCGTGCAGGCCAGACGAAAATTCTGCTTCAATTCATCTTTGGTAAAAGCCGCTTTATCCTCCGGGGTCGGAGGCGACACGAGTCCCGAAACGATCTGCACCTTGCAGCGCTTGCATGTGCTCATTCCACCGCAGATACTGACGATATCGACGTTCAGGCGGCGGGCGCAATCCAGCAACGAAATCCCTTTGGGACATTTTCGGCGGCGTCCGACCGGTTCAAATTCAATGGTATACAAGGCAACTCCTTTTGACTGCCGGCCCGTTTCAACGAATCAGGTCTCTTCCTCAGGGTATCCGCAGGATTCTCCCCGGATTCCGTAATCCTAAATCAAGAACTCACGAATTAGAATTATTTTTACCGGTAAGCCATTTGCAGAAGGCCCCGATTTCGGGCAATAGCCGCGACGGATCCTTGACATTTTCCATAGCGCCGACGATGGCGCTTCCTACAACCGCGCCGTCGCAAACCTGCCAAACGGCCTGCACCTGGTCCGGATGGGAAATGCCGAAACCTACGGCCACGGGAAGTTCCGTAAGTTTTCGGACGCGTTGCACTGTCGGACCGACGGTGTCCGAAAGCTGTTGCTGTGCCCCGGTTACGCCCGCGCGTGAAACGACATAGATAAATCCCCGGGAACAGGCTGCAATTTTTTCAATGCGCTTCGCGCTGCTGGTCGGGGCGGCAAGGAATACGGGATCCAGCGAGTGCTTTTCCATGCATGTACGGTACTCTTCGCTTTCCTCGGGAGTGATATCCGTGACGAGAATCCCGTCCACCCCGGCTAGTCGGGCATCCCGGGTTAACGCATCGATTCCATACCGGAAAATAGGATTGTAGTAGCTGAACAGCAGCAGAGGCACGCTTGTTTTCAGACGAATCGCCTCAATGGCTTTCAGATAATCCGCCATGGAATACCCGTGGCGCAAGGCCCGCGCCCCGGCACGCTGTATTGTTGGCCCGTCCGCAACGGGATCCGAAAACGGGATTCCCAGTTCGACGATATGGGATCCGGACCGCTCCAGTTCCGGCACGAGGCGGATGGTGGTTTCGAGGTCCGGATCGCCCGCCATGATGAAGGGAATGAAAGCTTTCTCGCCTTTCGCTTTCAACTCCTGAAATTTTGCACCAATTCTTCGGACCATGTATATCTCTTATTTGGAAATTATCTAATTTTTCCTCTACTACTCTATATCGTAACCAGGCTTGCCTGAGAAACAGGAAGTCAGGAGCCGGAAGTCAGAATAAATATCGGGGTCGGGGTCGGAATCGGGATCGAGCTTTCAAAAACCGATTCCGATACCGACTCCGATACCAACCCCGAAAACTTACCCAGAGTCATAGAGCGTTCATTCCGGCTTCGCAAGACACTATTATGCAACAACCCGAGGCCAGTCTGGCTTCTGACTACTGGCTTCTGGCTTCTGGCTTCTTTTATCTATTTCACATCACCTTGGCCTAAAATATCCGCCACCTGGTTGACATCCTTGTCGCCGCGCCCGGATAGGTTCACAATAACCAGGGTGTCTTTCTCCAGATCGGGAGCCATGCGTATCAGTTCGGCGATCGCGTGCGAGCTTTCCAGTGCCGGGATTATCCCCTCCATACGACTCAGCAACTGGAAGGCTTCCAGGGCAGCCGCATCCTTGACCGACGTATATTCCACGCGTCCGCTGTCGTGCAGGGCCGCATGCTCGGGACCGATGGACGGGTAGTCGAGTCCCGCGGAAACGGAATGGGTTCCGGCGATCTGGCCGTTTTCATCCTGAAGGACGTAACTCAGAGTTCCCTGCAGGACTCCCTTGCTTCCTCCCTCGAACCGGGCGGCATGATCTCCCAGGGCCGGCCCCCTGCCGCCGGCTTCCACGCCGATCATACGGATACCGGGTTCGCGCAGAAAATCGTAAAACAACCCGATGGAATTGCTTCCGCCTCCCACGCATGCAACAAGAAGTTCCGGCAGCCTTCCTTCCGCTTTCAAAATCTGCTCCCGGACTTCCCTCCCGATGACCGACTGAAAATCGCGCACCATCCAGGGATACGGATGCGCTCCCAGTACGGACCCGAGAAGATAATGCGTGTTGGCCACATTCGTCACCCAGTCGCGCAACGCTTCATTGATGGCGTCTTTCAGGGTACAGCTTCCGGAGTCAACCGGCCGGACTTTCGCTCCTAGCAAACGCATCCGGAATACATTCAGCGCCTGGCGCCTCATGTCCTCCGTTCCCATGTAGATCTCGCACTCCATTCCGAAAAGGGCCGCGACAGTGGCCGTTGCGACCCCGTGCTGGCCCGCGCCGGTCTCCGCAATGATCCGGTTTTTGCCCATTCGTCTGGCTAGCAGTATCTGTCCGAGCGCATTGTTGATTTTATGAGCCCCGGTGTGCGTCAGGTCTTCCCTTTTGAGATAAATGCGCCCCTTGCCGATATGGGCCGCGAGACGGCGGGCCGGCGACAATGGAGTCGGACGCCCCGCGTACGTTTTGAAAAGGACGTCCAGTTCCTCCTGGAATTCCGGATCCCGGATCGCCTCCTTATAGGCTGCCTCAAGCTCTTCGAGCGGTCCCATCAGGGTTTCCGGAACAAACCTGCCTCCATAATCGCTGAAGCGCCCTCGCTCGTCCGGACCGTCGTAAGGATCCGCTTTACCTGCCGACATTTCTCACCTCATCCATAAACTCAACCAATTTGACGGGATCCTTTTTTCCGGGCTCCCGCTCAACGCCGCTGCATACATCCACGCCGTAAGGCCGCACCGTGCGGATGGCCGCCTGTACATTGTCGGGTCGAAGCCCCCCGGCCAGGATAACAGGACGTTTTCGATCGATACCCCGCGCCAGGTTCCAGTCAAAAGATTTACCGGTGCCGCCGAACAGCACATCGTCTTTGACGTCCAGAAGAAAAGCCCGGACAGGATACGAATCCAGATCCGGCGCAACAGGCTTATCGCCGATGCGCAACGCCTTGATCAATGGCCGGTTGGAAAGCATCCGGCAATAATCCGGGGATTCGTCCCCATGGAGCTGAATAACCTCCACTCCGGCAATGAGGGCTGTTCTTTCCAAATCCTCAGGTCGCTCTACGTTCACAAAAAGCCCGACCGTTACAACAAAAGGCGGAAGACGTCGAATAATCGCACTTGCAGCCTTGGGATCGATATACCTGGGACTGGGCGGAAAGAAATTAAATCCCAGAGCATCGGCGCCTGCATCCACGGCCAGCGCGGCATCCTCGTAGCCGGTAATTCCGCAGATTTTCACTTTCATGACTATCTCCGCCCTGAAAAACCCGATCCGGACAGTAATTCCCTGAGTGCGGCTCCGGGAGATGGAGCCCGCATCAATTGCTCCCCGATAAGGAATCCGTTGTAGCCGGCATCGGAAAGCCTGCGGATATCATCAGCGGATCGTATGCCGCTTTCCGTCACGGCCGGAACGCGCGCGGGAATATGCGGCGCCAGGTCCAGGGAGACATCCAGGGAAACTTCAAAGGTGCACAGATCGCGGTTGTTCACGCCGATCAATCCGGCCCCCGCATCCAGCGCTTTGCGCAACTCCTTTTCGTGATGCACCTCCACCAGGGCGTCCATTCCCAGTCTTTCCGTTTCCAGGATCATCGATCTCAGGGCGTCGGAATCCAGAAGCGCGGCGATCAGAAGCACTGCATCGGCCCCGGCGCGGCGCGCCTCGAGAATCTGGTAGGGATCGATGATGAAATCCTTGCGGAGCAGCGGGAGGTTCGTATGCCAGCGCAGCGTTGCCAGGAATTCCAGGTTGCCGCGGAAGTGATGCGCCTCGGTAATGACGGACAGAGCCGCGGCGCCGGACTTCCCGTACTCCTTCGCGATTCGGACCGGATCGAAATCTTCGCATATGAGGCCGGCGGAAGGAGAGGCTTTCTTGATTTCCGCTATGATGGCCGGGGGGCGTGCCGAAACCAGGGCGTTCTTCAAAGAACGCGCTGCTTCCGCACGTTCCAGGGCATTCTCTATGGAAGCCGCTGGAAATGCAGACCGGGCAGCCATGATTTCCGGCACCTTGCTGCGTAAGATTTTTTCAAGGATCGTGCCTTCGAGGTCTCCGGGAAGCCGGTATTCATTTGCCGTTTTCATGATCTTTTAAACTCCGCCAGGTTTACAAAATTTGAAAGCATCTGTTTTCCGACGTCGGTCAGGATCGATTCCGGGTGAAACTGGACGCCCTCGACAATCATTTCACGATGACGCAGGCCCATAATGATACCATCCTCTGTTTTGGCGCTCACTTCCAGGCAGTCGGGAACGCTTTTAGGCTCCACGACCAGCGAGTGATACCGGGTGGCGCGAAACGGTTCGGGCAAATCCCGGAAAATCGTACGCCCGTCATGATGCACATCGCTTGTCTTTCCATGCATGATTGTCGGTGCGGAAACAACTCGACCGCCAAAAGCGGCGCCGATCGCCTGGTGCCCCAGGCAGACTCCGAGGATGGGAATTTTCCCGGCGAATTCCTTGATAGCATCAATAATGATGCCGGAATCTTCAGGCCGGCCGGGTCCTGGAGATACGACGATACTGCCGGGCGCCAGCTCGGCTATCTCCGGAACCGAGATCTCGTCGTTGCGAAAAACCTTCAATTCCCGTCCCATCTCGCCCAGGTACTGGACCAGGTTGAAGGTAAAGGAATCGTAATTGTCTATGACTAAAATCATCTGCCGCTCCGCACAGGATTCAATATTGATATTTTGAAATGCCGCACTCCGAACCGCTCATTTCAGACCTTCGTGGGCGAACTTGACCGCCCGTATCAACGCGCTTGCCTTGTTGAAGGATTCGTCCCGTTCCCTCGCAGGTTCGGAATCCGCCACGATACCGCCGCCCGCCTGTATATAGGCAATACCGTCCTTGGCCACAAGCGTTCGCAGGGCTATACAGGTATCCAGATTCCCCGAGAAATCGACATACCCCACAGCTCCGCCGTAAACGCCCCGCCTGCAGGGCTCGAGGGCTTCAATGATTTCCATGGCGCGCACTTTCGGCGCGCCGGATACCGTTCCGGCGGGAAGGCAGGCTTCCAGGGCATGGAAACAATCCAGATCGTCCCGCAATTCCCCTTCGACGCTGCTGACCAGGTGCATAACATGGCTGTATCTTTCGATACGCATCAGATCGGTCACTTTCACTGTGCCGTACCTGCATACGCGGCCAAGATCGTTGCGCCCGAGATCCACCAGCATAACGTGCTCCGCCCGCTCCTTTTCGTC
>JAFGTD010000108.1 GCA_016934295.1 Acidobacteriota bacterium
CCGCTCAAAGCGGCTTGAAAAAATTGTCGGGGTTGGTATCGGTATCGATTCCACTGGAGATATTGGCCTTCCTATTTCGACCGCGATTCCGATACCGACTCCGACCCCGATTTATGTAACTGTCAAACTTTTACTGCCTCCCCGGTAATTAGTTTCATTCAACGGGGAATGCAGGCTTGACCGGAACCGTTATGCTCAATAAAACGCATTGCTGGAGCATCTTCCATGGTTAAAGACCGTATCATTATTATCGGCAGCGGCATTGCCGGAGCCGCCACCGCATATTTTTTAACGCGCCGGGGAGCGCGGAATGTCGTGCTCCTGGAGAAGGACAAAATCGCCGGGGCGCAATCCACCGGCCGCAATGCAGCCATTCTGCGAACCATGATCCCGGAGCCGGAAATTAACCGGTTGGCCCGCGAATCGGCCGATTTCTATCATAATCCGCCTGAAGGATTCTCGGACGGCCCCCTGGTAGACTCCGTAGGCGTATACCTGGCCGCTAAGACTGAATACACGCCTACCTTGAACAAATGGTGCGATGACAATCCCGAAGCAAAACCGGAACGGGTCAGCTCAAAACCTATTTATGAAAAAATTCCCATCCTGGCACCCGGCCTCGAAACCGCTGCCTATGCTGCGGATGACGGCGTTCTCGACATTCACGCCATCTTTCAGGGATTTCTTCGCGGAGCCTGCAGAGAAGGGGCGAAACTTCACCTGAATTGCGAATTCAGAGGCCTGGAGGTTGCCGACGGCTGCGTCAGGGGGGTGGATACTTCAGACGGATTCATGGAAGCATCCAAAGTCGTAGCCGCGAATGGAGCCTGGATTTCAATCTCCAGTCTCTTCAACGGGTATTCCCTTCCCTTTACCCCCTACAGGCGACACCTGCTTGTCACAGAACCGCTGCCTGAAGTCAATCCCCGCTGGCCCGTGATCTGGATAATCGGCGAGGAGTTCTATTTCAGGCCGGAAAGCGGCGGACTGCTGATGAGCGGTTGCGACAGCGTAAAAGTCTCTCCGGAACAGGGCGAAATAGTCGAGCAGGCCCAACTGGAACGGATCGCGCGCAAAGCATCCTTCTGGCTGCCTTCCCTTTCCGTGGCCAAGGTTGCCAAGGCATGGTCCGGAATGCGAACCTTCGCTCCCGATGAAATTTTCACTATCGGTGCGGATCCCCGGGTCCAGGGATTGCATTGGGTTGCAGGCCTGGGCGGCCACGGAATCACCTGTGCTCCCGTAGTCGGTACTATCGCGGCCGACTCCATCATTTACGGGAAAAGCAACCATCCGGCCGCATCAGGTATGGCCCCGGACCGTCTATTGCGCTAGAATCAACAAGATTGTATAAAACATACCCCCCTGTAGACGCTGATTACCGGGTTTATTCCCCGGTGTTTCATAATTAATTCCTTGGAGGCTTTGAAATGAGTATTACTGAAGCTAATTTGAAAGAAGCATTTGCAGGAGAAAGCCAGGCGAACCGAAAATACACTTATTTTGCAAAGAAAGCGGAACAGGAAGGATTTAAAAATATTGCCCGTCTTTTCAGAACCACTGCCGAAGCTGAAGCCATCCATGCATACGGACATCTGAATGCACTGGAAGGGATACAATCCACAGCGGAAAACCTTAAAGCCGCCATTGAGGGGGAGACCTACGAATACTCCAAAATGTATCCCCCTATGCAAGAAAAGGCGGAGGAGGAAAACCACAAGGCCAGAATAATGTTCGGTTTCGCGGAAAAGGCCGAAGCCGTGCACGCCGCGCTCTATAAGCTGGCTCTCGAAGCCGTCGCCCAGGGAAAGGACCTGCCTGAAGAGAATATCTACCTGTGCCCTGTCTGCGGCCATATCGAATTGGGGAAACCGCCTGCAAACTGCCCGATCTGCGGATTGAAAGGAGAAAGATTCGTCCAGGTTTAATCCCATCGACTATCGTTACAGCGGAGGATCCCGTGGCGCGGAATTTCCTCTGTCGGATGTAGGAATCCGAATACGGGGACATATTGCTTATTTCGTAGTATGTCCCCGTATTTACGCTGCGTCAGCAATGCCGGCCAGCATGGAGAAAGCCCGATGTCTTTGCAGGGCAGAGTAATCCTGATCGACCACAGAAAAGCGATGCATGCGGCCTGCCGGCAGATTCTCGAAGCAAACGGTTTCAGTATGACCACGGCTGAAACCGGCGTGCACGGACTCGAAAAAGTGCGCCAGGAATCCTTCGATGTTGCATTGCTGAATCCGGGAATTCCGGACATGCCCGGACTTGAAGTCTTAAGAAGGCTAAAGCAGGAATCACCCAATACGGCCGTTATTCTTATCACAGACGATACAGCCGGCAATGAGGCGGCCGCTGCAAAGGAAGAAGGAGCTCTCGACTGCCTGCCGGAACCGTTTACACCGGATATGCTGGCCGGGCTTGTAGAAAAGGCCAAAAGATATTCCAGGAGGGTGCTGGAAGATTCCTGCATCGGGCAGGAACTTGAAAGAAAGATGCTGTCCCAGGTTTTGATCGGGCGCTCCGAATCGATGGAGCGCGTCGGCAGGTTCATACGGAAAGCCGCGACGGTCGATACACCCGTACTCATTACCGGGGAACCGGGAACAGGTAAAGACCTGGTCGCACGGGCAATCCATCGATTGAGTCGCCGGTCGCACCGGCGTTTCGTGACCGTAGACTGTGAGACTTCTACAGAAAATTTGCTTGAAAGCGAGCTGTTCGGCCATACCGGTAGGACAATCCCGGGCAGAATTGAAATTACCGCCGGAAAAATCGAGCTGGCCGAAGGCGGCACCCTCTTTCTGGACAGGATAGCCGCGATCGGCAGCTCAATACAGGAGAAACTACTGAAGGTGATCCTGGGGCAAACGATTCCGGACCGGAGCGGATCCCCTGAAAGAAATGTGGACATTCGAATTATTTCGTCAACAAACCGGGACATGTTGAGGGAAACAGGCACGGGGAAATTTCGTGAAGACCTGTTCTACCGGCTCAACAGCCTTCATATCCCCTTGCCGCCCCTGCGCGAACACCTGGATGACATACCCCTGCTTGCGGACTACTACATCAGGAAATTTTCTGTTGAAAAACAAATTCCCGCCCGGAGTCTCTCAGAGGAAGCGATGCTTTCCCTGAAAAGGCGCGCGTGGCCCGGAAATGTCCGGGAATTAATCCAGGTTCTGGAATATGCCGTGGACACATGTGAAGGCCTGACTATCGAGCCTCGGAATCTGCCGCTGGAAACACAGGATCTTTCGGAAGCGCCCGGGGAGACGGGCGGATACCTGGCCCGGCTGGAACGGGACGAGATTCTGCGTATCCTGGACCGGTTTGGCGGCAATAAAACCAAGGCCGCGAAGTTTTTGGGGATTAACCGGAAAACTCTCCGGGAGAAGATGGAACGTTACGGTCTCAATACTTAACCCGGATTATTCCGACACTTACAGCATCAGTAAGATCCGAGGGGGAATCCCGGCTAACCTTTTATGGGAAAAAGGAATATTCCGTTTCGCAGATTTAACCCAAGCCCATCTTTCTCAAAAGGTTTTGCTGATTTATTATCGTCAGACAGTAGTTTCTTGTGAGAAAAATAAGCTGGTGGTACAATATGTACCGCTTGCCGAATTTTAGAGTCTAAAAGGCAAGCGGTATTTATATGTCGGGACAACGGGCCTGCAATTCTCGGAGTATTTTTCACCCAGGCGAAGCACCATTACAATGATACTTTGCGGGAAAAGCGGTCCAGGCTGTTGTAAAAACATGCGCAACATATCCCCGCGATAAAATTAACCGTAATTTTTTCATCAAAGAGGTTGCTTATGCATGCCAGCAAGCAGGTAGCTAAAAAGCGATCAACTACATTCCCCCTCGATGTGTTAATCATCGACAACGATAAGGGCTTTACAAAAAACTGCGTCAAGACCATCGAATCCGCCGCATATACGGTCGTAAACGCCGGTACCGCCCAGGTGGGACTGGGAGTAGCTGAAACATCGCATCCCCGCGTAGTGATCCTCGACTTAAATACACCCGGCAGCAACGGTCTGGAGATACTTAAAAACCTTTCGGAAAAGGAACCGACCGCTGTTTCCATTGTCGTCACGGCGAATGCGACCGTCGATTCCGCCGTCGAAGCGATGAAACACGGCGCCTTTGACTTCCTGACGAAGCCGGTAGATTCGGAAAAGTTGCTGGAAACGGTCCGCAGGGGATTGAATCTGAGCAGCCTGCGGAAGGAAGCCGCCGGCGCGGACACCGAATCCGAAACCTCGAAAAAATACGATCTGCTGCTGCAGGGTCTGGATGTATTGGGGGAAGCGTATTCGATCGGCATAGAAAAAAAACAGCTGCTCGATGAGCTTACTTTCCTTGAGAATGAAGCGAAATACCATGCCGAAAGTCTGGGGCAGATCAAGAAGAAAGAACGCGCCATCCTCGACATACGGGATGACCTGGCGGAGGTGGACGCCATTCTTCGGAAGTACGATTTCCAGAAAAATTCCCTCATCCAGGTCCTCCTGGATGTCCAGGAATATTTCCGCTGGCTCCCCCGGCACATCCTGAACTGGATCTCCGGCCGGCTGAATATTCCCGTTCGGGAAATATACGTTATAGCGAATTTCTACGAAGCCTTCAGCCTGGAGCCCAAGGGAAGACATACGATCCAGGTCTGTACCGGAACGGCATGCCACGTTCGCGGATCGTCGGAAACTCTTACCCGGATTTCCTCCACACTCGGCATCGCACCGGGAGAAACAGACAAGGACCAGGAATTCACCCTCGAAACCGTGCACTGTATCGGTTGTTGCGCCCTGGCTCCGGTGGTCCAGATTGACTCACAGTACTATCGGGATCCTTCAAAGAAACAGCTCGATAAAATAATCAAGACACTGAAGAAAGAGGAGGGGGAAGCATGTCTCGCTTAAAAAAGCCCGCAGATCTGAAAAAACTGAAGAAAGAAGTCGTCGCTCAGCGCAATGCCAAGAAGACCTGGCTGGCCGTCTGTGCGGGAACAGGCTGCCGTGCTTATGGAGCGGAGTCATTGGCAGGTACCTTCGAGGAAGAGATTGAAAGGCGCGGGCTGGGAGACACCGTAGGCATTCGAAGAACAGGCTGCCACGGTTTCTGCGAACGGGGGCCGCTGGTTGTCATCCAGCCGGAAGACACCTGCTACCTGGGCGCGAAACCGAAGAACGTGCCCGACATTATTGACAAACTTACTACCGGGGAAGGGAATGTCGAAAAACTACTCTTTCTCGAAGAAAAGAGCGGAAAGCGCCTCGGCAAACTGAATGAAATCCCGTTCTACAAACACCAGAAACGTATCCTGCTGGAGAACAACGTTCTGATTGACCCTTCGAACATCTTCGATTATATCGCCCTCGGCGGTTATTCCGCGCTCTCTAAGGTGCTCTCCGGAATGGCTCCCGAAGAGGTTCTCAAAGAGGTTACGGAAGCAAACCTGCGCGGCCGCGGGGGCGGCGGATTCCCGGCGGGATGGAAATGGGAAACGACACGGGATGCAGAGGGGGAACCCAAATACGTAATCGTCAATGCCGATGAAGGCGACCCCGGCGCTTACATGGATCGCAGCATTCTGGAGGGAAATCCCCACAGTGTACTGGAAGGCTTGATCATCGGCGCCTATACCATCGGAGCTTCCGAAGGTTTTATTTATGTCCGCCAGGAATACCCGCTGGCCCGGAAACATGCCGAAAGAGCCCTGGAGCAGGCCAGGGAATACGGGCTTTTGGGCGAGAATATACTGGGATCCGATTTTTCCTTCGACGTAAAGATTCACCGGGGCGCCGGCGCGTTTGTATCCGGGGAATCCAGCGCGTTAATGTGCGCCATAGAAGGGCATGTCGGTGAACCCCGTCCGAAATACATTCACACTTCCGAAAAAGGCCTCTGGGGAAAACCTTCCTGCCTGAACAATGTCGAAACCTGGGCCAATGTGCCCCAGATCATCAACCACGGGGCGGAATGGTTCGGGAAAATGGGCACGGAGAAGAGCAAGGGAACGAAAATCTTCTCCCTGGTCGGAAAAGTGAAAA
>JAFGTD010000109.1 GCA_016934295.1 Acidobacteriota bacterium
AAACGTGCGCAAATTCTTCGCTTTTTTCTTCCCGACCTGCAGTAAAATGTCTCTGAAAATCGACATGAATCCCTGAAAGTTAACATAGGTGGAGCTTATCAGAAGCCAGGAGAATTCCCGGATAGAATGGCATTTCTAAAAAAGTGCTTTTATTCCACCAAAGCGTGATCGCATTGAGTAAAAACATGTTTAACGAATTGCCTTAGCGGACAGCTATGTTCGGCTCCTGTAGAGTTCGATTGTTAGGAGGCACATTATGCACCTGAGAATTGCACTAGTCTTGTTGCTTACGTTACTGATATTTGAGGCAAGTGAAGCAAAGGCACAGGAGGCCTCGCCAGTTGAACCTGCTACACTCCGCGCTGTATACGACTCTGCCTTTACCTATGTGAGATCACTTCTACCGCAGGATGCAGATCAACAGTCATCTCCATACTGGCCTATTTGGGCGCTGGCACGCTTTAAAGATCAAAGTGTGGGTTGGGCAGAGCTTCGCGGCGAAGCTTACCGCTCTGTGGCTGCTGGGCGTTTTGGTGCATGGCTCGTGGTAGTACCTGAAGGCAGTCCAGCACACACCCGTATGGGAAGCCGCATGCAGATCGATCCTTACACTGACCTCCTGGTTGCTCAAATCGCCCCGGAACGTATTTCCCAGCAGTGGGCAGGGGTATTCTTGTGGCGGCAGCTATCAATCTTAGCAGACTATGCGTTAGGTGCTATTGAAAAACCTTCATCTGATGAGCAGTTTTATGCAACCGAATTCCGAGGATATCAAGTCGAGCTAATGGTCGCGGATTTGCTGTCGAAGGGAGCTGCTCGGCAGAAACTGGATGCATTACTTGAAAAGTCTGGTGTTTCGGATGTACAGACCTTGGCCAAGCTCCTAGAGAATGTTTCCGAGGTTAAATCAGTAATTGCAGCTATCCCTGCACCCCAGCCGGGGTCATTGGGCGAGGCCGAGTTGCGAGGTGGATTCGTAAAAGCAGCCCTTATTATTCGGTTTTGCGAGTTACGCGGATTGGATGCGGTAACAGCACTGCCGGTCATGCAGAAGCTGATTCCACGTAAATAACAGTGGCCCATGCTATTTAACCCGCAAATGGTCTTAACGCAATGTTAAACAAATCCTATGGAGTCAAGATGATGCAGCGTTTTGTCGCCTTGTATTCTCTGTTTATATGCATGGTCTGCTTCGGTCAGGATCAACCGTTTATTGATAAAGACGAAGTGTCATATTCTGAATCAAGTGTGATACTAGATTCGTCTTTCGGCCCCGGGAGTGAAGAACGTTCAACATTGCGTGAGATTAAGTCTGTCGAGTACCTGCACATCGAGGGACTTCTTATAAAGGTTTCTCGAGTTACGCAGACATATTCAGGTATAGAAGGTGATCGTTGTCGCTCAAAGATAGTTGCTTTTGAGAAGGTTGGCGGAAAATACTCAAAATCTTGGGAGATTACAGATACAAGTTGCGCCGCTGAACTACATAGAGATTTTCTAAAAACCATTTATTATGGCTGTTGCGGTGCGGAGGATGTTTATTCCTTCTACTCCACAAAGCCGGCGGATAAAAATACCTGAATCGATGAGTATTTCCTTTTAAGATGAACAGAAGAAGCCCATAGAGCATCAAAATAAACAAGGGGAGAGTGAAGGCGCTAACGATCGATTTCATATGCAAGCAGTACCTGTTTCACAACAATTTCTAAAATGCACATAAATCTCAAGGCCGTCTGTACGAAGCAATTTTTAATAATATTGGGAACCATACTCATTTCCTGTTTCCAGCATTCCCTTATGCACGCCCAGAACTCAATCAGCGTACGAGGTGGACTTATTCACTACACAGAAGGAGATGTGTATCTCGACGGGCAGCGCATTGAAGTGACTGGAGATTTTCACTATTCGATAGCCCAGGGGAAGATTCTGAGGACGGAATCCGGGCGGGCCGAAATTCAACTCGGAGCCGGGGCTATCCTCCGGATGAAATCTCAAACACAGGTTCGGATGGAGAATTCGGTTTTAGATAATATGATCGTGCGGTTTGACTCTGGTGCCATCCTTCTTGAGATATTCGAGAAAATAAAAGGAAATACGATCCGAATTAGATTCGGAAAAACCATAATATCGTTTGATCGTACCGGGCTGTACCGGTTGGATGAGACGGCCCCGCAAATCAGAGTATATGAGGGAAGAGCTATAATCAAAAGGCCAGATAAGGAAGTGAAAGTCAAAAAAGGTAAGACAATAAATCTGGACACGATGTCTGCGTCAAAGCTCGACCGTGATCAAAAAGACCTGTTTCATAAATGGGCTGCCAGAAGATCTTTTAAGCAATTCCTGATACACGGACAAAAGGGCCGGTGGAAAAACTGGAGGCCTCTTTTCGGCGGATATCTGGAAAGCAGCGGATACGGTATTTACTATTACTCCCATGCACTGTTCGATGAACAGGAGAAGCGGTTACGAAACGAGCGTAATAAAATAATTATACCGATCGAATAGCGATGGAATTGTGTGCAAAATCAAAATAAATCCACACTGAAACCTTCATGAAACTGTAGTAAAATCCTATCAAACATTCAGACAAGTTTACAGATGGCATTTTATCGGGAATCAGGACGTTTGATACCTGAATAGCTTTCGATAAGCGGACGATGATTTGTCCTAACGACATCCATTTCATGGAGATCACAATGGCCGACAATCAACAGAATGTTACAAGTGGCGCGCTGACCGATGTTTGTTTGACACCGACAGCCCGGCAATACCTGAATCAGACGCGTCCCTGGGCATGGTTCATGTCGATTATATTATTCATAAGCGGCGGCTTAATGTTCCTGGGTGGTTTTACCATGTTCCTCATTGGATTAATGGGGAGTGGTGGAATGTTGCCTGGAATGCCTGTTCCCGCGGTAATAAACCTGGTAACGGTTGGACTGATTTATTTTTTAACGGCAGGCTTCTATATCCCGCCGGGGATTTTTCCCGCACGATATGCCGGATCATGCGGGGGCGGGATACTCACGGTCCGACGGCCGTCATGCGCAGCGCTTTGCGGATCGACCAGGATCCATATCAGGCCACACTGATGAACATGAAGTTTCACCCTTCCGTGCTGCAAAGCGATGAAGATTTGCGAAAGCTGTCGGCGCTGATAAAGACATACCTCGGGCACGGGGGAAAGCACGTGCAGTTTAATGTCGTGTCCCGGGAAGTTCTGCTGAAGGCTCAGCAGAATCCTGCGCAATACCGCGATCTTGTCGTACGCGTGGCCGGGTACAGCGCTTATTTCACACCGCGCAACCACGCGATACAGGATGAAGTAATCGCGCGTACCGAATTAACCCGCATTTCTCGCGAGGTTTCGTAAACGGCGCGGGGTGCATGGGCGTTGGGCGCGCCGCTTCGCTTAGAAAACAAGGAAGCGTTCTCCGCTCTGGGCCGGCATGCAAGCTGAACACGACAACGTGGAACCTCGTCATCCTTAATTAAGCATGGTATCGGCGTCTTCCGCAGATCGTGTTGACATGCTCCGGCCTTGGTTAGCCTTTTTTAAGTTTATACCCCGCGACCCCGGCCATAACACCGCCCGGTTCGATTTTTCCTTCTTCCTCAAGTTCTCTAAGGGCACTCGATGCTTGGCGACGGTCAACGCCTACTCCCTTTGCGATTTTTGTAGTGACCTCTACGCCTTTCCCGGGAACATTTGAAAGAAATTCGAGGATTTTTGTTTTGATTTCTTCTTGACCAAGATCCGCCATTTTTTATCCTCTCTTAGATTTTTCCAGCATTTTCAGCGATAAATGCAAAAGAGAAATTTTTCTCAGGGTAATCCTTCAGTTCTCCGCGATCAAGGAAAACCGCAATCGATTTTACCCGGATTATGTCAAGGGATCGGGAAGATACGCGGTCATGGAAGGATCCACGACATCGCGTATCATGGCTGTGCCGCCGGCGGATGAAGTGACGGCTTCCGTGTGGGCCCATTTTCCCGATCCCGGTGCAATCCCTTCCCGCAGACGGATTTCTTCCCGGGCATATGCGAAGATACCGGTGCCGAAGAGTAAAGCTGCGGCGACAACGAGTCTGGAAAGCACATATGTCCTTTCTCGAGAATAAACAGGCTAGGGAATCCTCTTTTTTTCGTACTTCCATTCGGTGTCTTTGCAAAGGCCGCAGTCAGGACCGGTGAACATTTTCGCGGCCGTCTCATCCCCTTTCAGCTGCCATTTCACCCATGCGAGGGCGACTCTTGCGAACTCGCCGCCATTGGGCTGGGCATAAGTTCCCCCGTGACCCACATCGAAGTTGGTCATGGCAACGGGGACTTTATCAATCTTTTCGAAGTCGTCCATACCGTTCGCATAAGCAATATCCTCCTCTCCGCCGTTGATATATATAACGGGCTGATGCAATTTCTGGAGGATATCCTTCCCGACTGCCATAGCTCCTCCCATCACTTTCGGTTTCGGCGCTCCTTCTTTCGGCGCTCCTTCTTTCGGAGCTCCCGTTTTCGGAGCCCCCGCTTTCGGTGCTCCTGCCTTTGGAAATCCTTCCTTCGGCGCCCCTATTTTCGGCATCGCTCCCGGCGTCACAACGCCGCTGTCCATGACAAGAACCGTCGAAACGCGCGGATCGGGCGAAACTTCCAACGCCTGCAATCCTCCGCAGCTGTGTCCGAAAACGGCAAACTTTGACGGATCCACTTTCCCGTAATATTTGCTTCCGGAGCGCTTGTTTTCCGCCGTCGCCCAATCAAGGGCTTCCAGCAGTTGAGCGGATTTTGTTCCGCCTCCCATGCCGCCTCCCATACCGTCGCTTTTGGGTTTGGGTTCCGGCGAGTACGGGCCAATGGCTACAACCAGGAAGCCATGGGACGCAAGTTCCGCCAGGAAGGGAACGTAAAATTGATTGGAGTTGGCGCAGCCTCCGTTGCCCCAGGCTAAAACAGGCAGGGGATTCTCCCGGCTGAAGGGGCCCAGGTCCTCGGGGCGATAAACCGTATGGCCCGGCACTCCGGGATCCCCTTCAATAATTGCCGGGTATGGCCCGGATCCCGGGGGTGGCGGTCCCTGGTAGGGCGCCGGCTGGGCGAACGCGGTTGCCATGATTAGACTAACTGCAAATATCAGCATGCAACACCGTCGAAGCATATTCATTTCCTCCTGTTTATACAATTATGAAATGCCTTCCGGCTAGGTTAGGTTTATACCCTCAACCCTGTCAAGAATATTATGCTATATGCATTGATTGTGCATGCATGATGCATATCACAATTATCAGTCATCTGATTTGACATGCAATCGGAGGGAGGCAAGCCGTAATAATGCGACGCGGCTGTTTACGAACAATGGGAATTTCGGTGACTGCCTGTATTTTGCGTTTCCAGGTCCAAGATCCCGGAAAATCACGGACGGCTTTCATAGAAGGTAAGTGCGACACCGCCTTTCCCCATGCCCGGATTGGAACTCAGATACAAGCCCGTATTCAACCAGGCATATGTACTGTCCAATCGAACCTCAAATGTCGGCGCCAGCAATCCGAACGAACCGCCGTTTCGCACAATAATCACTTCGCCTTCATCCGTCTGCCAGAGATAGCGCGCGTCAATCGTCGGCGGATTAGCCAGGTTCTGGTAGTCGGCGCCGGCCGCCAGGACTTTTCCCCCGACACGGCCGCTGACCGTTCCGCCGGTGATAGGAATAATGTTCCGGTTGCTCTTTCCGGTTTCTCCCACCGATTGGCTTGCACCCAGAGTTACATTTTCGCTGATCAACAGGTCGCCCCGTTTCTCTTCCGCCGCCGCCTTCCGATAATCCCACGGCTGATTCCGGACGTCCGCCGGTTTTGTCACGCGGACCGAGTTCGAAGGATCCGGCGACACGGCGACACCGGATATATCGAAAACGCTTATCTTCATAGTTCCGGCCGCCGGGTCCACCGCCCGCCTTCCGGAATACTTGCCGGTGTTGAGCCAGCTGTAGCTGCTCGCGTTCGGCGCTTCAAATACCGGTGCCATCCTTACGTCACTCCGATCCGCCGCCGTGCCGGGACTTCGCATATAGATATATTTTCCATCTTCCGTTTGCAGCACGAATATCTGTTCAATTTCCATGCCGCCGTTGGAAAAACTCAACTGAAAGTCCAGCCCTCCCGGCATTACCGAACCGTTGATCTTCTCTCCCGATAGCGTCCCTCCCTGAATCACAAAAACATCCCTCTGTCCGTAAAGCGTCCTGCCTATATCATAGGACTGATCCAGCTTCAGGTCGGCCTCAAACACAGGCACGCCGTGTTCCGGCACCGGAATGCCCTCCGCCATCCCGCACGGCCACGAATTATGCGGGATCAGAATCTTTTCCGCTCCTATGTTTCCCGCCTCGTTCTGCGTGTTTCCATCCAGAGGCAGCGTTTGGCAAACAATAAAAATACCCGCAAATACCAGGATCGCGAGAGTCGATGCCTTCCAGCTTTTGAATTTCATGTCATTTCCTCGGCACTGTGCCTAATCTCCGCGGGAGATCCCCCGGCTCTGCCGGGGAGGCAGTAAAAGTTAGTCAGTTACATAGATCGGGGTCGGAGTCGGTATCGCGGTCGAAATAGGAAGGCCAATATCTCCAGTGGAATCGATACCGATACCAACCCCGACAATTTTTTCAAGCCGCTTTGAGCGG
>JAFGTD010000110.1 GCA_016934295.1 Acidobacteriota bacterium
ATGCAACTCGAAGAGTTGCACCGCCTTAGCATCTGCCCCTGCGGCGCTCGGAACGCGGCCTATTGTACTTTTACCACGGGCTGCTAGCGCCAGTCGTCGATGAGCGTACTCCCCCCCAGCATACCCGGTCCAAGCATGAAATCCGTCACAAACCAGGTTGTCTGGACTCCGCCGCCCGTCACAATTATCTTGACGGATGACTGATTGAACGGTTTTATTTTTTCGCCCGAAGGGTACTGGACTTTTTCAACATTATCGGCAAACCACTTGCTCAGCTGGTCTTTCGTCTTGAAACCCAGGCTGTCCTTGAGAAGCTCGGCAACGGTCGGATCCATAATGACGGTGGCCGACCCCATCGTAAGAGCCTTCATGTAGTCGCCCATGATCATCTGGACGGGATGGTCCCGCACGGCCATCACGACGCTGGAAATGTAGGACCAGCCGATTCCCACGGACAGGACGCTGTCGTCGGGCTTATATCCCATCTGCACATGAAAAGGCTCCCACTCTTCGGGCAGCGCCTCCTCGTTTTCCGCAATGCAGACATTGTTGTATTGCATGGTGCTTCCCAGGCTGCTCCACGTCGTTTTTTCGCTGTGCAGACCGCCGATGGTTTTCGACATCAGTGTGTATGTGCGGCCGATAACCGAATTGGCTTCGTTATACGGGCCCATGACGTTGGTGCCGTAATTCATGCCTATTTCATCCCGTATGGGTCCGTTGACCAGGATCATGTTGGCCATGGAGGACGTGGAGTTTCCAAAAGGTACGTGGTTGGCCAGGGCCAGGATCACCGGAAGATATTCCGGTTTGGCGCCGGCCATTACAGCGCAGGTCGCCACTCTTTCCACGGTAACTTCCCGCTTGCCTCCCGGCCAGTCCAGTGTCTTTATGACTTCGTTTCTGTCATGAGACGTGGCTTTCAGCATGTCCGCCACCCGTTCTTCGGTCGGAAGGACAATGGGAAGATAGTCCGTCCAGTCCCTTTCCTTGAAAAGGCGCCGCAGTTTCTCTTCCGTGTCCGGACCGAGAAAGCGGGATTCCTCCGGTGGGGGTTCGGGCGCCGGTCCCTTGTATTTCTCCCTGTCGGTCAGGGGAACGGTCAGGGCGTCTATGAATGCCTGCATCATCGATTTTCCGCTTACGACGTCTCTGCCCTCAAAAATATACTTGTGGTGGACCCGTTGAGGCTGCCCGGCCACCGGAAAGGGAAAGGATATATATCGAATGGGCGATCCGTTGGTGTACTTGAAATCGTGATTCAGGGCGTAATTTATGATATTGGATGCCGCGCCCCCGACGGTGGGAATATTGTAGTTCTGTTCCAGCGTTTTGCAGTTTCGGCTCACGGCCGATGTGCAGCTGTCTCAACCGGATATCCCGATCATGGCCGCGTGGCCTTTTTCCTTGATTTCCTTCCAGAGTTCCGGCTGGTCCTGCATGTAGGAGCCTACGACACTTCGGACCTCCACTTTCACACTCGGCATATTCTGAGCAAACCAGGCTTGCATCTCCTTATAAATGCCGGGAGCCGCCTGCGGCCCTCCCCAACCGATATCCACCAGGAATATCGTCTTTCCTTCCAGCGTATCGATTCGGGGCGCCAGAGGCACGCGATCGACCATTTGATTCGGAGGCGTCGGATTCAATACCCTTAGTTTTTCAGCAGAATATGCCGTCGAACATACGGCGATAAGAATAATAATTAATGTTGCGAGCCATATCTTTTTTTTCAAACTGCACCTCCACTTTAACCCGATTGGGAAATTAATTATGGACCTGTTCCAATTAACTCGACGGGATTTTTGAGAACGAATCCATTCAGAAACAACGCAATCACGGCGCCGTATTCCAGAGTCCTTTTTCTATTGGTATCGCTTTCAGGTTTTCCGGAAATTTCACCATTTTCATTGAATTGCTGACCGGGATTTTACTACAGTTGAGTGCGGGCTTGGGCGGGAATTCGGGAATTTGCGCACAAATCCATTTTCCAACGAAAAACCGGTTTGGAACAGGGCCTGAAAATCAGAGAAGGATTCCTTTACTGAAACAAATGGCCTGATGACTTTACCTTTGACTTTGCCCGCGGCTGGCCTAAAACACCCGATCCGGCCAAGTAAATGTATTTACTGCATAGAGGAAGATTATGAGAAATTATATATTCAGCCCGACACGAAAAAGTGTTTTTTTAATCCTGGCCTGTTTGTTTTTTCCGAACATCAGCGCGTGGGCACAGAACGAGAGCCTGGCGCCCGGCATTAACGAGAGATTCAGGCAGCAACCGGGCCTGTTTATAAAGCAATTTGATTTTACTAATCGCGATCCTGATCAACAGAAAGAAATATTGGATGCCTGCGGACTTAAGCCGGGAATGGATGTCGCGGATATCGGGGCCGGCAGTGGAGTTCATGTGCGTCTTTTTGCCGAAAAAGTGTTGCCTGCAGGCAAAGTCTATGCGGTCGATATATTGCAGGAGTTTCTCGATCATATCGACACCACATGCAAGGAAAAGGGAATAAAGAACGTCCTATGCGTCCTTGGGTCGGATACATCCTGCAATTTAGAACCTTCTTCGGTAGATGTCGTATTTACATGCGATACTTACCATCATTTCGAATATCCATTCAAAATGATGGCTTCAATACGCGAGGCCCTTCGCCCGAACGGTAAATTTGTAATTATCGACTTCAAGGACAAATCAAGTCACGTTCGCGCGGATAGTAAAACAGTTATCGAGGAGATTTCCAAATCAGGGTTTAATTTGATCGAAAGCGGGGATTTCTCGCAAATGTTTTTCCTTGCGCGCTTTACCGTTGATAAATAGGAAACAGGAGACCGGTACTCTTCATTTATGAACCTCTTTTCATTAAATATCCTCAGCGCTTTTGAGATATCGAAAGCTCAGCCGTCTCCATAACGATGTCGGGTTCGTTCCAGCCCTTGAGATCCATAAGTTTCTTATAGGCCCTCCGGTAAAGAAGGACTGCTTCGATACGGACATCTCCCGAATCCGGAGCCGTAAACAGGAATTCACCAACATCCGATTCGAACGCTCCGAGCCGGGTGTCCATTACTACACGGGTCGGGTTCCAGTATGCCGCTGTCGGCGCAACTCCCGTCCATATTTCTTCGAGCAATTTCACGAAGACTTTTCCCGCAAGCCCTGCGTAGCAGCCGTCTGCCGGATCCCCTGGCCCGCACCACTCCGGTAGAACGGGTCCCTCCTTTAGAGACAGTTCAGAGTCATCGCCGCCATAAGCTCGGACCACGAGTATTAAATGTCGAAGCGGTGCGTCTGTGGGAACGTGGTGGCCGGTGCGATCGTTAACAACTTTCGTTTTGACCCGGATTCCTTCCGGCGATTGCTCTGCCTCAAGAGACAACGACACCGCGTTCTCGAGAAGGCCAAGATCCCTGGCTCCGGGCATCCTGTGGCTGGCGATGGTTTTGGGATCCCGTTTAAGCCCCCCCTTTTCGGGGCGGGCAAAGAATTCAGCCCCGGAGCTCGGCATATGGCAATCCTGGCATGTCTTTCCCGTCTCTTCATCGCTGTATGGGCTTCTAAGCCACTCCCCGAATGAATCGTAAACAACCGTATCCCAGAAAACTCCGTAATGGCATGGGGCGCAGAACCGGCTGCTCTCCTGAAGCCCGGAATAGGTGTCCTCTCCCGGAGCGATGTCGTCCATAGGCCCGGCGAAGAACTGGTGACCCTCGAAAGGTCTCCGAAATTCGTAGGAAAGCACGCCGGGCTTGTCTGGAAAAGGAAGCCCCGTGACAGGATCAAGGCGGACGTCCCAGATTTTGTGGCAGAAGTCGCAGGAGACGCCCTCGGCTTCGACTCCCTGGACCGTAACGGGATCGGTATTAAAAGGCGCTCGGGTTGCCGCCGCAGGAACATGGCACGCACCGCATTCGCCGGTATGGTCCGGATTATCGAGTCTGTACCCGGGCCCGTAATAGGGCTCTTCAGGATCGGGAGGGAGCGGTAGCATTCTATCGTCTTTTGTCCGCCTGTAGCGTGTTGAAGGGCTCCGTCGGCCGGACATGTCTTTCCCGGTATGCAGAGTAAGGAAACGTGGGTTTACGGCGGATTGGGAATGCGCGTCTTCCAGCCACTCGTCGACCGGGAGAACAGGTCCCGAACCGCCCTCACCTCGAAGGTGACACTCGGAACACCCCTGGTTTTCGCCGGAACCGGCCGATCGCAAGGAAGACAACCACTCGTATTCCGGATTGTCCAGATGACTGTGTTGGTGAAGTGAAATCGTCACGTCCTTTTCCCCGGGCAAGGCTTCAACCGGACCGCCGATGAAATACCCTTTAGCCCAGGCGGTGAGCTTGACGGGGCCGCTGTAACCTTCGGGCACAGCCAATTCGAACTCTCCCCCGGAACCGGTTACGGCGCTGTATTCCATCGTCTGGATTCGGACTACAGCTCCAGAAACAGCACCCTCATCGTCACGGACGCTGCCTCCAATAATCCTATCAGGATCAGCTCCCTTTGCCGAAACCTGGAACTGCGGGCAGAATACAATTCCGACCGAAACGAAAACGCTCAGAATCATGACCCATTTCGACCTTCTTGAAATTGAAATTTTCATGGAAGCGTAACGGGTGTGTGGATACAAAGTAATTCTGATCATTTCTTTTCGTACCTAAAACCCATTTTCCAGTCGCTGCAACATAGGCATGAGTATTGCACCCCTTGTTGCAGGACTTCAGCGGATTTGGGGATTTTAGAACCCCGGATCAAGACACACTTCATTCCGAAACGGACAGCGCTATTTGCATGCCGGTTCGTCCGGCCAGCCCATTGTTTTGTATTCTTTGCCGTACTCAAAATACGCCTGAATCCAGACCACCAGGCCGTTGTTCATCCTGAACATATGAAAATCAGGCCACATATTATTGAAAAGAACATAGGCAACAACAACCCCTGTTTCCTCATCCACCAAAAATCTTCGGGGGCCATGGGTCTCGGTCATATCGGCAAAACCCTCTGGTGAGCAATCATGCCTGGGCATCGGAACACCCTGGTTCATCCCTCCTTTGGTAGTTATCGCACCGTTTTCCCATCGATCGCAGAATCCTGAATATGCCAGGTCGGAGACTTTCCGCTTTTTTTCTTTGACGAACAATTCAAAATAATCATCGGCTACGGCCATCATTGCCAGGCGTGAGCTGCGCTGCTCGGGCGGTAGGATGACTTCCCAATCCTGGTCTTTTGTAGCCAGAATGGCCGGGACGTCGAGCACTTGCTCTCCACGAACAATAATGGCTTCGATCTCGGAAATCTTCTCCCGGTCGATTTTGAGCCGAACGCCGTAAAGCATCGGCTTCTCCATGCCGTTTTCTTCTATTATGGCCTGCGTATGGCTTCCGCATTTCCGGGTGTCAACCATTCCACGTTTAAACGTCGTCTTTCCGGCGGTTTCCCAGACGCCCTTCCCTATCTCGACTTGTATGCCGTTCTCCGTGTATTTCACACCGGAAGCAAGCGGCAGGATGGATGGTTCGTGCGCTTCAAGAGCCTCAAAGAATTTGTCCGTGATGGCTTTAAGGCTTTCGCGGGTGCAGGCTGAGCCGCTTGATTGCGCTATCGCCGCCGTACCGCTTCCCAATACTAAAAACCAAATGGTTGCCCCTGAAATTGCCAATTGCCGTATGCTTTTCATCCGAGAACCCTCCTGATTGGTTTGCTTGAATCAACAAGTTCGGAAAATCTAACCGAAATTATTTCTTATCTTCCGAAAGAAAGGAATGCGTGGCAACAACATCCGTCAGCCGGCAGTAGTGCCATTGCGGGCTGGCCGGCATCCACGTTCCATCCGTATACCCGGTGCAGCTTTCGGGCTTCTCGAGCGGATATTCTTCCAGCGGATCGTCAACCAGGTTGTAGAACCGGCAATTGTCCGGACTGCCGGTGCAGACAACCTTGTAGGCCGCATTCTGGGCGCCGACCATTTTGGTTCCGCCGGTCATTAAGTTTTCTGTTTCCGTCAGGATGTAACCCGTATTCGGATCGCGAACGGTCTCCGCGTTTTCAAAGAGGGCCGGGGCCAGGGATACGGCATCCAACGGCACGGTGCCTGCGCCGTCGCTGTCGGAAACCTGCTTCGGCGGCGTTAGGCTCGCCAGTTCCAGGATGGTGGAAAACAGGTCTGCCACGTGGGTCGATCCATTGTTCACGGCATCGGCCGCTATTCTGGGCCCTCTCACAACCATCGGCACCAGGGCTCCGCTTTCGTAGGCCGTTCCTTTCCCGCGGTCTTTTCTGGTGATGTACATATTGTCGATGAAGTCCAGGTTGGGCCTGCCGTACATGGGAGTGCCGTTGTCGCTGATATAAATCACGTAAGTGTTGGGATCCAGGGAATCGACCGCATCCAGGAGTTTGCCGAAAATGGTATCCATGGAATTGGTCATGGCCCGATTGAGGGCTTCGCCGCTGCAGGACCCCACACTATTCGATCCGAACGTCCCTCCGCATGCCTTCATCTCCTCATAACTCGCAGCGTCGAGCGTATCGGCATTCGGTACGGCCATCGCGCTCGGCCGCTGTATGGCGGTTGCGTGCGACAGGTTGAAAGCGACCCAGGCAAACCAGGGTTTGTCGGGATTTTCCTTCTCACGCGCCGTAATCCATTCGATTGCATCGGCGATTTTGACGACAGGAGCATAGTTCGTCGGTGCAATGCCGGGAAGGGATTTTACCGGCATGGGTTCCGTGCGCCATTGATCCGCCGGAGTCTTGTCGTCCTGGATCTGATAATCGTAGTCCCAGTATGAATTGATTGCGGCGTGGAGATTGCCCTTGAAAAGGTCGAACCCCGCCTGTTTCGGCTTCATTCCGGGGTAATCCACGGGCTTGCCGGGCAGTCCGGCCATATGCCATTTGCCGAAAACAGCCGTGCTGTAGCCGGCTTTATCCTTAAGTATCTGGACGAAGCTCGTGTGCTTCGAAGACAGCGCATCCGCATACGTCGTCACCTTGGTCTTGGCTGCGTACAGACCGGTAAGGATCGTAGCGCGTGTGGGAGAACAGAACGGATGCGCCCAGACATTGGCGAATCTCATGCCCTGTCCGGCAAACTTGTCCAGAACGGGCGTAGAAGCCGGCCTGCCGTCAATTTCACCAACGTTGGGATGGTTGTGCCCCGAAGGCCCGTATTGTTCGACGAGACCGTCAATCAAGCCCGGGTACATGTCCGTAGTCACATCCATGCCGATATCGTCGCTGATAACGAGAAGGATGTTGGGAGGGCTGGATGCATCGGCGTTGTTGCTGCAACCACTCATCCCGAGGAAGACCGCTGCTAATGTAAAAGTCGCTTGAATCGTTAATTTCATTGGATCCGTTCCCCCATCCATAAAAGAAGTTACTTGCTGCGTCATTTTATTAGGCAAACAGGCACTTATCAATGATTTCCTCGGTTTCAGAGGCAATGATGGAAGAAGCATTGTAAAATAGCGGAGCCATGGATGAATTTACCCTATTTGCACTGAAAGCCGGATCGGATCAGCTCCATCTTACAGCAAGAATCGACCGGGAGGGCGTCTCGGCCTCGGCAACCGCGGAAAACGTTTGTGCGGCCGTGGCATCGGTCCTGGATTCTTGCGGGATGCGGATTCTGAGCGAACGGGTTTTCGGCACCCTCGACTTTTATGAAAGCTACACGCGTATCCGTAAAAAATACTGCAATTTTGCGCAGGGACCCTTCTCCTACATTCAGGGGACGCCGGCCCATGGACATGGATTGGGCGGCGTCCAGATCCATGCCGTCAAACCTGCCTCCGATGAAAATCCCCGTATCCTCTACGACGGAGAGCGTCCCTGCGGGTCCGTCTGGAAGCGAAAAGATACAACCTATATTCATATTGCCGGAGTCCATGGACTTCAAGGGGGGCATCAGAGCGGAAAGCGGAGCAGGGGCGATCAGGCCGCTTCGATGTTCGAAGCCATGAAGCGACTGCTGGCTTCCCAGTCCGTCGATTTCCGAAACGTCGTGCGTACCTGGATTTACCTGGACGACATCCTCGAATGGTACGATGCGTTCAACACCGTGCGTACGGAAAAGTACCGATCATTCGGATTGATCCCCCGTTCTGCGGGGAAATCCTCCGGCGATCCCGTATACCTTCCGGCCAGCACCGGGATCGGAGGGAGCAATCCAGCCGGGGCGTTTTGTTGCGGCGATGCTTTGGCGTTCTCCGGGCCGGTTCAGGTTTCTGTTCTTCCGGGTATGCTGCAGCCCTCCGCATACAGCTACGGTTCCGCGTTTTCCCGCGGAATCTGCATTGAAGAAAACGGGATCTGGCAGTTATTCGTTTCAGGGACGGCCGCCATTGACGCGACGGGTCTCAGCCTTTATCCTCGGGATGTGGAAGCCCAGATCAGAAAGACTCTGGAAATCGTTGAAGCATTAATCGGCGAAAAAGGAGCAGGATTTAAAGACCTACGTTCCGCAACCGTGTATCTAAAGAGAGCCGGGGATTTGAGCGTATATGAAAAGCTCGCCGGGCGCCTCGGATTGACGGACCTGCCGGCAGTCTTCGTTATTGCGGATATCTGCAGGAATGAGCTGCTCTTTGAGATGGATGCGCTCGCGGTTGTCGAAGAAGGGCCTGGGGAAAAATAGATTTACCTCTTGGCGCGAGTGCCGAAGGCAAAAGGAAAGGCCCGATTATGAAAAAAAGGCAATGGATTATCGTTCTTCCTGCGGTTGTGTTGCTCGTCGCAGCGGCCCTGGTTTTTTACCGGTTCAACCCGGACGGACTGTCTTTCAGGTTTAAGGGGGACGGCACTACGAGTTCCACCGTCTATTCCGGTTCGCAGTCCTGCCTGCAATGCCATGAAAAGTTCTACCGGCTCTGGGCCACTTCCCATCATGGCCTGGCCATGCAGCCTTTCACGGCGGAACTGTTTCAGACAAAACTGACGGCCCAGGTTGACAGCCTGATAATCGGCGACTCTGATTACAGTGTGGCATTTGACGGTAAACAGGCATGGGTAAGAGAGCGCGGGCCGGAAGGAGACGGGGAATATCCGATGGTGCATGCGATGGGCGGGAAAAACGTGTATTATTTCCTTACTCCCATGGAACGGGGCCGGCTGCAGGTCCTTCCCCTTGCGTATGACGTGCATAAAAAATCATGGTTCGACACGGCGAAGAGCGGGATCCGCCATTTTCACGACATTGAGGAAGATCCTGTAGGCTGGAAGGACCAGGAGTATACCTTCAATACTTCCTGCTACGGATGTCATGTCAGCCAGTTTGCGCGCAATTATGATCTGGAGACCGATACGTACAACTCCGTCTGGGAGGAACCGGGCATTAACTGCGAAGCCTGCCACGGATCCGCGGTGGAACACGTTCGCGTCTGTCGCGAGGCTGAAACGGGCAAGCCTCCCGAGGATCTCAAAATCGATGTGATCCTTCCGCCGGGATACAGCAGTAAAATCGCGAGCGGCGCCTGCTCCGTATGCCACGCCAAAGCGTCCCCTTTGACCGCTTCCTATAAACCCGGGGATGACTTCTTCGACCATTTTGACCTGAGTACTTTCGAACAGCCGGATTATTACCCGGACGGACGGGACCTGGGCGAAAATTATACGTATACGCAGTGGCTGATGAGCCCCTGCGCAAAGTCCGGGCAGATGGACTGCATGCATTGCCACACGTCAAGCGGGAGGTTCCGTTTCGCCGACGTGTCCGAAAACAACGCCTGCATGCCCTGTCATGCCGACAAAGTGGAACATGCGTCCGTGCATTCGCATCATCCGGACGGTAGCGCGGGAAGCCTGTGCATTTCCTGCCATATGCCTATGACGGAATTCGCCCGGATGCGCCGCAGCGATCACTCGATGCTGCCGCCGACTCCCGCGGCGACAATTGCATTCAAATCCCCCAACGCATGTAATATCTGCCATACGGACAAGGACGCCGCCTGGGCCGACGGATGGGTGCGCCAGTGGAGAAAGAGAGACTTCCAGGCGCCGGTTCTTCACCGGGCTTCCCTTATTGACGCGGCGCGCAGGCGCGACTGGCAAAAGCTGCCGGCCATGCTCGAATACCTGGAGCGCGAGACCCGCGATACAGTGTTCGCCGCATCCCTGATACGTTTGATCCGGCCCTGCAACGACGACCGGAAATGGCCCGTGCTTATCCGGGCATTATCGGATCCTTCTCCGCTTGTGCGCGCCAGTGCCGCCGAATCTCTGGGCGACCGGATCGATCCTGAATCACTGAAGGCTCTGAGTGCCGCCGTGCAGGATGAATCCCGGCTGGTGCGCATCCGCGCAGCCTCGGCCATGGCGGCGATCCCACGCAATTTACTGGATTCCGATACCGCGGCAGCTTTTGACAAGTCTGCCGCGGAATTCAAGGCGACCCTGAACGCCCGTCCCGATCACTGGGCTTCCCACTACAATATGGGCAGCTTTTACCTCTCACAGCGCGACTACGGGCAAGCTGCGTCATTCTACGAAACGGCAACCAGGCTGCAGCCGCGCGTTCTCATGCCTTATGTCAATATCGCCTTCGCCTACAGCGGTCTCGGTCTGAACGCCAAGGCCGAGCAAAGCCTGCGCAGGGCCTGTGAAATGGAACCGGAAAGCCTGGAGGCGAATCTGAACCTGGGCCTGCTGCTTGGAGAAACGGGCCGCTTTGAAGAAGCCGGAAGGTATCTTCAGAAAGCCTTGAAAATGGATCCCGAATCCGCCGTAGCCGCCTATAATCTGGGAGTGATCCACGCACAGTCGGGACAGATAGATTCCGCGATCGATTATTTACGTCGTGCTTACAAACTGCAGCCGGCAAATCCGCAATACGGATATTCGCTGGCTTTTTACCTCCAGCAGGACGGAAATATTTCCAATTCCGTCGAAATACTGCAGCGGATCGTTCGACAGGAAACACCCCATATCGACGCGATTTTGCTTACAGGAGAGATCTATCTCAAACAGGGAAAAATAAAGGAGGCCCGAACCCTGTATCAGCGTACGATCTCGAGCGGCCGGCTCTCCCCCGAAGAGAGCGGGCTCCTGGAGAGCAGGATTGCGGCGCTTCCGGAATAACTGTTCTTCTTGACAGTAAAATAGAATGAATGTCACAGTATTCAGACATTAAAACGAAGCGGGGGATGAAACAGTGATCAAAAGAACCGTTATTATAATATTGAGTGGATTTGTCGTACTGGCTGCGCTTACGGTCGGATGCGTCAAACGCGGCCAGTCAAACCAGCCCGCAACACCCGGCGACGGCCCGTCTCAACATCCAAACATCCTGCTGATCATCAGCGATGACATCGGCTTTGATGCGACAACCGACATGTATCCGGGCATAATCGACAACCTGGTCAAGCAGTATGGACCTTCAGGACGCAATCATCCCGACTATAAAATGATCGACGGTCGGCCGGCATCCACTCCCACACTGAACGCCCTTGCCCAGGGGGGGATGAAATTCACCCACGCCTGGGTAAATACGTTCTGCTCTCCCACGCGCACATCGATTCTCACCGGGCTTTATTCCGTCAAGACGGGAGTACTGGATTACATAGGTTACTTATCCCATTCACATCACTCTTTCGTCCGGGACCTGAAAGAAAAGGGCGGCTACAGCACCGCGGCGTTCGGCAAGTGGCACATAGCGGGCCTGGGACAATACCCCGGCATGAAGCCCAAAGAGGCCGGTTTCGATCTCTTCCTGGGCAATCTCCATGGCGGCGTCCAAACATATTATCAATGGGACTACCATATCCAGGACAGCACGGATCCTCCCGACCAGTACCGCACCGAAAAAGCGCCCGTCCGATCCCTGCCCGGCATCGCGCCGACCACCTTTGCGCCGGTAGTGAAAACGGCCGATGCCATAAAGTGGATCACCGAGCAGGAAACAAAGAATCCCGACAAGCCCTGGTTTGCCTGGTTCGCGTTCAACCTTTCGCATATCACGGGGCAACAGCAACCGAACCCGATGGTCATTCCGAATGCCGATACGATGGACGAGGTGTCGCGCAAAGAGATGGAAGGATGTATCGGGCCCGACGGTGAATTCGGCTCCGCGAACGTCGGCTCCTGCTCCTCGGAAGCGCTCATGCGGGCGATGACAAACACGATGGATACCATGACCGGCAGACTGATAGAAACGGTCGACAAACTGGACAAAAACACCTACGTCATCTACATTGGCGACAACGGCACATGGATGTTCGGCGAAAACCGCGAGTTCATCGATAACCTGTACATCACGCGGCGGGGGCGCAGCAAAGGCACGGCCTATGAAAGCGGGGTTCGCGTTTCGATGGCGGTTCGGGGACCGGGCATCAAAGCCGGATCCCAGAGCGACGCGCTGGTCAATGGCGTGGATCTTTTCTCCACAATCCTGGAACTGGCGGGACTCGATGTGCCCGAAACCGTCCCCAACAGAACCGGCGACGGCACAGAGGATCTCGACTCCGTCTCCTTGATTCCAATCCTTTTTAAGGGCGCTGCCGCCCTGCGCGATCCCGACAAAGACTACATGCTCGCGGAAACGATAAACCCCGTCAGCACCGTAAAACCCAACCTCAAGCAGGCCGGCGCACGGAATGCAACCTACAAGCTCATATGCGATGAAAACCCGGAAACGGCAAGCTGCGTGTTCTACAACCTGGTTGACGATCCGCTCGAGGAATATCCCCTCGCCAAGCCCGAAAGTTGCGCCGACTACACGAACGGAACATGGACACCGGCCGATCCCGAATGGCATTTCTGCCGCCTTCAGGAGGTCATCGCCAAGGAATCGTTCCTGGGGCAACCGGACTATGTTAAACAGACCGTCCCGCAACAGCCTTTCCGAAAACTGCCCGCCAAAAAGCAGCCTGCCCGAAAGCAATAAAAGTTAAAACGGAGGGGCAGCCGATTCTCACCCGGCGGCCCCTTGCCTCTACAGGATTCGCCCCATTAATTTCGAGGTTTTGGTGACTGTCACCGAAATTATATCCTCCAACAGAAACCATCAATGCTAAACTTGCCGGATTAGATAAAGCATAAAATGTCCTTTAATTTTTTGGGTTAACCCGCTTGCGTAGCCGACGCGCCATAAAACCGACGCAATCCGGCCGCTCGTGCGAGAATGAATCAGAAAGGATTTGCGCATGCTTCACAAGATGCGAGGCAGGACGTTTGATGAATTTTTGATCGACGAGGAAATTGAAAGCGGGGCCCGAACCGTTACGGAGACGGATGTGGTCCAATTTGCCGGCCTTTCAGGGGATTTCCATCCTGAGCACATGAATGATGCATACGCCAGGAAAGGCCCGTTTGGAGAAAGAGTCGCCCACGGGCTTCTGATCTTTTCCATGGCCACAGGGCTGCTGAACCAGACGGGCGCTTTCGAAGGCACTTCCATTGCCATTCTTGAGACGACAGCCCGATTCATAAAGCCGGTAAAGTTTGGCGACACCATACGGGCAATCCAGAAGATCGTGGGAAAGAAGGAGACAAGCAAGCCCGACCGTGGCGTGCTCTCGACCCGGATCACTGTGCTGAACCAGGAAGAAGAGACGGTCCTCGAAGCCGATCTTGCGGTGCTGTTGTACCGTCGTGGTTTCGAGCCGGATTAGCGAATCCTCAAGAATGTCATAGGACACGAGGAGCGGAAAAACAGATTCCTTTGACGACGATATAAGCAAACACGGGAGGCAAGAAGATGGCAGGGGCTCTTGCAGGGATTAAGGTCGTCGAATTAGGCCATTGGGTGGCCGTGCCCAGCGCTTGCGCGATTCTGGCGGACTGGGGTGCTGAAGTAATAAAGATAGAAAATCCCGGAGTGGGGGACGCTTTGCGCGGGATGCGGTCCATAGAGGGAATCCCTATGAGCAATCACATCATGCCCGTCTTTGAAGTGCTGAACCGGGGCAAACGGGGATTGGGCGTTAACCTGCGGCTGAAGCAGGGCAAAGAGATCGTGTATCGCCTGGTGGAGCGGAGCGATGTTTTCGTATCCAATTTTCAACCTCGTGTTCTGGACAAATTGGGCATGGATTACGAAACGCTGAGCCGGCGGAATTCGAGGCTGATATACGCCGCATTGACCGGCTATGGCGAATCGGGGGCCGACAAGGAGAAGCCGGGCTATGATTACGCCGCCTTCTGGGCCCGGGGCGGTCTCATGTCAAAACTAGGCGCTCCATCGGGCTCTCCTCCCAGCCACCGCCCGGGCATCGGCGATAACATCACCTCGATGTGCATTACCTCGGGCATCCTGGCGGCGCTGCTGGCCCGGGAAAGAAGCGGCAGAGGACAAAAGGTGGCCTTTTCGCTTTATCAGACCGCGGCCTGGGTCATGAATCAGGATCTTCAGGTTGCTCTGTACCGGAAGGAAGAGATTCCCAATATTGACCGGCGAAAGGCGAAAAATCCGCTCTGGAACAGCTACCAAACCAGCGACAGGCGCTGGATTCAACTGGCCATGATGCAGTCCGATCGCTACTGGCCCGACTTCTGCAGGGCGATAGAGCGCCCGGAACTGCAGCAGGACGGCCGATTTAATTCCAACGAGAACCGGGAGAGGAATAACGAACTCCTGGTATCCATTATCAGTGAGATCTTCGCCTCCAAAACCCTTCGTGAGTGGATGGACATTCTGGACCGGCACGGTCAAGTCAATTCCATGGCGCAAACGGTCCTGGAAATTACCAACGATCCCCAGGCGATTCAGAACGACTTCTTCGCTACTATCGACCACCCCAATGCGGGCGAGATCCGGCTGGTGGCCAGTCCGGTGAAATTCAGCGAGAACGATGCGGCAGTAAAAGGGCCGGCGCCCCAGGTCGGCCAGCACACGGAAGAAATCCTTTTGGAAGCCGGTTATACCTGGGAGGACATAACGCGTTTGAAGGACGAAGGGGCTGTTATTTAATCATTCTGCTGTTGCGCATATGACTGAAACAGGATGATGAAACGTATGAGGAGGAACTCTGGAATGAGCACCGACCCGCGTGAAGTAATGGATCATTCCGCAATGACTTGGCTTCAGATAACGGTCGTAACCATCACTATCGGCCTGAACGCTCTGGACGGCTTTGACGTTCTCGCGATTAGTTTTGCCTTGCCGGGAATAGCCGGCGAGTGGGGCGTCGATCCGGCTGCCCTGGGCCTCGTTGCTTCCATGGAACTCATCGGGATGAGCCTTGGATCATTCCTGCTGGGAGGGATGGCAGACAAGGTGGGACGCCGCCCATCCGTCTTGTTCTGCCTCCTGGTAATGACCCTGGGCATGTTCATGGTCACAACCGCCGGAAGTGTTTTTTCCTTATCCTTCTGGCGCATCATTACGGGGCTGGGGATTGGGGGCATGCTGCCGGCGATCAATGCCCTGGTCGCGGAATTTTCCAATATCCGGCGGCGGCATCTTTGCATTTCTTTAATGGCCATCGGTTATCCGGTCGGGGGAGCTGTTGGTGGATCCGTTGCTTCCATGATGTTGGCCGGCTATGACTGGCGCTCGGTTTTTTATTTCGGCGCTGCAGTGACGGCATTCTTCATTCCTATGATTATTGTTTTTGTGCCGGAATCCGTTCACTGGTTAACGCGCAAACAGCCGGTCAACGCCCTGGAGAAAATCAATAGAACCTTTAAAAGATTGGGGCACGCCGTCCTGGATGCGCTGCCGGAGGTTTCGCCGGATGTTCGAAAGAAATCTATCGGCGATATTTTCAGCCCCGGCCTGATGGCAACCACTCTGATAATTTCCTCCGCCTACTTTCTCAATCTCGTAACCTTTTACTTTATTATGAAATGGGTGCCCAAAATTCTGGTCGATATGGGATTTGCGGCCTCTTCCGCCAGCGGTGTTCTGGGCTGGGCCAATATCGGCGGCACACTGGGTGGGGCAACCTTCGGCCTTTTCACTCTCAGGTTTGGCCTTAAAAAACTCGCGATCGGTGCACTCACTCTTGCTGCCGTGTTTGTTGCCATCTTCGGCCGTACGTCGGCAGATCTTGCCACGATAACGATGTTCTGTACCATCGCCGGATTCTTCTTAAACGCTGGCGTTATAAGTCTTATAGCCATTGCAGCCCAGGCATTTCCAACCCATACGCGGGCTTTCGGTACCGGTTTCATGATCGGTGTCGGTCGGGGCGGGGCCACACTCTCGCCGATCCTGGCGGGTTTGTTGTTCGAGTTGGGATTGGCATTGCCTTCGGTGGCAATAGTCATGGCCATCGGGTCGCTGGTCGGGGCTATTGTCCTAATATTTCTAAAGCTTCAATCTGAAGGACCCAAAATTGATAAGGATACTAAAGAGTCCGGCATGAAAGCCTCAGTAGCCTGAAAGCCTTTGCGGAATGAGATTAGAAGCGAATTCACGCCCCCGCTCAACGATTGAAATTTCTAATGTACAGGTAGATTGACAACTCCGGAGTGATGGTGCTGTCGGTTTTTACAGTGATACTCCCGGAACGGTAGCCGGTCTTCCCTTCCCCCTTGTGTGATGCAATCAGCTTTACTTTCTTTCCCCCGCTGCCCGGTATCGATTCCAGCTTCACGGCCACATCCTCTTCGCTGGACTCCGCACTCAGGATCCTGATCGATTTTTCCGCCATGACGGTCAGCATCACTTCCTGAGTAACTTGCTCTCCCTCAGACACGTCCCCGAAATAAATCGATGGGCTCGACACACCGATCTCCGGCTGCACATCGGCTTTGATAGAGAAAAAAACCGACCGCCGGCGCGGATCATTTGTAGTGATATGGGCCGACTCTTCATTGGCGCCGATCAATAAGGCAGTATCCACTCTTATTTCTATTTGGCCACTCTGGCCCGGCGGTATCTGCTTCTGTGAAAGCGTGGTTGTCTGGCACCCGCATGTACCTTCGACACTCAATATCTCCAGTGTGCCTGTGCCCTGATTGCTGAAGCTGAATACATGCTTCAGCATTTCCCCCTGCATCACTTTGCCGAAATCTCTCACGGAGCTGTCAAAAACCATGGAAGGAGCATGATCCTGCCCCCAAAGCGCCGCATGACCTGCTATCAAGCACATCCATATCGCGTAATAAAGTCGCTTCATTTCAGCCCCGGAAGAAAAAAGGAATTGCAATCGACTCAACAATTAGATACCCGGCATTATACGCGCAGGCATCTTTCCTTTCAATTCCGGCGGAGTCCACGACAAAGCCGCCGCGATTTTCCCTTGTGCCCGGAATTGAAACCCTCCTATGATAGGACCATCACCAGAGGGAAAAATCTTATTTCAGTTAACCGTTTCGAAGGGAGCTTTAACATGAAGAAGCTTTTCGAAATTGTTCTAACGGTATTGGTTTCGCTGGGGCTGATGCTTGCGCCCGCGCAGGCTGCCGAAGAAACCGAAGAACCGGTGTACCGGTTCCTTAATCCACAAGGCATCCCCGGTCCTGTCGAAGTACAGGGACTGGCGTCACGCCTTGATACCATCGAAGGCAAGACCATCTATGTTGTGGTTTGCGAGGCCGGCCCGCAGACGGGGCCGTTTCTGGAGAAATATCTGCAGGACAACTATCCAAACACGAACTGGATTCGTATTCAGCACAACGGCTTCGGCCCTACCGATCCGAAAATGGACGGGAAGTTGCTGGCTGAGGCCGATGCCTTGATAGGCGGGCAATCCTGGTGAGGGGCCGCCACAAGTATTCAGGCTGAATACAATACGAATGTGGAAAAAGCCGGAATCCCCACAGTGAGATTCGGTTTTTGGGACCAGAAGAAATATTTTGAGAGAACGGCTCTGCTGAATAATGTGCCCGAATTACGCTGGGTAACTATCGAACGAACGGGCACACCCGACAAGCGTCTATATCCCATAGTTCCCGCGCTCATCAATGCCCTGACCGATCCGCTGACCGACAAGGAGAAGTACGCGGGCACCTATGTGCCGGAAAAGCCACAAAGGTATATTTTCGAAGGCACCTATGATGAGGCCGTAGAATTCTTCAATACGGCGGAACATGTTGAGTCCGCCGATGCCGAGATCAGCATCTACACCGATGGCTCTCCCATAATTCCCTCTACCGAGGCGCGGGTTAAGAAGATGCTCGCAGGCACCAGCCTCAGCCCCGATGCTGTCGTAACGAATGCCCGGGGAGAACCTGTAAAATTTGCCCGTTATGAAACCGTTACTGTCGAAAAGGTGGCCATTATAGGCGTTATGGCCGGCTGCAAACCGGAGTACATGCCGGTCCTGCTGGCTATTGCCGAGCAGGGCGGCGGAAGCACTAATTGCCCCGGTACGAGCAGTTCTATCGGTACCGTGTATATCGTCGACGGACCCATCGCCAGGGAGATCGGCGTTGGCGCCCGGCACGAATTTCTGGATTACGGAAATCGCGCCAATGTGTCCCTGGCAAAAGCGGCGCGACTCATGACGATCAATTTCGGCGGCTGCATTGCGGGCATCAAGCGCACCGATGCAGGTAATCCATTGTTTGCCGTCGTCGCCGAGGATACGCCCAATCTGCCGCCGGGCTGGGAAACCATCGGCGAAGAATTCGGCTACACGAGACAGGACAGCGTTCTTGTTAAAACCTCACATCGCGGCTTCGGCGTCAATGAGTTTGCCCCCGGCGCGTCCCGCAGGCTGCAGGACGGGATCGGAAGCATCGCGGATGACCTGGGAGTGCTTGGAAAGCCCGGACCGCATAATGTCCTCGAGTGGCTTGCTCCACGGATCGCTCCCCTGAAAATGAATAGCGGACACACCTTCTTTATAGTGCCGAATCTGGCCAAGCCCATCGGGGAGATATTCCCGACCAAGAATGCGGTCTACGAATGGCTGTTTAACACCTACAAGGCGACCATCCGCGATTATCAACAGCATGGCTGGTGGGAATTTGTAACAGCTATCGGGGACAGGGTCGAGGGAACCAACGAATGGGGCTATACCTTTAATGAACTG
>JAFGTD010000111.1 GCA_016934295.1 Acidobacteriota bacterium
ATGGTCGAGGCTCCCGGGACTTTTGACGAACAGGGTTGGCTCCAGGTGGGTGCTGTCGGCCATCAGCAATCCATTCGCGAAGGGTACATCTCGACGGGCAGCCTCTATCTTTGCCTGACCGGTCTGCTGCACCTCGGCCTGCCGGCAAACGATGAATTCTGGACCGCGCCCGAAGCGGATTGGACTCAGAAACGCATCTGGTCGGGCCGGGACATCAAAGCGGACCACGCTTACAGGGATGACCGTTGAGACTTGCCTTCGATCGTATTCTGTTTTTAACCTGCAACGGCGCTTTTTGCTTTTAACGTGCAATGTTCTCTCAGCTGAACCTGTGAGCTGTAATCGACTACTTCAGTCCTCTCCGTACCAACAGAGCATCCACGTTGGGTTCCGCTCCGCGGAATTTGATGTACTGCGCCATCATATCCGTTCCGCCGCGCGAAAGAAGATGTTTCCGGAAACGATCGGCCAGTTCCCGGTTGAACAGGCCGGCTTCCTTGAATGCCTGGAACGCGTCGGCATCGAGCACTTCGGCCCATATGTAGCTGTAGTAGCCCGAGGCATAGCCGGGGCTGGAGAAGATATGGGCAAAGTTGGTGCTTTGATAGCGTGGAGCGATCTCCTCCATTAAGCCGATTCCGTTGAGGGATTTGGCTTCAAAATCCGCGGTATCCACTTCCACGGGTTCGGTGAGTGAATGCCAATCCATATCGAGAGAAGACGCCGCGAGATACTCGACCGAGCGGAAGCCCTGGTTGAACAGGGAGGCATTCTTTATCCTGGAAATCAGTTCCTGCGGTATCGGTTCGCCGGTTTCGTAATGCACTGCATAAGTGGGGAGCACTTCAGGATCCATGGCCCAGTTTTCCATTATTTGGGATGGCAGCTCGACAAAATCCACAGGAGTGCGGCGCGAGCCGTAATAGACCGTGTCGCCGAAAAGGCTGTTCAGCGCATGTCCCAGTTCGTGGAACAAAGTTTCGACTTCGTCGGTGCTGAGCAGCGCCGGTTCGTTTTCCGTAGGTTTTGAGAAATTGCCGACATTGAATGCCAGCGGCGTGATGTAATTTCCGTCGATGTTCGACTGGCTGCGCAGGGAACTCGACCAGGCTCCGGCGCGCTTGCCGTCGCGCGGGAAATAATCGGTGTAGAAAACGCCGAGATGAGAACCGTCGGCCTCCTGCACCTCGAACACTTCGACATCGGGATGGTAAACCTGGATGTCATCGCGCGGGATGAATTTTATGCCGTACAGTTTTTCGGCGACACCGAAAGCGCCGCGGCGCACATTTTCCATTTTAAAATAGGGGCGCAACATGGAGTCTTCCAGCGCATATTTTTCTTTTTTAAGTTTTTCCGCGTAATACCACCAGTCCCAGCCGGCCAGTTTGAAATTGCCTCCTTCACGATCGATAATGGCCTGCATCTCGACGGCCTCGGCCTTTGCGCGCTCCAGAGCGGGCTTCCAGAGATCGTGGAGAAAACTGTAGACGTTTTCCGGATTTTTCGCCATGTTGCGTTCGAGAACGAAGTCGGCGTATGTTTCGTATCCGAGCAATCGGCCTCGTTTCACGCGCAGAGCCGCGATGCGCGAAACCACCGCGTTATTGTCATAGTCGCCGCCGTTGTTGCCGCGATTGATATAGCCTTTGAATACCTTTTCGCGCAGTGACCGTTTTTCGGAATACTGCAAAAACGGTTCGAAACTTGGTTTTTGCAGCGTGATCACCCATTTGCCTTCCATGCCGCGGTCTTTCGCGGTTTCGGCGGACGCGGCGATCCGGCTGTCGGGCAGACCCGCGAGATCGGATTCATTTTCAATGACCAGGGCAATCGCGTTGGTTTGGTCGAGATGGTTTTTGCGGAATTTGACGTAAAGAGTGCTCAACTCTTCGTTGATGGCGCGCAGCGCAGCCTTATCGTCTTCGTTGAGGCCGGCACCGCTTCGGACAAAGTCTTTGTAGATGTTTTCCAGCAGTGTGCTTTCCTCTTCATTCAGGTTGAGACTTTCGCGCTGTTCGTAAATTGTTTTGACACGGGTAAACAGATCGGGATTAAGAAGAATATCATCGGAATGCTTTGTAAGAAGCGGTTCCACTTCTTCAGATATAGCCTGCAGTTCCGGACTGGTATCGGCGCCGTTCAAGCAACTGAATACGCGATCGACCGTATCCAGCAGTTTGCCCGATTTTTCGATCGCCTCGATGGTGTTTTTGAAGGTTGGCTCTTCAGGATTGTTGATAATATCTTCGACTTCGTTCCTGTGAGCATTCATGGCTTCTTTGAAGGCGGGCATGAAGTGCTCGTTTCTGATTTCATTAAAAGGAGGGGTGCCGAAAGGAGTGTCCCATTCGACAAAAAAGGGATTTTTGGATTGCATCCCGCAACCTGTAAGAAGAATTGCCATAAAGCTCCAGACTGTTATTTTCATATTCCGAATCCTCACAATTAGCCCAAAATTTTAATCAGAGCCTGACCGGTTTCTATTCTACAGGATCCATGGATAAATATCAGTGTGCATTCCGGTCAGGATGCTCTCGAAATCCCGCTGAGAAAGTGAAGAGGCATAATTTCAAGTTGTTTCGCTCCTACCCATAGTAAAATCACCCGACGGAGTGTAAATCGTTGGGATTTTATTACAGGAAACTTTGACTTGAGTAAATCTGCGGTACAATCTCAGTCTGGTCTCGGACGCACCGGCTCGTGAAGTTCGGATGGATTAAGGAATATGTCTGTCCCGATTGAGGGACGTTGCAATACCTGGGTTGAATCCCCGCCTGAAGGCGAAGGCAAATGATGACGGAAAAAGGAAAGAAGATAAAAAATGGAGATGGAGAAACTCGTATCGCTGTGTAAACGCCGCGGTTTTATGTTCCAGTCAAGTGAAATTTACGGCGGTCTTAACGGATTCTGGGATTACGGTCCGTTGGGTACGGAATTGAAACGAAACGTCAAAGACGCCTGGTGGCGCGACATGGTATCCGGCCACGACGATTCCAGCGTTCCGGCTGCAGCTCCGGACGCATACGAAATGACCGGCCTGGACTGCACGATCATCATGCATCCTCAGGTGTGGAAATGCTCGGGCCATTACGATCTTTTTCACGACCAGATGGTCGACTGCCGCGAATCGAAAAGGCGATACCGGTACGACCAGATCCGGGGGCGTTGGGTGGAAGCCAAAGGCGAGCGTATTTTCGTCACAACGGTTGCCGAAACCGACCGGGAGGAGGAGGATACCCTGTCCCGCGCATTGAAGTATTTCAACCTGAGGTCCAAAAACGCCGACCAGCTTCAATGGGACGGGAAGTTCATTACCTTGCCGGATATAGATGACCTGTCCAGGGCCCTCGGCCCGGACGCGCGGACTCCGGGATCCCTGACCGAACCGCGCGAATTCAACCTGATGTTCAAAACCACCGTCGGCGCCCTGGGAGGCGAGGAGGATGTCGCTTTCCTGCGCCCGGAAACGGCCCAGGGCATCTTCGTCAATTTCAGAAACGTTCTCGACAGCACGCGGGTGAAAATTCCCTTCGGCATAGCTCAGATCGGAAAGAGTTTTCGCAATGAAATCACGCCGCGCAACTTTACATTCCGTTCGCGCGAGTTCGAGCAGATGGAAATAGAATTTTTCTGCGATCCGAAATCATCCAACCGGTGGTACCAGTACTGGCGCGACCGTCGCATGCGATGGTATGTAGATCTGGGTCTGGCCGGGGACCGGCTGCGTCTGCGCGAGCACGATCCCGAGGAGCTCAGTCACTATTCGACCGGCACGGCCGATATCGAGTATGCATTCCCGTTTCTGCCTCCGGGCGATTTCGGTGAACTGGAGGGGATCGCCCACCGGGGCGATTTTGACCTGCGCAGCCACATGGAAGGCAAGCTGGACGAAAATACCTGCCCCCTGGAACTGGAAAAAGGTCCCGACGGCAAACCCAAATGGAAAGGCAGCGGCCGCGATCTGACTTATCGGGATGATGCAACCGGCGAACGCTACACGCCGCATGTGATAGAACCTTCGGCGGGAGCGGACCGAGCGACGCTCGCCTTCCTGTGCGAGGCATACACCGAAGACGAAGCCCCGGACGAGAAGGGGGAAATGAAACCGCGCACGTTGATGAAATTTCATCCCCGTTTGGCCCCGATCAAGGCTGCGGTTTTCCCATTGGTTAAAAAAGACCGCATGCCGGATATCGCAAAAGATATTTACCGCACACTCAAGCCCCATTTTGCAGTTTTCTACGACGAAAAGGGCGCGGTCGGCCGCCGGTATCGGCGGCAGGATGAAGTCGGCACACCCTATTGCATCACCGTCGACGGCCAGACGCTGGAGGACAATACGGTTACCATCCGGGATCGCGATACTCTCGAACAGTGGCGTGTAAAGGCGGACGCCTGCCTGGAAGAGCTGCGAAAAAAAATGAGCTGATGCCTCAAGAGTGTTGGATAGTAATTCAGATAGGTCCTTCGAAGCCGGCCGTAGAGCCGAAATGCCTCGATGATTGTCGGGATTTTTAAATAGCTACTTTCGGGTGAATACTTCCGTGATCACGGCTTCGCCGAAAGGAGTCTGGTGCGTTCGGGTCACGGTCAGCACTGCTCCATTCTCAGACAGCCGATACTCCGTTTTCCATTTCGTTGTAACGTCTTCGTCCGTGCCTGCGAAAGTGCTCGTTCCCTCCAGAACCAAAACACTATTATTCCATGTCGAAATTGACTGAATGATCATTTCACCGGCTGCGTTCGTTTCGGTGTTGATGTTTTCCGCTCCATCCAGAGTATATTGCGATTCAACTGTTTTATCCCCATCGATCGTAACGCGAGTGACATTAAAAACGTTTCCGGTGTGCTCGATGACCAGCAGAACATTCGGGGGTTTGGTGCCAAAAGATGGAATAAGTTCACTCAGAACCCATGTCCCGCTGAAATCGACGCCGGCGCTGTTAACCATTGCCAGTGAGATGCCGAACGCTACGACTATTGCAGGAAGCATTGCTTTCCGCATCGAATACCTCCTCGATTAGTGTGGGAGTCTGCGTAAGGTGATCTGCTGCATCTTTCCCTCCCTGGCACCAGTTACCAGCTCTCCCGTTTGCCCCATCCAGCCCAGGATCACTTCGTTGGAATAAAGAGAAAGGTTGCAGGGCGATACCCTGCCGTTCGGATCTATCCTGAACAGGCGCCGCTCTGCCACGGTTTGGTTTGGCGAGTCCGCATCCCCGGAGTCTTCATGCCTGATAATTTCGGCCAGAATCGAATCATCGATATCGACGAAGATCCTGTTCAGACAAGTGTCGGACTCGAGGTTGCCGAGATCCCATCTTCCGGCCGCGGTACCGTCCGTGAAGTACTCGACCGCTTCGTTCTTTTTGATATCCTGTATCGAGTCTAGAGCCGGGGTTTGGTCTATCGTGATAAAGAAATTGCCGTTTGATTTAACCGCAATGTTTGCATGGCTCGTCAAAATGGCCAGTTGGTATGTCGTTGTGCCGGCCCATAACTCCGCATCGAAATCGGGATGGAGCGTTACAGGGAACAAATCCTGTACCTTGCCCGTCTTCGGATCGATGATGTGCAGAAGGTTCACAGAGACGGATTGGCCTTCGGTCAGGTTTCCAACGGTCTCGCCAATGTCGCTCCGGACACCGGCAGCATAAATCAATCCCTGCGGGCCCACGGCAAATCTGCCTATGAAGAGGTCGCGGCTCTTCCACACATTTCTGACTTCCGAATCCATCCCGAAATCAAGTTCAGCAATGACTCCCTGGAATTCAGGCTCCTGGGATGTATAGGCTGCCCACAGCCGGTTCCCGCCTCCCGGATAAACGGAGCTCAGGTAGCTGCCGGGCGGAAGAGGCGGGATCCATGACTGCGTGCCGTTGCGGTCAAAACTCAGTATAAGATTAAGATTGTTGATAAAAAGAGAATGCCAATCGCGAACCTGCCCGAGAGCGTCGATTCGGTAATCGTGAGCTACAGCATAGATTCCGTGATTGGAGACGAACAGTTGGGCTCCCGGATCGAGAGGGTAAGTCAGCATGCTGGAAGACGGCAGATTCCTGAATGCCTTGGCATCCTGGCTTGTCACAGCGCCGGAATAATCATTGACAGATGCGCCCGGCCTGCTGCCGGGAGAGGAAACCGACTGCCTGTTGACGGATGTAATATTCTCGGACACATTCGTAGCCGACTCGTGGTCTGAGTTGTTGGCAGTTCGCTTTCTGAATTCCAGATAAGTTCCAGCCAGTAGAAGAACACCGATCATAACAGCCGCAGCGATGCCCCATCCCCGAACGACTATTTTGTGCCGGTTCTGTTTGTAACCGTGATTCTCTCCCTCGCTTGTACCCCATTCACTCTCTGAAGGTGGCGCTGCTGTTATCGCGGCTTCAATTCCCGGCCAGAGGTCTTTGTCGGGTTGTATTTTTTTCGGAAGGGATGCGGCATCGCGGGACAGACGCCGTAAAGACTCGGCTTCCCCTCTGCATTCGCTGCATTCATGAATGTGCCGGCCGATATTGCAACATTCTGCTTCAGACAACTCCCCGTCGATAAAATCATGCAGCAATTCCATGCAGTCTTCGCATCTCATGGTCTTTTCAAAGCCTCTCGCAACAGTTTACGGGCCCTGGAAAGCTGGGCCTTGCACGTCCCGTTCGCCAGGCCCAAATTGTCTGCAATATCCTTGTGACTGAGTCCCTCAATCTCGTGCAGGACAAAAACGACACGTGCCCCGAGTGGAAGTGCGGCGATAGCCCGGTCCAGGTCTATTTGAACTTCAGCTGAGAGTCTTTGTTGAGGAACAGATTCAGTTGAGAAATCATCCAGGGACTGACTTCGTAAGTGCATTAATTTCGATGTTTTCAGTTCATTAAGTATTGTGTTTACGGCCATACGATGCAGCCACGAGCCGAAACTGCTCTCCCCGCGAAATGAACCGAGTTTCAGCCAGGATTTGATAAAGACCTGCTGCGTGACCTCTTCGGCGCGCGAGCGGTCGCCGAGAATCCTCAAGCAAACGCCATAAATCCGGCCGACATGGGTTCTGTAGATTTTTTCAAATGCATCATGGCTGCCCGCTTTAGCGTGCGCAATTAGCTCTGGAAGCGTGTCTTCCGGTTCCACCGCTGTTCCTCGGGGATTTCTCTTGTTTTCGAATAGTAAGACAATTCTGCGGCACGAATGGTTTAAATGGCCATGAAAATATTTCTTAAAATTAAATGGTAGTGAAGGGCAATCCGAATCCGGAAATTCCGTGCGTTTTTGCCTGATTTGTGGGGATTGTTACAAATAGTCAATGTTCCGTACGCCCGATGAGGCGTCGGTATTGATTCCTGCATTAAACGTCCGCATGAGCGGATGATCCTCGCGAAGGATTTTGAACAGGCATTAGCGAACCGTTAATTAGATGCGCGTGATGGAAGTATTTGAAAACCGGTCGTGAAAACACATGTTATTTCGGTCGAACAGACTCCACAGGAGTCCGACCCCGAATACAATTACGGACAGAAGATAGCCGAAACACCGGCTGAACAACTGGCCGATCGAAGGGCGGCTGCCCTGGATTGCAATAATTCGAAGATCCGTAATCATCATCCCGACAGTCTGACCCGAGGTTGCCAGAAAGAATATTGAGTAAAGAAGAAATACCAGTAAAAAAAGGCCCGCATATTCGACAATACTGACCGTGTCCAATATAACGATTCCGGAAAAGTAATCGGCGGAAATAATAAACACGGCGGTGCAGAGAACGACGATGATGAGATCTATCAAACCCGAGAGCGTTCGCGATAAAAGAATTAATTTGTTTTCCTCGGCAGCGGGGGATTTCTGTCTGAAAACAGGGGATTTAGGGGCAGAGTGGATCGATCGGCTGGAAACGGTTTTGTCGATCAGATCCTTTATATCCTTTGAATCGGAATTTTCAGCCGCCTTATCGGCCGTATACACTTCCGGCCCCAGGGAAGCGATGGTTTTTTGTTGCGGCGCGTCCGATCCGGCGCTCCCGGCGGATGAAGGGGCTTCCGGAGTATGTCTGCGAACCAGGATGGATCCGGCGTGCTCCGTAGGCGTACGGGGCTGTTGCATCGGGGCTTTTACAGGGGCGGCATCAGGTGTCGGGGAGGTGCTTTGGCTTTGTGGCTGCCCGGAGTTTTCATGCGTTTCCTTCTTTTGTTTTATGTCTGCAAGTCTTTGACTTAACTCCTTTTGCCACTGGGGAATTTTGTCCTCCGGATGCACCGGCGCAGGATCCGTTGAAGCATCCTGTCCGATACTTTGGGACGCATTTTCGGTTTCTTTCCGGTTGAATACCCGATTAGATGAAGATCCCTTCAGCTCGACCTGATAATTGCAGACCGGGCAGATCCCGTCCGCACTTAATGTATCCTTGCCGCATCGGGGGCATTCCATTTTTTGATCCGCTCCTGTGTTGTGTGCCGAACAACTAATAGGGTATCCGATTTCCGAATGATAATTATATCATAAGGATTTTTTGTTGTAGTGCAATGCTGCCGGCAAGGTAGATTTATAGGCTTCATTCATCTGGTATAATTGAATTGGATAGTCGGCGGCTGCGAAAGCGTAAAACGTTATTAAGAAAGACCATATACGCATATGACAATTCGGAAAAGATCGGCGGTAATGGGTTTTATAGTTGCATTGTTGTTGATACTTTATGGCGCGGCTAAATATAATTCGTCTTATCTGGTAGAATATGTCGTGGAAAGGACGCTGATTCAAAAAGCTCCTGCAGGGACCGATCCCGCTGAGATTCAAGAGAAACTTCAGGAACTTCTTGCTGCCGCACCGGACAGACCTGCCAGATTGGAGATGCTGTTTCGAATATCCGGGTACCTGGAAAAGGTCCAGGAATTGTCGCCCCAGGCTCTGAAGGAGCTCCTGGAAGCGGAAAGTACGGACGTTTTTATCAGGTGAATGTGTAACTTAATCTGCAAAATGTGGAACTTTTTTTACCGGTTTGATGTCAGAGTAAAATAGGACGCACGTTGCAACAGAGGTCAAAATAAAACCTTGGATAGATATATGTACCCAGACGAACTGGTTCTGTCCAAAGATGAAGGCACGGCGACGCAAGAGATGACCCTGGAAAGGGTGGACTCTAAGGACAGTATCAGTTTCGATGAATTGTTCGATCGTTATAATTCGATGGTTTTTACGCTGGCGTACCAGATCCTGGGTGACAGGGAAGAGGCTCTTGATGTTGCGCAGGATGTGTTCCTCACGATTTACTGCAAGCTGGACTCTTTCAGAGGGGATTCCTCTTTAAAGACCTGGATTTATTCTATTGCAGTTCATCGAGCCTCCAATCGTTTCCGCTGGTGGAACCGGTTGAGACGTCGGGGGACAGTTTCTCTTGAGGAGCATCTGTCCAAAAAGCCCGATCAGGATTACAGCATAAACCTGAAGTCCAGTATCCAGTCTCCGGAAGAAGCGCTGATTTCTCTGGAAGAAAGGGAGCAGATCACACGCTGGCTTCAGACATTGCCGATAGAGCAGAGAGTTGCCGTGATCCTGCGCGATATTGAAGGATTGACATACGAAGAAATTGCCGAGTCGATGAATATATCCCTGGGAACGGTAAAGTCCCGAATTGCAAGAGGGCGAGAGACGCTGAAGCGTCATTTTGTGGAAAAATCGGCTGAAACCGGAGGTCGCCATGTTATGTAACACGGTGTCAAAGCGGTTGTCGGAATTTTTTGATGGAGTACTGGATGACGAAATGTCGGTTCAGGTGTCCCAACACCTGATACAGTGTGAAAGCTGTCAAAAAGAACTGGACGCACTGTCAAACCTGCATGGGAAGCTGAATTCCCTGACGAGAATTCCGGCTCCGGAATACCTGCATCATTTGGTCCAAACCAGACTGCTGGAAAAGAAAAATAATACATGGATCCGGCAAATTAAGGATGCATTAGCGCTTCGCTGGTCAAGGATCCGTACGACGGGGGGACAATTTTACTGGACAAGAGCATTAGGGATAACCATGAGCGCCTTCTTTCTCTTCGTGATATCCAGCAGCATCGATCCATTCTACGCAGGAGGCGTTTCGCAAGCAGCCGAGCGGACCGCTATCAACAAAGAAGACAGCAAGAGAGTACGGAATGAATTTTCCAGGAATCTGGGGGTGTTTCCGATTGAAATGGCGCGTTATGAGAGACAGTACGGCGCCGCCCTGCACGACGAGTACCTGATAGAATTCGGTAAAAACGATACCAGCGAGTCGGACGAAGATGCCTTAACCGTGGTAACCGAGATCGATACTATCGGAGTGGCCACAATACAGAACGTGATCGAATCCCCGAACGACCGGGATCTGTTGAACAATTTCAGGGATATGATTTCTCTGGCTCGATTCCGTCCGGCTGTCAGGGGTGGGCAGGCCGTTTCTTCCCAAATGGTTCTGAAGTACCTCAAGACCACAGTGTACGAATAGCGAACAGTTTATGTCTTCACTGTGAAATTCCGATCCGCATTTACTGATCCGGCAGGCGATTTTGCGGTTTCGTCCGCTTTCGGCGGCGCCGAATAAAAAAGGGCCAGCTCGGATTTGAGGAGCTCGCGCCATTGGCCGACCTGAAGGCCCTTGAGCGTGCATGGGCCGATTCCCGTGCGCACGAGCTTCAGCACCTTCAACCCCGCCGACTCCAGGAGGCGATGGATCTCGCGGTTTTTGCCTTCAGTCAGGATTATTTCCAGCCGGCTGTATTTCCCCCGGTCCTCCAAACGACGAACGCTGTGCGGTTGTGCGCACAGGCCGTCTTTCATTTTAAAGCCTTGTCTGAGTCTGTCCACCAGTTCTTCGGAAACCAGGGTGTTGGCCTTTACCAGGTATGTTTTGAAAACCTTTGAAGACGGGCTGGTGACGTGATTGGAAAAATCGGTGTCGTTGGTCAGCAGCAGCAATCCCGACGTGTTTTTGTCAAGACGCCCGACGGGAGCTACCCAGGGCAGTTTGGGGCCCAGGCAGTCATAGATGGTATTCCTTCCCCGGCGATCTCCGTGACTGGTTATAATCCCTTTAGGCTTATAGAAGAGCAGGTAGATCCTTTGCGCCTGCCGTATCCGTTTTCCGTTTACATGGACCGTGTCGGTATGAAGGTCAACCCAGAACTCGGAATCCCGTACGATACGGCCGTTGACCTTTACAATCCCGGCTTGAATCGCATCCTGCGCCTTCCTCCGGGAGGAAAATCCATGGCGGGACAATACTCGATCCAGGGTCATTTTCTTCTTCGATTTTGCCAATTCAGCTTGTCCCGTTCAACTCGTGAATGATTCAGGATTCCTCGTAAAGGCTATGCCATTCCGCTTTTTCAGCTTCCCGGCGGTGCAAGCCTCGGGCCCATTCTCCGTTGCACTCAAATACCCTGTCACCGGTACGGACGGTCCCTGAATTACAATAGCATGATCTGCCGACATATGAAGCACCCGTAAACTTCAGGCAGGGAAATGTTTAAGGAATGTAATGCGTATTCATTTGCGAGCCGGGACGGATTTCCTGTTGGATGAAGAATCGGTGATGCCCGTCACTTTTGTCTAGGGGGTAAGGGACGAAAATTACAGTATGGCGAAGTCTCGCTTCTTATGCGAACGGAATCAGCCGATATGGATATAGTACAAACTGAGGTTCAACGAAAGGAGCTTGTACAACATGGGTGAACCTTCCCGGATTGACTCATTACGGACTCTTGGAAAGTACACGCTGATTGAAAAGATAAGCGACGGGTATCTGGGACCGGTTTACAGAAGTTTCGACCAGGACCTTGATCGTGCGGTTGACGTTCGAATTTTATGCGACGGTATCAGATGGGATGACGAACTCGAAGACCTTTTCATGAAAGAATGTGAGGCATTAGCCCGTTTGCGGCATCCCAATATAGCCGCGCTGCTTGAAGTGAATACAAAGGGCAATTTCCCGTTTATGGCGATGGAACCGCTCGGGAGCCGGGACCTCAAAAATCTTATTGCACAGAAACAGGACATGTCTTTTGAAACAAAGATATCGATCATGATCCAGGTGGCGGAAGGTCTGGGTTACTCGCATAAAGAAGGCATTCTGCATCGAAATCTCTGTCCTGAAAATATTTTCATGGCCGGGGACGGATGCATAAAAATCCGGGATTTTGCCATTGCACATATTTTGATGAAACATCTTCCACACCCCGGCGTCCGTTGGGGCGCGCCCATCTATTTATCGCCGGAGCAGATACAGCACAAGGAATGCACTCCCCGGTCGGACGTTTTTGCCCTGGGGGTGATTTTTTACGAGCTGCTCACCGACGTCCATCCGTTTTATGCCCCGGACGGCAATAAAGCTTTGGACAATATCCTTCAGGACATACAGATTCCCACGTTCGAACTTTACCCGTATTATCATCCGAGAATATGGCAGATTCTGAAGACTTGTCTGGCGAGAAACCCGGATGATCGCTACGGGAGCGTGGATGATATGCTGGATGACTTCCGCGGCCTGTTGAAAGAGATGGCTGAAGATGTTCAACTTATGCTTAGCGAGCTGCAGTCTTCATTCGCATCTCTCAGGATCACGGCCGAAAAGCCGAAGGCTTCCGGAGATACAATCCGGCTGTACAATCAGGTTCAGAACATGTTGCGCGGTATTGACAATACCAGTTATTCGCAACTGGATCTGTTGATCACGAAGCTTCTCGAAGTGTACCCGGAAATCCGGGAGACTGCCTGCAAACATAATATTTATGATTCCCTGTTGCATCCGAAAATCAAACCAGAGGAACAGCGAACTTCCAAGGAAGAAAGTACTCCTATAAAAAAGGCGGCTGTTTTTCCTTCTCAATCGGAAGAGGCAAAGGATGAAGCTCCTTCTCCCGAAAATCGCGGAGCTCCTGTTGTAAACCAGGGAAATACTTCCGTAGAGACGCCTTTGCCGGAAATACCTGAAGTCGAGGCGTCGTCGGCGGCGGTTGCTGATACCACATCCGATGAAAGGACCGGGTCTTACACGGATGCGGCGGAACCACAGCGGAAGACCCTTTCGTCCGACTACAGCGACGAAGGGAAAATGGAGGCGCCTGTTCGGGGCATCGGAAGCGAGGGGCAGGTTTCGAACAGCAGTACGATGCAGCCGGAGTTCCCGGAGACAGGAAAAGCACACCCTCTCCGGCGAAAATTCAACCGAAGGAAATTTATCAGGATTGTGAAACCAATCTGCCGGTTGATTGCGGCCGTATTGATTATTCTTCTGGTTGTAGTTGCGGTCCGTTCCTTTCAACTATCGGGTGCAGGGGATGCGCTGCGCGGCGCATGGAAGAATTTCGTGCTGGATCCGCTGGCGACTGCGAAAGCTTCGGTTTTGAACAAGACGCGTTCCGGGAGTGACGCGGATGTTTCGATGGAAAGCGCGGAAATATTCGGCGAATTTGATACTTCTCAATACGAAACGGCGCTTATGGATGAAATTGAAGACCCGTTTCCCGATGAAAGTCTTGAGTTCCCGCCGCAGGATCGACTTGATCGTATAGCCGTAATGATCGGAGCAGGAAAATTGGAGTCGGCTAAAGCGGAGCTCGACCGATTGAGACGGTTTTACCCTGATTCGCCGGGGGTGGCTGAACTGTATGAAAAATGGGAGGCGGAAGCTACCAGATCTGTTGAAAAGGAACTCAGGGAAGAAAGGCTGGATACGGCCAGGAGGAAGGAAGAAGCCTGGAATCGTCAATTTATGAATTTCTATTCTCAGGGCAAGTACAAAGAGGCCGACAATGTGATAGGTCTCTGGCTTGGAGAACTTCCGCAGAGCACCAGGGCGCGCGAATCGCGTACTGCCGTCAATACGATTCAAGCGAAAATGACTGCCTGTGTTGATGCGATGAATGCAAGCCGGTACAGGAAGGCGCTTCAAGAGCTGAGTGCCGTTGAAAAAATCAATCCTTCCGATCCCAATATCGCCGGTTTAAGGAAAGATATTGAATCCAGAATGACATCTGCCAGGGGAACGTTGACCGTATATCGGCTGGGTGATGAAGCGACACTGCTGCTGGATGGAAAACGCGTCGGCGACGACGGGGAAATAGTGGGGCAAAGCATTCCCATTGGCAGCTATGAAATTTCGGTGGAAAAAGACGGACAGCCGGTTGCATCCAGAAGACAGGAGCTTTCTGAAGGGCAGGCAATAGCGCTCGTCTACGATCTCGGCCAAAGGAATATCCGCCCCATGATCGAATCGGATCAGATATTGATTGACCGTCGGAAAGCCATGGAAGAAGTCTACCGATTTACATCAGAGCATCAGCATGGCCTCTTACGCGGAAGTTGCCGTGGCGAGTTGGTTTTAAGTGTTTATGAAGTTATGTACAGTCCTACCTCCGGATCGCACGGATTCCGGATTCCCTTCAAGCTCCTCAAACTCGAACGGGACGGAAGAACCATCGATCTGTATTTCATCTCGGACAATGAGCGCTTCAATGAATTTGAGTTCGATGACGAACAGACCGCTGCGAGATTTTATCAAACCTGGAATAAGCTGAAATCCCTGCCGTTGCCTTGATCCGCATTTCTCACAATTCTTGCCGGCAACATACTTCTCCAGGAGCTCCCGAGGTGTTAGATGGACTTCACCTATAACCCCTGGGCATACTCATTTCGATGCATTCAGGCCGGACAGGTCAAATGGAAGTATCCGATGTTTCCCGGGAGTTGGAAATGCTCATAGATAATTGTTCTTCTAATTGGTAAAAAGCGGATTTGCGTGTAAATTACAGAGTTATAGGTTTAATCCGTCCGCAATTGTAGTAATATCCAACCAGAAAATCCAAGAACGGTTACATATAAAGGATAATCGGAAACCAGAACGGCTTCGATGCTGAAGAACTATCCTTGTTTTTCTTATCGACTCTGGAGCGAAGTCAGTCGGCCATGGAGGACTTTTTTGCCCAAACCCTGGGGCATGAATAATGGCTGGTTGAATGCTTTGAATATGATGTTGAAACATAATTAATCAACGAGAAATGTTATGAGACTGATATGGAGCGTGTGTTTTGGATTGGTCTTGTTAGGGGTTGTCTCTGCTCACGGACAATCCGACTGGGTAGATTTGTTCAATGGTCGGGATTTAAGTGGTTGGCACGTATTGAACGGTCAAGCCGAGTACAGAGTGGACAACGGAGTCATTGTCGGCGTCACCAAGATGGATACCCCCAATTCCTTTCTGGCCACGAACAAGGATTACGGTGACTTTATCCTGGAAGTCGACGTCAAAATGGATCCCACACTGAACTCAGGCATACAGATCCGCAGTCTCAGTCTGGAGGACTATCAAAACGGGCGCGTGCATGGGTATCAAGTGGAGATCGACCCCAGTGCGCGGGCGTGGAGTGGAGGTCTTTATGACGAAGCACGCAGAGGCTGGCTGTATAACCTGGAATGTAATCCTGAAGGCAAGAAGGCGTACAAAAGAGATGACTGGAACCGCTATCATATCGAAGCCATCGGCCCTAATATTCGCGTGTGGCTCAATGGGATTCCCACGGCCGATGTGATCGACGATATGACGGCCGGTGGTTTTATTGCCTTACAAGTACACAGCATCAATGATCCGGCCATGGCCGGTAAGACCGTACAGTTCCGCAGAGTTCGCATCATGACGGATAACCTGGATGTGGTAAAGACATCGGTGTCCAATGCGATTCCGCAGATCAGTTATTTGACGAACCAACTCACTGAGCGGGAGAAACGAGAAGGCTGGTCACTCTTGTGGGACGGCAAGACCGCCCAAGGCTGGCGCGGGGCTAAACTCGATCACTTCCCGGACAAAGGCTGGACCATCAACAACGGCATTCTCACGGTAGAGGAATCAACAGGCGGTGAATCGACCAATGGCGGTGACATTGTTACAACCAAGATGTACGGAAACTTTGAACTGGAAGCAGACTTCAAGTTCACGCACGGCGCGAACAGCGGCATCAAGTATTTCGTGGATACTGAACTCAACCAGGGCGAAGGCTCGGCCATTGGGTGTGAGTTTCAGATCCTGGACGACCGGAACCATCCGGATGCCAAGGCAGGCACTGCCGGCAATCGAACGCTGGGATCCTTATATGATTTGATCCCCGCGGACAACAGCTTTTATGCCCCGCATGAGAGTACCACGAAGCGAGTCAACATGTATGGCTGGAACCGGGCGAAGGTCGTGGTGCAGGGCAATCACGTCGAACACTATTTAAACGGCACCCAGGTCGTGGAATACGAACGGCGTACACAGATGTGGCGGGCTTTGGTGGCACGCAGCAAATACGTGGTCTGGCCGAATTTTGGCGAGGCAGAGCGCGGACACATTCTCTTACAGGACCACGGTGATGAAGTGTCTTTCAAGAACATCAAAATCAAAAAACTGGATTGAGGCCATGAAAAAGATCGATCGTAGAACGTTTATCAAACAAGCTTCCGAGACCGGAGCAGGCCTGACTCTGGCTGCGACCGGATTAACCACTGAAAGTTACGCCCGCATTCTGGGGGCCAATGACAGGGTCAACTTTGCCGTACTGGGATTGCACGGCCGGGGCAATGCACATCTGTCGGCCATTGACGCCTGTGAGAAGGGCATGGTCACAACGATCTGCGACGTAGATCGCAGAGAAACGGACAGGGTTGCAGCCCAGTTCCGGCAAAGGGACATGACTGCACCGCGCGTGGAAAAGGACTTTCGCAAGGTGATCGAATCCAGCGACGTAGATGCCATTACCATTGCCACGCCCGAGCATTTGCAGACACCCATTGCCATTGCCGCTTTACAGGCAGGCAAGCACGTGTATCTGGAAAAACCGGGCAGCCACAATCCAGGAGAAGGCGAATTGGTCATCCGGGCCCAGGAAACAACCGGCAAGTTGATCCAGTTCGGCGATCAGCAGCGTTCGTCCGCGCACACCGTCGAAGCCATGCAAAAGATTCACAGCGGTGAGATCGGCGAGGTGTATTTCGGCAAGGCCTGGTACAGCAACACACGCGGCTCTATCGGTACGGGCAAGGCTGTGCCGGTACCCGACACTCTGGACTGGGACCTGTGGCAGGGGCCTGCACCCCGCAGACCCTATAAAGACAATGTCCATCCCTACAACTGGCACTGGTTCTGGCACTGGGGCTGCGGTGAAACCCTGAATAATGCCATCCATGAAGTCGATCTCTGTGTCTGGGCTCTGGGTGTACGTTATCCGAACAAAGTGACTGCTACAGGTGGACGTTATCACTTCAAAGATGACTGGGAATTCTATGACACCATGGTCACATCGTTCGAATATGACGATAAAATGATCACCTGGGAAGGCAAGAGTTGCCAGGGCATGAAATACTTTGGCAGAGGTAGGGGCGCGTCCATCCACGGCACCAAAGGTACGGTCATTATGGACCGCGAGGGCTATGAGATCTACGATCTGGATAATCGCCAGACCTTTAAATACGTCAAACCCGAACGAGACGCCGCTCTGAATGTGGTCGGTGAAGGGCCTCTGACCATTGCCCATTTCCATAATTTCATCAATGCCATCACCCAGGGCGAAAAGCTGCATTCCCCCATCCGGGAAGGCAATGTGGCCGCCACCATGCTACATTTGTCCAACATCGCCTGGAAATATGATCGCCAATTAAAACTCGATCCCCAAACCGCCCACATCCAAAACGACGCCGAAGCCATAAGCATGTGGAATAGGGAATACGAATCCGGCTGGGAACCGAAGGTGTAGGGGGGTAGCGGTGGTGAGTGGCGACGGGTTTCACATCAAAAAATCCTTCTCCGGGGTTCTCAGGAATAAGATAGGACTATCCAGGGCATTTTGGGAGCACGGGCATATATATTACCCCGCCACAGATCATGACACTTTTTCCATAGGGGGTATTCTCAATGAGAAAGAATGCTTTTTTATAGTTATGGTTTATCGCAGAAAGGTCAAATGGACGGTTTGGCTGTTACACATCCAAGTGAAATTGCGGCTAATCACTTTGTCGGTTCAGGACTGTAGATAATTACTTCACCGGCACCTTTTCTTTTAGTTCTTCGAGCCAGTTGAGGACAACAATCATCTTTGGTTGAGAAACCGCGCCACTCTCTTTTCCGGTTGTGGATTCAGCAGGAGTTGATGCCGGAGTTTTAATCATCAGGAACCGCTTCCCATCCGGGTGAATGTCCCATGGTGTTCTCACTATTGGAGTGCCTGCTCCAAGAGTTAAATAGTCTCCTTCAAACAGAACTTTTTGATTTCCGGGCTTGAAAACCGGTTCCGTTTCCACAGCCGCAACCATTACGGAATTATCTTTTATATAAAAAAGTTCCCGACCGTCCGGGGACCACCGAGGGCTTATGCCGCCATCTGTTGAAACCTGCCACTTGCCCTCATCTATATCGGGGAACGAAACTACATAAATCTGGTATTCTCCCGATTCATCAGATTGGTATGCCAGCCATCTCCCTTTCGGTGATATCTGGGGGTCACCCTCGTTGTACCTTTGATTCAGCAGCGGCTTCTGTTCATGGTCTCCCTGCATAGACATAATTCCGATGTCCTGTGACAGGGAGGCTAAAGAGAGTTCCCAAAGAACCAGGGTATCTCCGTCGCCCGACCAGGACCACGGGATCAGCATGCGGTCTGATGCCGAACCAAGCTTCTCAATTCCTCCTGTTCCATTGGCCGACTTATCATAGATAACGCTAATTCCTTCACGGTTAGATTGAAACAGAATTTTTTGACTGTCAGGCGTCCAAAGTGGGTTATTATCAGGCATCTCATGAAATGTCAGACGCGTCATGTTTTTACGGGCAAAGTCGAACACACGAATATCCACATTTCCGTCTTTATTGACTGTCAAAGCCGCCCGTGTTCCGTCGGGTGATATTTTAAGATCACGATAGTCGCCGGGATCGGCTCCTGCGGATTCTTCTTTACCTTTTCGATCGACCCATACCAGTTTATTTTGCTCTTCGGTACCACTTCCAACTCCTGCCTTAGTTTCCGGTTGTGGCGTGTATACCATCGTCCCCGAGTTGGATACAGAAAATCCTGTGACTCCTTCCAGCACGGAGACAGAGCCTCCAGTCTTTTCTAAAGTATCAAGATCAAAGGGGACAGCAAAGATATTGGCGACATCGTCTCCCACCCTGTAAACAATGTGTCCGGAAGGAAGAAAACGGGCAAGCATACCGCCTTCAATCAGAACCTTTCTTTTCATTGATTCGAGCGACAGAATCTCGATTTGTCCTTTGATAGAGATGTCCAAAACCGATGCGCTTGTAAAAAGCAGATTTTTCCCATCTGGAAGCATTTGCGGAAAGATAGCAACACCATCACCTGCTGCTAAGCCTCCAAGGCTTCCTTTTATCAGAATTTCTGGAGTTCCGCCGTTAGCATTTATCTGCATGATGCCGCTCATCAGGTCCGAATAGACAATCGTGTCCTCCAAATCCCAGCTTGCACTCATTACCAATGGGCTGGTATCACATATAGTTAAAGGCGCACCTCCACTGACGGCAACCTTCTTGAGCTTCATTTCCTGTTGGGACCAAAAGGCTATCCATTGACCATCGGGCGAGAAAGAATACGGAAACGAATTAGCATCCGAACCTGGAATGAACCTGGCATTCAGTTCGTCCAGGGTGCGTAAATACATGCCTCCGGTCGTGTTGTAGGCAAATTGACGGCCATCGGGTGAAACTGCTATTTCCGATACAACCCGATTTGCTGCTATAACTCTGGAAAACTGCCGGCCTTCCGACAACTCGTGGATAAAGCGCGTTACCGGCTTCGGCTCGGGAGGAGGGGAGGGTTTCAATAACCAGCCAGATACACCTGCAATGATAATAGCCGCTGCAACCCATGGGAGTATTGTACGCAGCTTATTCCGAGGCTCACCTGCCGTTCCCGGCTGTGCCAGCACTCCAGCGGGATCGGCCAGCACCTGTTCGATCTCATACTGCGCTTCGCCCACACCTCCGTAACGCTTTTTTTGCTCCTTTTGCAGACAGCGGGTAATTACTTCACGGACTCTGAAGTGAATATTCGCTGGAAGTAGATCCAGATTCACTCCGCTTTTTACAACCGCCGCAAGAATCTCAGTCACATCCTCGCCTTGAAATGCAGCTTGCCCGGTCAACATTTCATACAGCACACAGCCGAATGCCCAGATATCAGTCCGCTTGTCCACGGGCTTTCCACGGGTTTGCTCAGGACTCATATAAGCAGCGGTGCCGAGAATAAGGCCCTGCTGCGTAGCCATATCGCTTAGTGTAGGCGAGTTCGATAGGTTCAGATCAGACTGTTCACCGGCGAATGCCTTCGCAAGACCGAAATCCAGCACCTTCACCTTGCCATCAGGAGTCACCTTGATGTTTGCAGGTTTGAGATCCCGGTGGATCACACCTTTCTCATGTGCAGCTTCGAGAGCTTCGGCGATTTGCAGCGCCAGCTTCAGGGTTTCCGATACGGGGATAGTCCCGGTTTTTATCCGATCAGCAAGTGTGTCCCCCTCAATAAGTTCCATGACAAGGAAGTGTGTCCCGTCTACTTCCTCCAGTCCGTATATGGCAGCAATATTCGGATGATTTAGAGAAGCTAGCAGTTTTGCTTCACGCTGGAAGCGGGCGATTCGGTCCGCATCTTTAGCAAACTCCTCCGGCAGAACCTTTATGGCTACATCCCGTCCTAGCTTCTTGTCGGTAGCCTGATACACTTCCCCCATACCCCCCTTGCCGATCTGAACGGTAACGGAATAATGCGCAAGTGACTTCCCAATCATGGACATGACATCACTCCCGGAAAATCTCGCTTTCGTGTTGTTGGATAAATCTCTTTAATATGTGGGGCTATTATAAGGGATATTGCTTATGTCAGAAGAGAAATCTTAGTTTCAGATTTGCCCTCAACCTCAGGCTTGAGGTGGAAAATCTGTGAGATTGTGATTTTTACCTGATTTTGTAAGTCCTCTTTAATATTGAACTTTTTCACATGCATGTATTGTGGCCTTCACGGAAACTTGGATTTAAATAGGAATGCTGGACATCTATTTTCAGATAGTAAAAGCGTAGTGTTGTTACGGGAAATATAATTTGCAGATCTGCAAATTAAGCTGCATTTCTCAACATCCATGACGTATTATTAATCAGTGAGCCCAACTATATTTAGATGGAAAGGCTATAGATTTTACTTTTTTTCACGCGAAGAACTGCGGATTCACATACATGTTCGCGATGCCAACGGGCAGGCTAAGTTTTGGATTGAACCGGAAGTCGTACTCGAGAAAAATTACGGCTTAAAGGAAACATCTTTGGCCGAAATACAGAGTATAATAAAACAACGGAAACAGGAGATAGTAGATGCCTGGCACGAGCATTTCTCAGATTGAAGTCACTAACGTTGACAGTCAGGGAATTTGGCTCTTTGTAGAAGAAAAAGAGTATTTTCTCTCGTATGAAAATTATCCGTGGTTCAAGGAATCAAAGCTAGCAGATATTTTAAACGTCGAACTCTATTCAGGCGGTCATATCTACTGGCCTGCCTTGGATATTGATCTCTCCATCAAAATTCTGGAAAACCCACAACGCTACCCGCTTTTTTCAAACTAACAGCTATTCAAAAATATTATAGAAGTGATCTACTTTTATACCGGGATGTAAGGGTCACATGGAAGGAATGTATATAGACTTCTTATTCCACTTCTCGGCTTAACCCGGATTATTCATGAAGGTTTGTAGCGAGGGGGTGTAGATGGGCGTGGATGCAAGG
>JAFGTD010000112.1 GCA_016934295.1 Acidobacteriota bacterium
ATGACCCTATACGGTTGCATCGGCGCGACTCCACCTATTGTTGCAACCGGTTGCCCTCCCGTGAACGAATCAAGTAACTTATTGAAATCAAGCAAGTTTCAACTTCCCTGTCTTGCAATGTCTGATGTGGCACGCAAAATGCTGCATCTATTAAGTGATCGATAAAAGCCGGCTGAAAATTGCCCTTGCGGTATGGGGCACTATCGGCTGGTTTTCGATTCCGCCGGCAGGGCGCGTGTCGTGGAAGTCGAGGATGTTCTGAAAAAGGAGCGATACAACAATGACCTCTAAAAGAGTCGAGCGAATGCCGAAATCAGCCATCCATGAGATGACGCGTTTATCCAGGGAGATAGAGGACGTCGCGTTTCTGTCATGGGCCAAGCCGACCTCAAAGGCGCCGTCTCATATCAGGGATGCGGCGATCAAAGCGATAAAAGAGGGGCTGACGGACGGCTACTCCGAAAGCTCGGGACTGTTGCCGCTGCGAAAAGAAATCGTAAAGAAGCTCAAAAGGGATAACAAGATCGATGCCGATCCCTCCCAAATCATTGTCACCGTGGGCGCCATCGAAGGACTGGCGGCCGCGGTAATGGCCGTCATAGACCCGGGAGATGAAGTTATCCTCCCATCGCCCACTTATTCCACTCATGTCACCCAGGTTGTTCTCGCCTCAGGGAAGCCGGTTTTTGTTCCGCTCATCGAGGATGACGGCTTTACCATCAATGTCAATGCCCTGGAAAAAGCCATAACACCCAGGACCAGGGCGATTCTATATTGCAGCCCGAACAACCCGACCGGCACCGTTTTTTCCGAGCGGCAGGTGCGTCAAATTGCTGAAATGGCATTAAAGCACAACCTGGTGGTCATCACCGATGAAGCCTATGAGTACTTTACCTTCGACGGCAACAGGCATTTCTCCATCGGGTCGATTCCGGAAATGAAAAGAAACGCGGTCAGTTGCTATACTTTTACAAAGACATATTCCATGACCGGATGGAGAATCGGCTACCTGCATGCCGATAAGGACTTCATCCCCCAGATCGCAAAGGCCCATATTCCCTTTGCGATCTGCGCCCCGGTGCCCTCCCAATACGCGGCGCTGGCCGCATTGAAAGGGCCGCAGGATTGTATCGAAGAGTTTCAGAAAAAATACGAGTCGGCCAGGGATTTGATGTGTTCGCGTCTCGATAATCTCGAACATGTTTTTCAATACCACAAGCCCGGCGGATCTTATCTCATGTTTCCCAAAATACTGTCAAAATCAGGTTCAGTCGTGAATTTACGAACTTGCGCACCAATCCACTTATTCGGCGGGCAGCCGATCGGAATAAGATTTAAAAATAAAGGCATCCAGGCAAAGCCTTGAGATCCGGGGTCACTACCGCCACTCATCAATCTGGACCGACCGGGAGGGTACCATGCCGCCCAGACTGAAGTAGTTGTTGTTGGATCCGCCGGTGACGACAACGGAAAACGTCCCGCCGGCCCTGCGCATACCGCTGTTTAAATTCCCCCCGCGCATATCCGGCTTGGCGCCGGGCTTCAGACCTGTCACCCATTCCGTAAACTGTTCGATGGTATCGTATCCGGCATCCTTGACGAAATCAGCGATCGGCGGACTCAGAACGGCGCAGGTTCCAAACAGCCATCCGTCCTGTGTATTGTAGATCTCCTTGATGATTCCGGGATAATCCATGTTCGGCCCCCAGGCGGTAGCGGCCCAGTTCTTGGCGGAAAGAATGCCCCACCCCATGAACAGGGTGACGATATTCTCCCCCTCTTTGAATCCGCGCCTGACAGACAGGGGCTTGAAGGGAGATTTCTCTTCATTTTCGGCCATGATGATCCCGATCAGGTTCATGGGATTGCCGATCGTGCCCATGTAGGTTGTTCCGACTTTGCCGCAATTTCCGCCATTGATGGACAGCAGGTGCCAAGCCCTGCCGATAGTCGTATTGGCATGGGCATAGGGCCCCACGGCTCCTTCTTCGTAATTAAGCCCGATTTCATCGCGGATATCGCCGTTGATTACGGCGCCCGCCATGAAACCGTTGTCGGAAACATTGACGGCCGTCATGCCGGTCGAACCCAGCGCCAGAATGACCGGGAAATATTCCGGTTTGGCGCCTGCCATGACCGCATTTACAGCGGCATCCTTCACCGTGTAGGTCCAGTTTTCACCGGCCTCGGATCCCGGATTCATGCGGCCGAGCACCTCGTCGGGTTCGTGGCTGGTGCTCTTCAGCATCTCGGCGACTTTTTCTTCCGTAGGCAATTCTACCGGCAGGAAATCCGTGTATCTCTTTTCGAGAAACAACTTCTGAAGTTCGTCCGGGGTTCCGGTGTACGTCTCCGGTCCTACGTTTTTCCGAAATTCTCCGGTCTTCTTTTCGTCGGCGGTCAGGGGTTTGGTCAGGTTTTCCACCAGTTCCTGCATCACGGGTCTTCCGGTAATGGGATTGTTGCCTTCCATAACCTGCTTCCGGATCTGCTCGTTCGTTTTTCCCCAGATGGGGCCTCGGAAATACTGAATCCGTAGGCCGGGCATGCCGAGGTTTAAAGTGACCTCTTTCTGCTGTTGTGCAAAATCGTGCATGATGACAGCCACTGCGGGTTTTTTCATCTTGGATTCGATTGTATAAGAGAGGCGAACCGCCGCTGGAGCGCAGAGACTTCAATGGCCCAGCCCGACAACGGCAGCGTCCCCTTTCTCTTCAATCTCGGCCCACAATGCATCGCTGACGGCGGACAATGAGGCACCGCTTGTATTATCCTTATACACGATGTTTGTTTTGGGATAATTGGCCTTGAACCATTTCTCCGCTTCAGCCATAAAGCGATCGGTTCCGATATAGCCGGTATTTATTAAATAGATGGTCTTGCCGTCCAGCGTGTCCAGGCGCGGCGCCTGCGGAACCAGCGTAATCGGCGGCGGCGTTCCCATTGGATTGAGCACCGTAATTTCAGGCATGACCCCCGGTCCGTTGGACGAAGCCGCCCTCTTTCCCTGCGCAGAGGTCTGACTGCCCGGCACCGAAACGACGCAGACAAAGCCTATGCACAAAATTGTAATCACAGCGATACGCAGTTTCATGCGCGATTCCTCCGTATTTGGTTTATGTTGATGCCCATGCAGGGAATTACGTCTCAAAAAGCACGGATTTTCAATACAAAAAGCAAAGATGTAAAATAAGCGCTTATCTAAAGCCTATTAGGCACATTTATATCAGCCGCCAATGTGTCCAGACGGGCATGCAATTCAAGACTCTTTGTTTGACTCTCAGTGTCCGTGAGTAACTCCAAAGGCACATGTTCCATCTCGGTCAGCGCAGTAACAACCTCATCCAGTTTCTGGTAGGGTATCGCTATAACATGCAGTCCCTGCGGATATGGCTGCCTGATCTGTAAGCCGAGGTGCATACCGGTAAACAGATGATTTACCTTGCCCGATACATATGGGTACGCATATGTCCAGGCACAGCTCATAACATACGAACATTTTGATTCCCACAGATCGCCTGATATATAACTCGTTGCGCGCAAAAGCAACTGGGCTTTTTCCGCAGGAGCAATGCAGATTACCAGATCCGGATCGTAGTCGCACAGAGCAAAAGGACAGAATACGACAAAGTTACAGACGCCGCGCTTCAGCATCGTTGCCTCGTGATACAGCCGAGCGTTTGCAGCCGGTGTCCTGAACACACCCATTTCATAGCCGACCTGCCCCGATCCGTGATTCGTCTCCAGTTCGGTCATGCCGAGCACTACCTTGCCCATGCATTTGTCGTTTTCCACCGTAGTGAAGAACGCCCTGTTTTCATCCTGAGCTTTCTTCAGGAAGCTGCAGAACACATCCGTTCCTTCCGCCTGCTGATAATTCTCCGGCCTGTTCCGGCAGAATTTTACCGCGACTGCGCAGTAAGGCAGTTCCAGGTCTGAAAATGCTTTTTTCGCCTGTTTACTCAACATGTCAGGACCTCCATATATTTAATTTGCAAGTGAATAAGGCATTAAAAAAACCATGATCTGTTGCTCTCAACTGCAGCCGGATTAAAATTATTTTCAAGAGCTGATACGTATTTTACAGTCACCTATAGTACCGCATTGCAGGTCTTCAGCCGACAGAAAGAATGATCCGGTTCTTTTTAGAGACTTGTTCCCTAATAGAGAAATTTTGATTGAACGACAACGTCCCTGGAGTGCGGCAGCTTGCTTCCGCCTTTGATACTATTGTTATCAATGGTTTGAAGGCGGCAGCAATCTGCCGCACTCCAGGGAATCTCCGACTCCATCCCCGACTGCCCCGTAATAATGCTTGACGGTTCCGGTGTCTGCTTTGGATACTGGGCGGGATATGTCGCTGAATTGCTTTCATCCTATAATCCGGCAATGGTTTGCCGACAGAATCGGCACGCCCACTGCGATTCAGAACAAGGCCTGGCCTCTGATTCAGGAGGGCCGGCATGTCCTGGTGACCGCGCCGACAGGTTGCGGCAAGACATTGACCGCCTTTCTCTGGGCTTTGCATCAGTTGATCTCCGGCGAATGGGAAGCCGGGCAGACGCGAGTATTGTATGTCTCTCCCCTCAAGGCCCTGAACAATGACATCCAGCGCAACCTTTTAACACCTTTAAAAGAATTGCAGGATTTCTTCGCTGCCCGCGATACACCTATGCCGGAGATCCGCGCACTCACGCGCAGCGGCGACACGCCTTCGCACGAACGTCAAAAGATGCGCCGCCGCCCTCCCGAGATCCTCATCACTACGCCCGAGTCTTTAAATATTCTTTTGACCTCCAAAAACGCCCTGCCCTTATTGGCGGGAATACAGACGGTTATCCTGGATGAAATCCATGCCATGGTCGACAACAAACGCGGCACACATCTGATCACGGCCGTGGATCGGCTGGTTCCCCTGGCCGGCGAGTTTCAGCGCATTGCCCTGTCCGCGACGGTCAAACCCCTGGATCTTGTCGCACGATTCGTGGGCGGGTACCGGCAGACCGGCCCGGAAACCTATGCGCCCCGATCCGTCACAACCGTGGCATCAGGTGAGACCAAAACCTACGACCTCCAGGTCTATTTTCCGGAAGATGCACGGGAAAAGATGACTGAAGATTCCTGGTGGCCGGGACTGATCGATCATTTTCGTGCAGTCCTTAGAAACAGCCGCTCTACCCTGCTCTTTGCCAACAGCCGCCGCCTGGTGGAGAAGGTCGCGCGCCTGGTCAACGAACTAGAGCAGGAAGTCCTGGTCTATGCCCATCACGGCAGCCTGTCCAGGGAGATCCGCCTGGCCGTGGAGCAGAAACTCAAACAGGGTGCGTTGCGCGGGATTGTGGCCACCAATTCCCTGGAACTGGGAATCGATATCGGTTCGCTCGATACAGTCCTGATGATACAGACCCCCTTTTCCGTCTCCAGCACGATCCAGCGCCTGGGCCGGGCCGGTCATCGCGTGGGCGAGGTAAGCCGGGGAAGCATTGTGCCTACACATGGATCCGATTTTCTGGCTGCCGCGGTCATGGCGCGCGCCGTATTGGAGGAAGACATCGAAGAGGTGGTTCCCATCCGGGGGCCTTTGGATGTGCTGACCCAGGTCATCCTCTCGGCCTGCGTCACCCGGGTCTGGGACATAGATGCGCTGTATGCCTTTGTTCGCACAAGCTTTCCTTTTCATGAACTCAAACGCTCCCACTACGATCTGGTCCTGCAGATGCTGGAAGGACGCTACGCGGACACGCGACTGCGGGAACTGAAGCCCCGCGTCGCCATTGACCGTATAGAGAACACGATCAAGGCGAGGGATACCAGCGCCTTTCTGCTTTTTATGGCGGGCGGCACCATCCCGGACCGCGGCTATTACGATCTGCGCATGCAGGACACCAGGGCCAAGGTCGGCGAACTGGATGAGGAGTTCGTCTGGGAACGCAAAATCGGCGACACCTTCGGGTTGGGAAATCGGATCTGGCGCATTCAACGCATTACACACAACGACGTAGAGGTCAGGCCCGAGACCAGGCAGCTCAATATCATCCCCTTCTGGAAGGCGGAGTCGCGCGACTCCGGCTATCACTTTGCCGCTAAAGTGGGCGCTTTCCTGGAATGGGCCAATGAACGCCTCAACGATCCCGGTTTCAAGCCGACCTTACGGCAGGACTATCATATGACCCGTGCCGCGGCCGATGAACTGACGTCCTACTTAGAGCGCCAGCGCGACATCAGCGGAACGGACCTTCCCCACCGGCATCACATCCTGATCGAGCAGTTCCAGGACCCCGGCAACCGGCAGGATGCCCGGCAGGTGATCCTGCACACCTTTTGGGGAGGCCGTGTCAACCGCCCCTTTGCCATGGCTCTGGCTATGGCCTGGGAAGAAATCCACGGGCATCCCCTGCAGGTCTTCGTCAACAACGACGCCGTCCTGCTCATGCTCCCTTCGGAATGTTCAGCCCGTACCTTGATGTCCCTGTTGACGCCGGAAAATGTTGAAGCATACTTGACCCGGAAACTCGAGCAAACCGGCACCTTCGGCGCCCACTTCCGCGAGAACGCGGGCAGGGCGCTGCTGCTGCCCAAACAAAGTTTCAAAAAACGCATGCCGCTCTGGCTGAACCGGTTGCGCTCCAAGAAACTGCTGCAATCCATCCAGCGGTTTGAAGACTTTCCCATTCTATTGGAGACCTGGAGAACCTGCCTGCAGGACGCATTCGATCTGCCGAATCTCAAAGCCTGTCTGGATGCAGTCCACACGCAGCAGGTCCGATTCACAACCGTGAAAACAGAACGCCCCTCACCCTTCGCGGATGGTCTGATCTGGCGCCAGACCAACCAGTTTATGTACGAGGACGACACCCCCCTGGCTTCACAAAAGGTGTCCCTTAAAAGCGACCTGCTGCGGGACCTGCTCTTCGCCTCACAACTCCGTCCCCGGATACCGGCCGCTTTGATCCGCGAACTGGAGGCCAAACGCCAGGGCCTTTACCCCGGCTATGCTCCGGACAATGATGAGGACCTGCTGCAGCATGTCAAAGATCGCATGCTGATCCCGATGGATGAGTGGATACGACTCAATGAAGCCGTCCCTGATGACGGGGAGATAAGGGAAATCACCGCCCCCAAGCTGGCAAAGGTGCAATGGAAACCGGCGAAGCATGCCTTTGTCACGGCCCGCGAGAATATTCCCCGATTGCATACATTGTTCGGCGATACGTTTTCTTTTACAGATTTATCGGGGAAACGCATCCCTTATCCAAAGATAACAACATCGGATGAAGAAGAAACTGCCATACGCATGGAACCGCTTCTGGGCCAATGGCTCTCTTTTTACGGCCCTATGCCGCCGGAACGCTTATGTGAACTGTTCGGCCTGTCATCGGCCCGTTGCCGGGAAGCCGTGGAAGCGCTCTTAGATGACGGGCAGATTGTTCTGGATACCCTTTCCGAAGGGGCGGCGAAGCCGCAGATCTGTGATATCACCAACCTTGAGATTCTGCTGCGCTGGGTGCGGCGCAGTCATAAACCCAGCTTTCAAATATGGCCGATTGCGGACCTCCCGCTGTTCCTGGCGTCTTATCAGGGACTTACGCGTCCCGGCCGCTCTCCCGAGGACCTGCAGGCTGTCCTGAACCAGCTCTTCGGCCTGCCCCTGTCCCCCCAACTCTGGGAGGAGGTTGTCTTTCCCTGTCGCCTATCGCCCTATTTCAGCCCCTGGCTCGATCGCCTTGTGCAGGAGCACAATCTCCTGCTCCTGGGTCACAGGGACAAAAAATTGAGCATTCTCTTCCCTGAAGACCTGGACCTGTTCCCGGTGATTAGCGATCCCGCGGCGTCGGCGGTCCCGCTGCTCGTCGATGTGTCCGGTCGTTTTTCCTTTCAGGACCTGGTCGAGAAAACTTCTCTTGCCGGTTCGGAACTGACCGAACGCCTGTGGCAGGCCTTCTGGCAGGGCCGGATCAGTACCGATGCCTTTGCCGCCCTGCGCATGGGCATGGCCTCCAAATTTCGCCCATATACGCCCGCCCCCAGATCAAAACCGCGTCCGGGACGGCCGCGCGGATTCGGCCGCGGCGCCTCCAGCCGCTGGTCGTCGGAGCGCGCTTTTCCGGGCAACTGGCGCGCGATCACGCATCCGGAATCGACTGAGGATCCGATCCAGGCGGAGGAGCTCAACAAGGATCGCGTGCGCCAGCTCCTCAGCCGCTACGGCATTCTGTTTCGGGAACTCCTGCAGCGGGAACAGCCGCAGCTTCAGTGGCGCAGCGTCTTTCGTACCCTGCGCCTCATGGAGTTCTCCGGTGAGGTCCTGGCGGGCCCCTTTTTTGAGGGTATTCCGGGCCTGCAGTTCATGAGCCATGAAGCCTTTGCTCTTCTCAATCAGGACCTGGACAGGGACAGAATCTTCTGGCTCAATGCCTGCGATCCGGCTTCACTCTGCGGTACGGGCATCGAAGGTTTCAGGCAGGATCTGCCGGCCCGTCTGCCTTCGAATTTCGTCGTGTACCACGGGGCAAACATCGCCCTGGTCGTTCAAAAATACGGCAAATCTCTGGACTTTCGCGTCGATCCGGGCCATGCGCGCATGCCGGAAATCCTGGCGATCTTCAAAACCCTCCTGGAACGCGACTTCAATCCGAGAAAAAGAATCACCATAGAGACTATTAACAAGGAGCCGGCATTACACAGCTCCTACCGGGACGATCTCATAAAATTCGGCTTTGTAAAAATCGTCGACAGTCTGGAATTGTGGAGACAATACAATCTTCGATAAAGAGGTACTATTGAACCATGATGCCGGTTGGGCATTGTATTTTGAACCACGAAGACCTCAAAGACCGCAAAGAAAAAATATGTCGCTCATATTTGCAGGTCAATGTAATGTGCGAAACTCAATAGAATATCCCTTTATTGTGATAAATCATGCTACCTTCAGTATCATTCATTTCATTGGAGAAAGACGGATGGTTCAACAATGCCATACTCGAAAAGCAAAGAACATTGCAGGCATGATTTTAATGGCCCTGCTGGGTTTTTCGCTGACACCGGTCTTCGCGGAAGATTGCGACCGCGAGTGTCTGGCCGGCATGATTACACAGTATGTCGATGCTCTCGCGGCGCATGATCCCTCAAGACTGCCCCTGGCCGACAATGCCCGCTTTACCGAGGATTCCAGAGAACTGAAGCTCGGCGAAGGATTGTGGCAAACCGTGACGGCGAAAGGCGAATTTCGTCAAGATTATCTGGATGCGGAAAAGCAGATTGCGGCGACCCATATACTTCTCTATGAAGACGAAACCCAGGTGCTCTGTACCGCGCTGCTTTATGTGAAGGACGGGAAGATCACGGGTATCGAGACGCTGGTGCAGCGCGTCACCCCCGAATCCCGTTTTCAGCCGACTGAACTGGGAGCGCCGATCCGGGGCATGAATGATCCGGTGCCGGCAGGCAAAAAACAGTCCCGCGCGTCGATGATCAAGACCGCTCTCACCTACACCGAAGGGCTGCGCATCGGCAATTTCACCGACGGGGGAACACCCTTTGCGCCTGAAGCTTATCGTGTCGAAAACGGGGTGATCACGGCCGGGAAAGGATGCGGCCGCGCGGATTGCGGCATGTACTCGCAAAATATCATGCTGCACCCGGGCATCATTGCCGGCGTTGCCGCCGTGGATGAGGAAAACGGCGTCGTGCTGTTGTGGATGAATTTCGGGCACACCGGCTCCTCCTACGGCGAAGGCAACGCGCTGGTGACTTTCGAAGCCTTCAAGGTGTGGGGCGGCGAGATCCATTCCATCAACGCCTTCTTCCGCGGCCTGCCTCTGGCTACCGCACGTTTCTGGCCGTCATCCGACCCGATCCCAAAGTAGGTGAAATAGCTGATTGGTTTTGAATTATTGGATTAAAGTAATGTGGCTTCAGGCTTCCGCCTCCGCCCTTCGATCTTCATCGGACAGGTCGGCAGGCAGTTTTATACAAAAACGCCGGCATTGTTATAATCGTATTCGTAGGGGCGAACCTTGTGTTCGCCCCTTTTCACTTCCAAACAGCTTTTCTTTTTGGCACAGGGCGAACACAAGGTTCGCCCCTACAATGTCAACGAGATTAGGCATGCTTGAGCCCGGTGCCGAGCCCATGCGGCATAGTCTGTTCCATTAGAGTAAGCTCGGCGCCGGCCTTCCAGGCCATGGCCACGCC
>JAFGTD010000113.1 GCA_016934295.1 Acidobacteriota bacterium
GTCTGCGTGCCGTTTTCAAAGCGGTTGCAGTCCTTGTGAAACGGTACTATTTCACCGGTGTTCTTTTCAATGCCTTCAAAATAGCTGTCCGCGATTTTAATCAGCACATCGCGCGGTGACCGTTCCGATTCGGACAGCACCCTGGCATATATGGGCCTGGGCTCTTTCATGGATTCCGGACTGGCGAATGAGGCCTCGTCTTTTCTTGCCACGATGGTTTCGATTTCCGTGATTTTATCCTGTACGACCTTCAATCGAACCATGAAATTGGCCAGGAGCACCGATTCCTTTACAACTCCAAAAACCATAACCTGACCGGCAGTGGGGTCGGCCATGTACTGTTTATAGGTTATTTCTTCCGCCGTTTGAAAAAGGCCGTTGCCCAGCTGAATCGGATAGCCGTTCTCGGTGATCTTGACATCACCGGCAACCGGCAGCCCGGCAGGGTCATTTTTCACTAGCAGGCCGAGATACCGGTCCATGACCGCTATCAGATCCGCTGAATTCCTTTCGCTGTTCGATGCGGATGCATCGGTGCCGGTCGTAAAACAGCAAAACCACGAAAAAGCAACAAAAACAAGGGCGCGGATGAACTTGATTTTCATGTGATTTTCTCCCGTATCTCCGCCGTTCTTTGAACCTACGCCTTGCAAAGCATAGTAAAATCAGGAACCGGGATTCAACGAAAATATCAGGATGCCTTTTATCGGTATCCGATCGGCAGGTATCGATGGACTAAATCCGCCATTTCCCGACCGGCTCTACTTTCCGCTACCCTGACAACGCGTAAATATATACCGTTAGTATTCAACTCAACTTTATGTACTGGTCGTTATTATTGGTGTGTCTTCGATAGGTTTTTCCCGGTTGTTGTCTTGCAGAAGCTCTTCATGTCCGGCGCGTTCTAGATGTTGACGCAGTTCCCCGAGGGTTTCCTCCGACGGGTCCATTTCTTTGAGGAGTTTAAGGAGCGCGCGGGCCTGATCGAGGTTTCCCGCACCTGCAAGAGCCTCCAGCTCTTTTCCCCCTCTGGTTACAATTTGACGAATAACGGGCAAACCGGGCGATCTGCGCATCAGGTCCAAAAGGTTGACCAATTCCTTCATGAAGGATTCGCAGGGTTTTACCTCAACGGCGTCCCTGTAGCGCCTGGCTTCAATAAGGGTATCCCAAATTCTCAAACCGAAGGAAGTCCGCGACGGCCCGCTCAGGGGCAATTGATTGTAAAAGGCAAGATTGGCCTCGTTTTCTCCGAGCTCCCGGTTGATCGCCGCGAAATCCGCCTGCGCCGAAAGATTGAGGGGGTTTGTGTCCAAGCTTGCTCTGGCCGCATCCCTTCGCTCCCTCAACTGATCGAGGGCCGGAGGATACTGCTTCCCCAACCGGGCGATTGAGCCCAGAAGAAAACTCAGTCGAACCGCGGAATACTCGGGGGCTTTTCTCATTCCCTCGTCAAAACACCACAGGTATTCCGCCAGTGCTTCGGCGTTTTTGCCCTGACGGGCAAGTTCATCCGCATGCCTCTGTCGGGCTCGAACGTCCGGATACGCGGATTGCCCTTTGGCGGGCGGCCGGTCGGCAGCGGCACCGCCGGATGAATTTCCGTCCTGTGCCGGATCGGCAGCGACTTGGTCCCCTCGCGGAAGATTTCGGGGAGGGCCCGCTTCGGGTGTGCGGTATACATTTTCCCGGGCTTTATTATAGTTGTTCAGGGAAACCCAACGGGAGTTAATCATCCATCGGTTTCCGATAATTTTGAACTGATCCAGGGCAATACCCGGCTTATCAAAGGTATAGGCGATCCGTGCATAGTTGAAACGCGTCAGCAGGTCATCCGGATATTGCTCCAAAATCCTTTTGAATATTGCATCAATTGTAGACCATACATCACCGTCGAGATAACGCTCTACCTTTCCGGTGTATCCACTCTGATCCCGCCACCACATCATGTTCTCATATGCAAACGCCCTTACCAAACCCAGATAGGGATATTTATCAGACAGGGCCTGGCATTTATCCGCAAAAGTATTCATTTCTTCCACGGATCCGCTCCACTGCGGAAGCAGAAAAACGAATTTCCGCCAATGCGCGCCATAATGCGCCGGACAGACTCTGACGGCATTTGAATAATGCTTCTCTATTTCCCGGAAACCCTGTCCCAATCCGAGAGCGACCTGAATCAGATAGCACGATGAATTGGGATCTTCGGGGTTGAGTTTATAGGAATGCTCCAGGTCCTTTTTCGCCCATTCCAGATTTTGATAAAAACCTCCCCACTTTTCTTCCGTGACGGTTGAAGCATACCCGCCTCCCCGGATGTCCCAGGCCAGCTCAGTATAAAATTCTCCCCGTACCAGCCAGGGAATGTGTGAATCAGGATTCCGGCGGCACCATTCATTCAGGACATCCTTCATCATCCCGACATACCTGCCGTCCGGTATGGTACTGAGAGCATTATACCGATGGTATAAAATAAAGGAATTTCTCTCGGGATCCCGGGTCAGGAGTTCCAGGATGCCCTTTTCCACGGCATCATAGGCTTTATCGAGATAAAGCATCTGCGCCCACTCGGCCTGCTGCGGAACAAGCGAATACTCCACGCCGTTGATTTTCCTGGTGGCCGGGCCGCTTTTCCCCAGGTAATCAATCGATACATCGTCTTTCACAGATTCGTTCTGAAAAGAATACGAAGTAAAATTCGCAGAAGATGAGAATATCAGCAGTCCGAACAGGGGCAGGAAAATGAATCTGTTTTTAAAGCCGACATTTTTCATTATCGCATCCTCCGGGATGAATATGTGTGTGCCCCCCCGCGGGAACAGTGTTGTTCCGGGCAGCCGGGTCGGACAGAGATCATCATGTCCTGGAAATCGCCGCTCAGGGCTTCATGGCAGATATATTACCACAGTAGCTTCTTTCGCCGACTATCTTCCCAAGCAAAGAACCGGTATGAATATCTGTCTATTTCCTGAGTTCCTTGGAGAAACCCTGCCGCATATTTCAGAATTCATTCACGGCCGGAAGACCTGAAAAAAGAACTTGTGCAGACTCTCTGCCTGTTCCCGTGGCAAACCCGATTTTCGCCTGAGATAAATTAATGGAATTGGGGACGGCAAATTACTGATAAATAGATGGAAGTGACAACGGTGGAAGGACAGCTGCTGTTCTGACAAGCATCACAGCGACCTGCAAGCATCTCCGAATTGACCCGTTCGAATACCTCCGCGATATCTTCCAACGAACCAACACACATCCGCAGAAAAATCTCGAAGATTTATTGCCTGACAGATGGAAATCGGCTCGGGCTCGGACCGAATCCTAATCCTGAACAATTTTTGGCATTCACACATGCAGGGGGAAAAATCCGACATGGGTTTACCGGACGGATACATTACAATAGTAGGTTCCCGCGCCCACGTCGGATTTGTAGTCGATATTTCCTATTGGGTCATACTCATAGCTCTGGCTGTAAGATCCGGTGACTGTTTCGACTGCCGATGTGATACGGTCGAGAGCATCGCGGGCGTGAGTGTGCGTGATGGTGTGTGCGGCAGCTTGCTGCCGCCTTTGTTCCTATATGTTACGGAGAGTCTAGTTGCCTTTGGATTCCAGTACCGGGCGAGCCTTTCTATTTCTAATCCAAAGTCAGACAAGTTCACAGGCCGGGCGAGCACTTTATCGCCCTGGCATGTGGAGCGCTATGTTGGTATCTCCATTTATTTGGTGAGTCTATCGAGTAAAATATCTTCGACATTTCGTCTCGAATCGATAACTGATAAAACAAAAACAGTCGTATCGGATATTCTGAAAATCACTCGCCAGGGGGCGATAATTAATTCTCGATATGTGTGTATTCCCTGTTCCTTTAATTCAGGTACTATGCGACCACGATCCGGCATTGTATAGAGAGCTGATACCTTTTTTTTGATTTTTTGAAGGATTCGCGAAGCATTGCCGAAACTATCAATGGCAATATAATCAATGACTTGTTTCAAATCATATTGCGCTGTCTCTGCCCATGCAACTTGATATTTCTTTTTCATTTATGATTTGCCTTCAATCCATTCTCAATATCAATAAAAACATCACCCTGTGATTTAACTCGTCCCTCCCTGACATCGGCTTCACCTTCAGAAATAAGCTTTAAGATACCGATAGCGTTGCGCATATTTTCATAGCTTTTAGGATCTTGTAAAATTGCCCTGGGTTCACCGTTTTGGGTTATTATAACCGGTCGTTGAGTTTCATTAATTTGATTAAGCAAGTCGGCCGCCCGTGACTTTAAATAAGTTACCGGTTTGATATCATTGGTAATATTCATTTTAGTTTTCCTCCAGTCCGTATATGGTACCATAATCGGACCGAATGTAAAGCTTTGATGTCAACGTGAAGTTCACCGGGAGTGTAAGCGATCCGGTGGAAGGTTAATCTCGTGCAAAATTCAGGTACTAAATTCTTCATCTTTCCTCAAAGTTTCCACGTATAACAAAATACGTTTGAGTATTGGTGCGTCCACCGGAGGTATTTGACTTGCCTGTTCGAGTTCAATAGTATGGACAAACCACCTAAGGGAGAAAGACAGGGATTGAAGTTAATCGTATTCTTTGGAATCTTCAATCTTCAATTTTGAATCCATCAGGAGATAGTGAGAACAAAGTGGAACTCGCCGAACACGTCAAAGAAATCAACCGGAAAGTCAGCAATGAAAGCGGTTTCGTAGAACAGATGATTCGTGAGGCGCACAGGATCATCGTCGGCCAAAAATATATGATTGAGCGGCTACTGATCGGACTGCTTACGCGGGGCCATATCCTGCTCGAAGGCGTGCCCGGTCTGGCGAAAACCCTGGCCGTCAAGACGCTGGCATCCATTATCGATGCCAAATTCCATCGCATCCAGTTCACGCCCGATCTTCTTCCGGCCGACCTTATAGGAACTATGATCTTCAACCAGAAGGACGGAACTTTCTATCCCCGGAAGGGCCCCGTATTCGCCAATATCATACTGGCGGATGAAATCAACAGGGCTCCGGCCAAAGTCCAGAGCGCGCTGCTGGAAGCCATGCAGGAACGCCAGGTTACGATCGGAGACCATTCCTACACCCTGGATGAACCGTTCCTGGTTCTGGCAACGCAGAATCCCATCGAGCAGGAAGGGACCTATCCGCTGCCCGAGGCTCAGATCGACCGCTTCATGCTCAAGCTTGTTGTCGATTACCCGGATCCGGACGAGGAACGGCAGATCCTGGATCTGATGTCCACCGACGAGCCCGCTCTCCCCGACCGTATCATAGCTCCGGCCGACATTCTTCGCGTGCGCGAAGTAGTGAAGGAAGTCTACGTGGACGATCGCATCAAGGATTACATCGTCCGGCTCGTCCATGCCACGCGGAAGTCCCGGGAATCCCAACCGGACCTGAAGGACCTGATTCAGTTTGGAGCGTCGCCGCGAGCGACAATATACCTGGCCCAGGCATCGCGGGCGCATGCCTTCATCAAGGGCCGGGGATATGTCACGCCCGAAGACATCAAGGCCGTCGGCATGGATGTGCTCAGGCACAGGATCATCCTCACATACGAGGCCGAAGCTGAGGAAATTACCACCGAATCGGTAATCAGCCGGATTTTCGATGCTGTCCAGGTTCCCTGACGGGATCTCGCGTATGAATACATTTCACATACACTCGTGAATAACCGTATCCATTATGCTGCCTAAAGACGTTCTTCAAAAAATCAGACGGATTCAGATTACAACCAACAGGCTGGTCAACGAATCCCTTGCCGGAGAGTACCATTCCGTTTTCAAGGGACGCGGCATGGAATTCGACGAAGTCCGGGAATACCAGCATGGAGACGACGTTCGGACAATCGACTGGAATGTTTCCTCGCGCACCGGCCGCCCGTTTGTCAAACGCTATGTGGAAGAACGGGAACTGACCGTTATGCTGTTGATCGACAAGAGCGCATCGGGGTCGTTCGGATCCGTCGATAAGATGAAATCGGAAATTGCGGCGGAAATTTCAGCGCTGCTGGCTTTTTCCGCCATCAAAAACAACGACCGGGTCGGCGCCATCCTCTTTACGGACCGTGTGGAAAAGTTTATCCCCCCGCGGAGAGGCAGCAAGCACGTTCTGCGCGTGATAAGAGAGGTTTTGTTTCACGAACCGGAGAACCGGGGCACCCGCATTCAAACGGCCGTCGAACTTCTGAACCTGGTGATCCGCAAACGCGCGGTGGTCTTCTTAATATCGGATCTCCTGGACCAGGGCTTCGAGCGGTCATTAAAGGTGGCAAACCGCAAGCACGACATCGTTATCATCCAGATCATAGATCAACTTGAAAAAGGGTTGCCCGAAATCGGCCTTCTGGAAATCCGCGATGCGGAAACCGGAGAAATCGCCTGTATCGACACATCCATGCCCTGGATTCAAACCACCATCCGGGAAAACTGGAACAGGAACCAGGACCGCCTGCAGAAGCTGTTCGAATCGCATCGAATGGATCACCTTACGATTGAAACGGGAGCGCCTTACGATGTTCCCCTCATACGTTTCTTTAAAGACCGTGCTAAAAGAATCAGGTGAAATCCGTGCCGCAAAATAAAAGATTATGGTCCATTGCCGATGGAGGCTGTTCAGGGTGGGGGTACAACGCTGTTTTCTTTTTATTTGTATTCTTCCTGTTTTTATCGGCCTGTTTTGCAACGGCCGTACAGCAGCCTGTCCCCGCCGGCATCGAAATCCGGACGCAGGCCTACCCGGAAACCGCCGCTATCGGAGACCCTATCCGGTTCGAGCTGGATGTCACAACGCCTGAAGGATACTCCGTGGAAATCCCGGAACCGGAGCAACAGACAGGAGATTTCTTCATTCTGGAGTTTTTCCCCGGCCCTGTCGTTACTGATTCGGATGGATCCGAAAAAAAATCCCTTCTTTCCGAACGCAAGGAAGCGGAATCGCAGCAGCATCAGGCAAGGATTGTCGCCGCTGTTTACAAGACGGGCACCTTCACTTTCCCGGGAATCCCCGTGTACATATCGGACGACCGGGGCCGTAAAACCGAATTGGAGAGCCCGCCCGTAGACATTGAAATTCAAAGTATTCTCACCGGAAACGATCCGGATCTCAGGGATCTGAAAAAACAGGCGGATATCCCGGGAGAAATTCCCTGGTTGTTGTGGACTCTTATTGCCGCAACCGCGTGTCTTCTGGGCGCCGCAGCCTGGTATATTCGGCGCAGATACAGAAAAACTTCCCATGAAATACCGTTAATCCCGGCTCAGGATCCACTGGATCTGGCAGAGTCCGAATTACGGAATCTGATTGCCGGGAGATTGCCGGAAAACGGCCGGACGAAAAAGTTTTATGTTCTGCTATCGGAAATTGTAAAAAGAATCCTGGAAGCGGCCTATGGCATTGCAACGGCGGAACGGACAACGATCGAAATCATGGAATCCCTGCATCGCCGTTCAGAACTCAGCCTGCCAATCCCGGAAGCGATCCAATCCATACTGCTTCAGTGTGACGTCGTCAAGTTTGCCAAATATATTCCATCTAAAGTTGAAAACGACGGCGTTGTAGAGGAAGCTTTCCGGATCCTGGCTTCCGCCAGAGAATATAAAGTCAGCGGTGATAAAATCGGGGGGAGGGAATGAATTAGATGCCACAGCTGGCAAATCCCTGGTATCTCTTATTATTGGCGTTCATACCCCTGTTGATCTGGCGCTATTTGCGGCGCATCCGCCGCGGACAGGGCAGCCTTCGCTTCGCTTCAACCCTTGTGCTCGAAGGCATCCAGCCCTCCTGGACGGTTTACGCCCGGCATGTTTTATTCGGAATCGGCATGCTTTCCCTCGGCCTGGCAATCATCGCGCTGGCAAGGCCGCAAAAAGGCATGGAGTCGGAAGAGATACTGACCGAAGGAATCGACATCGTCCTCGCTCTGGATGCATCGGGCAGTATGAAAGCCGAAGATTTCGAACCTCGAAACCGTTTTTATGTGGCCAAAACGGTTATCGGCAAATTCATTGAAGGATTGCGCCATGACCGTATAGGGCTGGTCGTATTCGCCGCCAAAGCCTATACACGCTGTCCGCTGACGCTGGATTACGGTGTTTTGTTAAACGTACTCGACAATACGAAGCTGGGCGAAATTGAAGACGGTACGGCCATAGGCAACGCGCTGGCTACCTGTCTGAACCGGCTGCGGGAGAGCAAGGCAAAGTCCAAAGTGGTCATTCTGGTTACCGACGGCGTCAACAACCGCGGGGAAATCCAGCCGATCGATGCAGCCGAGATCGCGAAGACTTACGGCATCAAAATCTACACTGTAGGAGTGGGGTCCACGGGCACGGCGAGAATCCCCGTGGACGATCCGGTTTACGGACGCACCTACGTCAACATGCAGGTGGACATTGATGAAAAATCCCTGGAGGAAATCGCCGAAATCACCCGGGGGCTCTACTATCGTGCGACGGACAGGCCTTCACTCGAGCGGATCTTCCGGGACATAGGCAACCTGGAAAAAACAGAAATTGAGGTCAAGACGTACACGCATTATAACGAGCGCTATCATGACTTTCTTATTCCGGCATTGATCTTGATTTTTGTCTGTACGCTGTTGGGGCACACAAGGTTGTCTAAAATACCGTAACTTCAGTCTGCAGTAAGCAGTGGGCAGTTGGCAGTACGATGATGGGGGATGAACAGATACAGGATTAAATCGCTATGAATAGGGATTAGTAATAATGACGTTGAGATATAGAGAGAACACATATCCCTATTTGCAGTCTATTGGCTATTATCAACAACTTACTGCGAACTGCTTACTGCTTACTGATTACTGACTACTGATTACTATGTACTTTGCTAGAGCGGAATATCTGAATCTTCTATGGCTGCTGCCGGCGCTCGGACTGTTTCTCTTCTGGTCTCTGCAGAATCGGCGAAAAAGATTGAAGAAGGCCATCGGGCCGTCACTTCTGACCGAACTGACTGAAGAATTCAGCCGAGGGAAGGCGCTTCTGCACGCATGCCTGCTGACGGGATTCTTCCTGTTCGGCATCCTGGCATTGGCCCGCCCTCAATGGGGAGCGCGTCTGGAGACGGTACGGCGCCAGGGAGTCGATATCTTAGCGGCTCTGGATGTTTCCTACAGCATGAATACCGAAGATATCGCACCAAACCGTTTCGAAAAGGCCAAAAGCGAAATCCGAAGATTGATACAACGCTCGGAGGGAGACCGCATAGGACTCATAGGTTTCTCAGGCAATGCCATCGTTCAGTGCCCCCTTACCCTGGATCATGGAGCTTCCAGCCTTTTTCTCGATATTGCCCAAACAGGCATGATAGACGAACCCGGCACATCGCTTGCCGCCGCGATCGAAACCGCGACCGGCGCTTTCATTGCAAAGGAAAAGAAGTACAAGGTTCTGGTTCTGTTCACCGACGGAGAAGACCTGGAAGGTCAGGTGGACGCGGCAGTAAAGGAAGCCAAAAAAGCCGGCGTCATTATATACGCGGTCGGAATCGGCACGCCGCAGGGAAAACCCATCCCGATACGGGACCTGGACGGAAATATTGTAGAATATCGCAAGGACCCTGACGGACAGGTTGTAGTCAGCAGCCTTGATGAAAAATCTTTAGCCCGGATAGCGGTCAGTTCGGGTGGGCAATATTTCAGGGCGACCACTTCCGAAAAAGAGATTGAATCGTTGTACGACGATATCTCCAGACTGGAGAAAAAAGACCTGGAATCCAGGTTGGCGCAGAATTTTGAAGATCGGTTCCAATATCCGCTTCTTATTGCAATACTTCTATTGGCAGCCGGATCCTGGATCAGTGAAAAACGGAGAATCGGAAAACCATGGTTCGAGAAATTCCGTCCATTAAAAGGCCGGTAAAATCCGGAATTACGGACACGCTGTACCGGCGCCTTCATTCGGCCGTCTTTATTCTGGCAGCCGCGTTCCTGGCGATCCCCCCGGCCGCAAAAGCCGAATCACCCGCCTCGAAGAACCGGGAAGGAAACAGGCTGTTCAACGAAGGCAAATACGAGGAGGCGGAAAAAGCGTATCTTGAAGCGCAGGTGAAAAAGCCCGGGAAACCCGAAATTATTTATAACCTGGGAAATTCCCTCATCAAGCAGGAGAAATATCCCCAGGGGATTCAGGCATTGCAGCAGTCCGCCGACAAAGGGGATGAGCAAATAAGGACAAACAGCTTATACAACACCGGCAATGCGTTGTACTCGACGGGCGATTACAGAGGCTCCGCCGAAGCATTCATTGAAGCATTGAAGCTGAATCCCGAAGACAGGGACGCCAAACACAACCTGGAGCTGGCCCTCCAGAAACTGAGAGAGCAGGAAAAGAAACAACAGCAGGATGCGAACCGGGATCGAAACAATCCGGACGATCAAAAAGATCCTGAGTCCAATGAGAATAAAGGAGAACAGTCTCAACAAAACGAACAGGAGCGAAAACGCCCCGAAACTCAGAATAATCAGGATAAACCGGCAAAAATGAAACCCGAGCCGACTGTTCCACGTGAAGGATCCATTACCCGGGAACAGGCCCGGCAGATACTGGATGCCATGCGCAACCAGGAGCTCGATCAACAGCGCAAGTTGATGGAGTCGCGCTCCAGGCCGAGGAGCAATGAAAGGGATTGGTGAAAACTTAAAGCCGTTGCAAGTTGAACGTTTAAACGTTGCACGTTAAAAACAAAAAGCGTTGTTGCACGTTTAAAAGCATAAAGCCGTTGCATGTTGGAACGTTGAACGTTAAAAACATCGTTGAACGTTTGGATATGGGATCGTTGATGTTTTAAGACAGATTGCATATTGAAATGTAAGGACGACTGGGATAATAAAGACGGTTGCACATTATCTTGTTACTTTTATACATTGTATGTTTTTCGCATAACGTATAAAACTTAATATTGCATGTTAATTCTTTAAAATCAATATGATAAAAAATTAATTTCGGTGTGCAAAACACCTTGAATCGGTTTTTTATGAAGATTTATACATTATTTATACTAAGCCTTGTTCTTGTGATGGGATCCTCGGTATGGGGCCAGGATACTCAGGTGTCCGCTACCGTCGGTAGAGACGCCATAGGGGTTCACGACCAGCTGCAGTTCACCGTCACTGTTTCGGGAGAAAACAGCGGCGAAGCGGAAAATCCGCGCCTGCCCGACTTCCGGGGATTCAAAGTCGTTTCCGGCCCGAGCATCGGCACGCAATTCCAATGGATTAACGGCAGAAGCCGCAGCAGTAAAAGCTTCACCTATATCCTGGTTCCCGAGAAGGAAGGTCAATTTACCCTCGATCCGGTTGAAGTCCGGATAGGAGACAAAACTTACAAAACCGAGACTGTACAGGTTCGCGTCACCTCCGCGCCACCGGATCCCTCGCCCCGGCGTCGAACCGCAAGAGATCCCTGGGATCCTTTTGAAGAAGATATCACTCCGGTTCGCCAGCCCGTTGGAGACGCCGTATTCCTGCGTGCGGAACTCGATCTGGAATCCGCCTATCCCGGGCAGCAGGTAACCCTTTTCTACAGGCTGTACACATCCATGAGGGTCGGTGGGATCCAGATCAAAGAAGCTCCCACGCTGGCGGGATTCTGGGTGGAAGATCTCGAAGTCGATAAAAATCCCAAAGGCACAAACGAGACAATTAACGGCCGGGAATACCTGGCATATACGATTAAGAAGCAGGCGCTGTTTGCCAACACGACAGGCCGGTTGAAAATCCCCGGAAGCACGTTTGCAATCTCGGTGGAAAGCGGCAGGGATATTTTCAGCATTTTCGACCGGAGCGAAACAATCTACCGCAATACTCAGGACCTGGCACTGGAAGTAAAACCGCTGCCGCAGGAGGGAAAACCGGAAAATTTCAGCAATGCCGTTGGAAAGTTCAAATTGGCGGCCTCTATTGATAAAAACGAAGTCGCGGCAGGGGAAGCCGTCGCTCTCAAAGTAAGGCTGGAAGGTCAGGGAAATCTGAAAACCATCACGGAACTTTCCCTTCCGGATCTTCCCGACTTCACTATCTATTCCTCCAAGCAGGAGGAAAAAACCGAGGTTTCAGAAAAGAACCAGATCGGGGGTGAAAAAACCTGGGAATACGTGATCGTGCCGAAAGCGCCGGGACAGCAGGCCATTCCCTCCATCGCCTTTTCATTCTATAACGCCGACCGGGACAGGTATGAAACGGCGTCCACATCGCCTATAGCCCTGAGTGTTACGGGCGGCAACACGGATATCGTCGATACTCCGGGTCTTTTTGACATCAACAAACAGGAATTGACCCGCCGGGGAACGGACATTCATTTCATCAAGCTTTCCGCCGGAAGCTTCGAAAGATACGGCGCCCCCTTATATCGGCAAACATGGTTCTATTTCATGTTCGCTCTCCCCATTATGTTGAATGCATCCGTCCTGCTGTATAGAAAACAGCAATCCCGGCTGACGGAAAACACGGTCGTCGCCAGGAGCCGTAAAGCCCGGCAAAATGCGCTGAAGAAATTGAAAGCAGCCGAACGGGAAGGCAAAACCGACCCGCGCCGTTATTACGACCTGGCGGCGTCCGCCCTGTCCGGATATCTGGCCGATAGATACAACCTTCAGGCAATCGAATTGACGAGCGACAACCTGGAGCGCACATTATCCGTAAAAACGGTATCCCGCGAAATCATTGAAGAAACGAAAGGCTGTCTCGAGGAGTGTGATTTCGGAAGGTTTGTCAGCGCCGAGGCATCGCCCGATAAAATAACCGGACTCAGCGCGCGTATTCGCGGAAATATCGATGCGCTGGAAAAAGTAACCGGCGAAACATAGAAACGAACTATTAATCAACCAGACACGAGCCCGATGTTTAGATTGTCTCAAATTGCTCTCATACTGATTTTAACAGCTGCGAATTCCTTATTTGCGGTACAAGCGCCCGACCAGCCGGAGTCTCTATTCGATCAGGGCAATTCCGCGTATCAGGAAGGCGACTTTCCGGCTGCGGAACAATACTATCGCAGAATACTGGACTCGGGTTTCGAAAACGGCCCCCTCTACTTCAATCTCGGCAATGCCTGCTTCAAGCAGAAGAAACTCGGCGCCGCCATCTATTACTGGGAGAAAGCAAAGCTGCTGCTACCGTCAGACCGGGAATTAAACGAAAATCTCGAGCTGGCAAACCTGTTGATTGTGGATCAGATTGAGATTCCGGAAGATCCCTTCCCTATCCGCGTTCTAAAGGGAGTGCGCGATCTGCTTACGATCAAACAGGAAAGCCGTGTTGTAATAATCCTGTTCCTTCTTGCAAACGTCCTGTTCTTTCTTTATATCGTGCTGAAAAATTCCCGGCTTGCATTCCGCGCGCTTATAGGATTTTTTATCGCCGGCTGGTTGACGGTTCTTCTGGCGGGATCGCTCGCCTGGAAGATCCACGACAGGGATTTCCGCCGGAAAGGGATCGTTCTCGAGCAGCGAATCGATGTTCTGAGCGGCCCTGGAGAAGAAAACATCACCGTCTTCACCATCCACGAAGGCATAAAAGTCAGCATCCACACTACGACGGACGGATGGCACCAGATCAGTCTTCCCAACGGCTGGAACGGCTGGCTCCCCCAAAACTCCGTCGGGATTCTTTAATTCATAAACTCCGGCCAATCCCGGGTTGCCAAAATGGAAGCCGGGGACCGTTCCGTTTCCCCGGACCTGCCGGTTCGCGCATGGATTGCTCTCGGCGCTTCGAGCAAACATGTACTTAATCCGGGTTAGACTCATCTCAAAGAAGAAAATCCGCGTCAGCAGCCTTAAAACAATACCAGGAAGTCCTTTCGCAAATTCCCAGGCTTTTATTGCTGACTGCCAACTGCTGACTGTTTTTATAGGAAATGCTTCGGCACCCTACATCTTTTCTTGGTGTAGAACCAGAGGGAAAGCCCACCTAGATTCAGAAGCAAACTCATCAATCCGAGAACCATGATCCTATTGTTCCAATCCAGGGATATGATCAGCATGCCGATGCTGCCGGTTAACAGGAATGTAGACTGTATAAGAGAAGACGCGGATCCGGTGTCTTTGTCCTGCTGCTCCAGAAGCAGGCTGCTCGAAGGCGGACGGCTGACACTTACGAAGAAATAACCGCAGGCTATGGAAAGGGCAAAGAATACCGGCCCCAGCTGTCCTATTGTGAGCATCAGAATACCACTGAGGAGCGATCCGAATAAGCAGATGGTTATGATCGACAACGGCTTTAAAAATTTATGCAGGAACAGATACGAGGTACTGCCAACGACAAAGAACATGGCGGTGGATGCAAAATAATAACTGTAAACTTCTTCACTGAGCCCAAACTGTTTGATGAAAATGAAAGAAGAAGCGCTGATGAAAGCAAGAAGGGGTATCGAAATTACGGAAAAGGACATGATGAGCCTGTAAAATCCGGGATTTTTTAAAACCACCCACAGTCTGAAAGTGGTCTGAAGAATATTCAAATTGGAACGTTCCGGGCTGGTTTCCTTCAAAAACAGGGTAAAGACACACACAAGTGCACCGATCAAACTCAGTACGGCAAAAGAGCCTCTCCAGGATGTTACTTTGAGGATATAGGCTCCGAGTATAGGAGCAAGTATAGGTATTGCCCCGTTCAGCACCATTACCATGGCAAGGGTCTGTTCCCTTTTCCTGCCGGGAAAAACATCCTTAACAATCGCCATACTTACGGCCATCGCGGCGCCTGCACCGATGGCCTGAAATATCCGGGCGGCGATCAGCTGAAAAACATTCTGGCTCAACATACAGAAAACGCTGGACACAACGTACAGGGGCACGCCGATCACCAGAATGCGTTTGCGCCCGTATTTGTCCGACAGCGGTCCCCAAAAGAGAGAACTGATACTAATAGAGATAAAAAACACGCTCAGCGACAAATTCACCAGCAATACGGAACAGTTGAGTTGATCGCTCATTGTAGGCAGCGCAGGCAGATAAAGATCGGTCGATAGCGCCGGGAATGAGGCAATCGCGGCCACCAGGCCTACAATCATTTTTTCCGAAAGCTGTTTAGGGGATTTTTGACCCGCTTCAGGCGCAGCGGGAGATAAATCATTCATCAAAGCATCCGACTTTTAATTAAAATTCAGCATTTTTACATATAACTGCACAGAACCGGCGACTACACCGAATTAATCATTATGCCTGTAAGATGAGAATTAACAATGACAATTAATTCGACATCCGGCCAACATTGGCCTGCCGGCCACCGATTGTCCGCCTGTTTCCAGGGCGAACCCAAGGTTCGCCCCTACCAACCGATTAAAGCGTCGTTGCAGGTCGCACGTTGAAAGTTGAACGTTAAAAGAAAAAAGCTTCGTTGCAC
>JAFGTD010000114.1 GCA_016934295.1 Acidobacteriota bacterium
GCCGCCGTCCGGACGCTCGGAGCTTCTTTTTGGACAGGCTGCCCGAATCCCAGCCCTGCCGCATACAGCCCGCAAAGAGCCAGATTCAGGGATGCCGCTTCGCCGATCCGCGGATGATTTGTAAAAAGAGAGACCATTCCCTCGCGGTCACCCAGCACATCCTCCACGAAGCCGTACAGGATCCGCTTGGGTCCGATCTCTACAAAGATCCGGGCGCCGCCATCGTAGAGGGTGTTCAGTCCCTTGATGAACTGCACGGGGGAGGATACCTGCCTGCCCAGAAGTTTAATCATCTCAGGAACGACTCCCGGGCCTGTAGGATAGAATTCTCCGGTTACGTTCGAAACGATCGGGATTTCCGGAGGGCGAAGATCCATCCTGCTGAGAATCTGCGCCAGAGATTCTCCCGCGGGTGCCACGATCCTGGTGTGAAACGCATGACTTACCTGCAGTGCGCGCACGGTATACCCGGCTTCGCCGATGGCTTCCATGGCTTTTTTCACGCCGGTGGTCGTCCCGCCGATGACGGCTTCCTTGGAGCTGTTGATGTTGGCGATAACAACATACTCGTCGACCGTATCGAGAACTTCCTGGATCTTTTCTATCGGCCCGAAAGCGGCCGCCATCATCCCGTTATCCTCCAGGGCGCACCGGGTCATTTCTTTTCCGCGCGCACTGACGGCCTTCAGAGCCTCTTCAAAGGACATCGCTCCTGCCGCGACAAGCGCTCCATACTCGCCCAGACTGTGCCCCATCACCATATCCGGCGTTATGCCGTAGGCGCCGAGCATGCGGGCGATCGCGTTTTCGGTTGCCAGGACTGCGGGTTGGGTAATCGCGGTCTGTTTCAGGTTCTCTTCCGCCTCTTTAAGGGCGGCTTCATCCGATTTGTCGAGGTAGATGCAGTCGGTCAGCGGTCTGCCGAGCAGCGGCCCCATGGTACGGTCGGCCTCTTCGAAGATCCGGTTTACGATCGGCTCCGTCTCCCGAAGGGTCTTCAGCATATTGACATACTGGGATCCCTGCCCGGTAAAAAGAAACGCCACTTTCTGAGCCGGGCCTTCTCCCCGGTAAATGCCTTTTGCGCGCAATGCTTTCCATCTGCCCGGCTGGTTTTCCTCGTAGGCTTTGAGCCCTCTTCCGGCTTTATCCGCAAGTTCCCCGGCATCGCCGTAATCAATGGCCAGTCGGAATTTAGCCCTCAAATCCGATTCAAGCGGAGGAGCGGGATCCGGCGTACTCCCGGCTTCGGCGTCCTTCAGGAGTTTCTGAAGCTTCTGCATCAGCTCCGCTTCGGAGTCCGCACCTATAACGGCAGCGCCGCGTAACGGATTCTTAAGGCCTGCTCCCGCAGCCGCTCCTTGAAAAGCATCGGGAACAGAAACAGTGGTTTTGCGTTCGTCCGCAATCCGGCCCGGAATATATTCCTCCATAACCACATGGAAGTTCGTGCCGCCGAACCCGAATGCGCTTACGGCCGCCCTGCGCGCCTTGTCTCCCGGGACGTCCCACGGCCTCAGTTCAGTGTTCACCCGGAACGGGGCTTTCTCGAAATCGATAATGGGATTCGGCTTTTTGAAATTGAGGCTTGGAGGCAGAACTTTCTCGTGCAGTGCAAAAGCCGCTTTCACAATCCCCGCTGCACCGGCTGCGCCTTTGAGATGACCGATGTTCGATTTCACCGATCCCAGGGCGATGCAGCCCACGGGAAGATCGTAATCTTTGAAAAATTTCACGAGACTCTCGAGCTCGCCCGCATCCCCGACCGGCGTAGACGTGCCGTGCCCTTCGATTAAATCTCCGGGCTCGGGAACGATACCCGCTTTTTCCCACGCACGCCGGACACAAAGAGCCTGCCCGACGGGATTCGGCGCGGTAATGCCCTTCCCCTTGCCGTCGCTGGATCCGCCCAAACCGCGTATGACGGCATAAATCTTATCTCCGTCGCGTTCCGCGTCCTCCAGCCGTTTCAGCAGGAAAATCGCTCCGCCTTCGCCCATGACAAAGCCGTCCGATCCTTCGGCATATGGCCGGGATCCGGTAGCGGAAAGCGCTCCAAGCTTGCAGAACTTCACAAAAGTGGACGGGCTCATATTCGCATCGATGCCGCCGGTCAAAACAGCATCGTAATCATGGTCCGTCAATCCGACAAGGGCGGCGCTCATGGCGGCCATTGCGGAAGCGCAGGCTGCATCGGCCGTGTAATTCGGCCCCTTAAAATCGTATAGAGCCGCGATGCGTCCTGCGAGTATGTTCGACAGTTCGCCCGGCATTGTATCTTCGGATATGGGGGGCACCCTGCCGTAGAATCCTTCCTGGAGCTGTCCCATGATTTCCCGGCGTTTATCATCCGGTAAGGAGGTGAAACTGTCGGAACCGATCAGCTTATCGACAAATTCAGGCAAGAATACCCGAGCCGCAGAATACAGGTGCATGTCCCCGCCCATTGCATTGCCTAAAATGACGGCAACCCGTTCCGGATTCAGCGGCCGTTCGGGATAGCCGTAGTCATTCAAGGCCTCACGAGCCGTGACGACGCCCCATTTCTGTGTCAGGTCCATCGCCGTACTGACCCTGGGGGGAATCGGCAAACGCCATTTGAGAGGATCCCAATCCCACTGCTGCACCCATCCTCCGATTTTGGTATAGGATTTATCCAGAACTTTCGGATCCGGATCGTAATAAAAAGAGGGATCCCAACGATCGGCAGGAACCTCAGTGATGCTGTACCGTCCGTCCTTGATGTTCTGCCAGAATTTCGGCGCATTGGGCGCGTCCGGCATAATGGCACCTACACCTACGATTGCAACAGCCTTATCTGCCGCAGATACTTTCATTATTTCAATGCCTCCGGCCGGATCCTTCGGATTCGGCCCTGGTCGAATTCGAAGAATTCGGCCAAGATCGAATGCATTCAGCTAAAATCGTATGCATTCAGTTATGAAAAGATGAGTTCCATGAAGAAATCTAGTCCGTATTTCTTTCGTACAGAACATCCGCAACATAATCCATATCCTGTATTACGCCTGCCTGAGCTTTGAGGATCTCGGGCAGCATCAATCTCTGTTGAAGGCTTCCCGTATCCGTTTCCGGCAACAAACCACCGATCCAGCGGGAACCTTCGGACACCATTTTCATCGCCGCCTCACGCGCATAGATCCGGCTGAGGGCGGCCAGGCTTTCCGGTTTGAAACGGGAATGCGCTTTCTCATTCAGTTCGCCTTTCGCGGCTCGTGCGGCACGCCTGGCAAGACTGGCGGCTCCTTCGGCGAAGGCAATCAATTCACCCAAACGGAAAAGAATATGCTGGTGCCGGGTCAGCCGGTTCACCCTGGCCATCTCCAGGAGCCCGGCCAGACCGTGCAGGCAGTAACCGACAATGTCCGCCCCCACCCGATTGTTCTGTTGATGCAGTTGCACGATCTGCTGTGCCATATCGTGGTAGTAGCGGCCTTTGGTTTTCAAATGCAGTTGCCACCGGTCGCGGCTGATGGTCATCTCCATGATCTCGGATGTGCCTTCATAAATCTGGGTAATACGCGCATCCCGTTTGATCTTTTCCACCATGTACTCGCGGGTATAACCGTATCCGCCCAGAGCCTGAATCGAAGCATCGGCCGCACCGTTGCCGGCTTCCGTCGACAAATATTTCGCTATCGCGCCTTCCGTATTCAACGTGCCTTCGTCCTGATCGATACGTTCCGCAGTCTCCTCGATATAAGCGCGCCCGGCTTCCAGGCGTACGGCATGGGGAACGATAAGCTTGTGGGTGTAGCCCTGTTTCTCGGACAAGGGAGCGCCGCCTTGAATGCGTCCGGTGGAGTAAGGAATAGCGCGATCGAGGGCGGCCCATCCGGCGCCCAAACCAAAGGCCGCAACCATCAGCCGCGTATACCCGAATACCAGCTGCGCCTGGAAAAGGCCCTGACCTTCCTTGCCTCCAACCATGCGATCGACATCGACATAGACATTTTCCAGCGACACCGTGGCGGTATTGCTGGCTCGAATGCCGTGCTTGTCTTCAGGCTTTCCGTGGCTCAATCCTTCCGTATCCTTTTCAACAATGAACCAGGTAGGCCCGCCCGGAGCCTTGGCCAGGACGCTATAGAGATCCGCATAACCTCCATTGCTGATCCATTGTTTATTTCCGTTAATTCTGTAACCGACAACCTCCCCGTCTTTTTCTTCTGCAACGGCAACGGTGCGAAGCGCCCCAAGATCGCTGCCGGCCTCGGGCTCCGTAGCGCCGTAAGCCATAAGGAGCCCTTCCTGGCCGATCTTGGTCATCCATTTCTTTTTCTGTTCGTAGGTCCCGCCGAAAATTATCGGATCGCTGCCGAGGAATGTAGCCAATACGCCCGTAGCCACTCCCAGATCCACCCTCGCCAGCTCTTCACAGACCCTGTAGACGTCAAAAGCGCCTCCTCCCATTCCATCGAATTCCTCCGGGATGAACAGAAGCTGAATCCCCAGTTCCGGACCGTTCATATCCCGTACGATATCGATCGGAAATTCCTCCGTGGCATCGAGTTCCAGGATTTTCTTTTCCGGAAGCCGCTGTGAGGTAAAATCTTTTAGCGCCTCCAATATCATATCGAGAGTTTCTTTATCCATGCCTTTATTATCCATATGATGCCCTTGTGAATTAAATGTCCATGAATTTAGTTTACAGTTTTTAGACCGTCATTGGGGTTGCTGCGGGTATTCTATCCGCTAAACACAGAAATCAGATCAAATACAAAAGATTGGACCCTGTCAAGGATTTATAAAGACCCGTCAACATTCCCTCCGGGTGCAGAATGCTAAAAAACCTTTATTATACAACAATTTAACATAAAATCCAGCCATCAGGGAACACGGGAATAATCGTCCCTTTTTCAGGCCGTTCTCCCTGAACCATCCGCAGGGAAACCATGGAATCCGATTTCCTCTCAACTCTTACATTTTCAAGCTTTTAATAGCAGAGCACCCCAGTGCATTCCCGCTCCGAAAGCGACCATAAGAACCAGATCTCCCGGGTGGATCCGATCCGTTCGAACGCATTCGTCCCAGAGAAGCGGAATGGTTGCGGCTGTTGTGTTGCCGAATTTGTGAATGTTGTGAATCATTTTCTCTTCGGGAATATTCAGCATTTTCTGCACCCGTTCGTTGATTCGCCTGTTCGCCTGGTGCATCAGAACCATGGAAATATCATCCATGGTCAGATCGTTGCGCTTGAGAATCTCCCTGGCGACATCAACAAGGCAATGGGTGGCATTTCTGTAAACGGACATCCCGTTCATCACGGGAATATGTTCGCCTTTTTCAATCTGTTCAACATCTACATACGGCCGGCGATTGAATCCGGCGCCCGGGACATGAATCTTATCAAATCCGCTCCCGTCGGTATGCAGGATACAGTCCATGACACCGCGACCCCCGTTTTCAGCCCGGATGACCACGGCGGCGCCGGCATCCCCGAAAAGCACCGTCAGGTTCCGGAAACGGGTATTCCAGGCGTACTCCTCAGGAGTAGGCGCCGTCTCGGTTTTCCCGTACAAATACTTATAATTCTCAGCCGTCCACGGCATGAATCCCGTGTGCGTTTCCGCCCCGACCATGAGTACGTTTTTTGCCAGGCCTGCACGAATATGGGCATCGGCCAGCTGCATGCCGTATAAAAATCCGGCACACTGCTGACGAATATCAAAACTGGGAATATTCTTTATTCCCAGTTTGGACTGAAGCAATCCGCCGGATCCCGGAAAATAATAATCGGGAGTCATTGTCGCAAAAATAATCAAGTCGAGATCGTTCCCGTCCAGCCCCGACATCTTGAGCGCTTCAATAGACGCCGTTACTCCGAGATCCGAGGTGGAGGTACCCTCCTCAACATAATACCGGTTCTCCACTCCACATCTTTCGCGTATCCACCGGTCACTCACGTCCATTATTCTGGACAACATATCATTGGTAACCGACTCAGGCGGAATACAGGATCCGCTCCCGACTATTACAGCCCGGTTCATAATGCAACTCTCTCCATTTTAAAATCGACCTTTGATTGTATCATGTCGAGTCACGCTAATATCAAAAAGAAATAACTGCCGTTGCAGGTTGAACGTTGAACGGTAAACGTTAAAAGAAAAAAGCACCGTTGCAGGTTATTAAGCTGATTGACGTCGCGGCCTCGAAACGTTCAACGATCTTTTTGTTTTGAACGTTCAACGTTTAACATGCAACGTTCAACGGCTTTATTTTATTACGGGATATGAACCGAGAACTTTGAGAAAAGGAGCCAGTTCACGAAGGTGCCTGAGTGCATGGCTGCATTCGCGACTTCGAATGTCACTCTGCAGATCGATATAGAAAAGGTATTGCCAGGGTTTGCCCCGGATCGGGCGAGACTCGATCTTCACAAGATCAATATTCCGCAGGGCGAAAACCGACAGCGCCTTAAACAGCACTCCGGGCTGGTTTTCCAGTCCGAAGACGATGCCGGTTTTTTCTCCCCCCCGGGGCAGCTGCCCCTTACGGGCCAGCACAAGAAAGCGGGTGTAGTTTTCCGGATCGTCTTCGATGCCGCGCCGCAGTATTTTCATGCCGTAAATCCGCGCCGCATCCACGGATGCGATGGCCGCAGCCTGTTTCAGGCCCTGATCGTGGATGAACTTTACGCTTCCCGCGGTGTTGTAAAAAGAAATCTGATCCAGGGACTTGAACCGGCGCAGAAAACGGCTGCACTGTTCCAGGGCGGCAGGGTGGGAATAGACCCGACGGATCTGCCGCAGACCGGCCCCCCTGTGAACGATGAAATTATGTTCGATCCTGAGCGATGTCTCCGCAACAACCACCAGGGGACGACGCGCGAGAAGATCGTAGTTCTGGTAAATGCTTCCCGCTAACGTATTTTCAATCGGGATGACGGCAAATTCGGCCCGTTTCCTGATAACGGCTGTAAAAACATCATCCGGCGAATGGCAGGGCACCGATATCAGTTCGGAACCGAATACCTTGCAGGCTGCCTGCTGGCTGAATGCACCCGGTCCGCCCTGGTAAGCGACTTTCGAGTTTTTTGGGACTGCAAGCAATGGCTTTTTCATATGCCCGGTAAATTTTCATCCATTAAGAATCGCCAGGCGAGGATGGATCAGGGCGAACACCAACTTGTCCGCCGACTTGTCAGGCGTAGCCCGGCCAAATCTTCGATTCGGCTGGGAGCGAAGCCTGAAGGTTCGCCCCTACTTGGCTGCCGGCTTTTTTCGGCCGGCGGCTTTCCTGGATTTGACGGTACCGGCTGCTTTCTTCTTTTTACCGTTGCCATTGTGGCTGTCGAGCGTCATTTTGTAATGAATCATTTTGTTGACGGCGTCCAGGTAGGCCCGGGCGCTGGCATCCACAATATCCAGGCTCGCGGCTTTGCCGATAAAAGACACTTTCCCGAAATCCACCTTCATAAACACTTCGCCCACTGCATCCCTGCCGCCTGTAACACTATGAACTGAGTACTCGACAAGCTTCCCTTCCACACCCGTAATCCGGTCGATCGCTTTCAATGCGGAGTCCACGGGACCGTCTCCGATAGCCGAATCCTTGCTCAGCTCACCTTCCTTCTCGAGAGCGACCGTCGCGGTGGCGATTACCTGATTTCCGGCTGTTGACTGGATATTCTTCAGCTTATAGACGGAAGGGGTTATTCTCAGAGCGTCCCGAACCGTTACGATCAGGTCTTCATCGAATACTTCCTTCTTCTTGTCCGCAACCTTCTTGAACAGGACATAGGCCTTTTCAAGTTCGGCTTCGCTCAATTTGAAGCCCAGTTCCAGGTATTTCTTCCGGAGGGCATGCCGGCCCGAATGTTTGCCCATAACCAGCTTGCTCTCTTTAATGCCTACCGTTTCCGGGCGCATTATTTCGTAGGTCAGCTTCTCTTTGATCATCCCGTCCTGATGAATGCCCGCCTCATGGGCGAAGGCATTCTTCCCGACGATTGCCTTGTTCGCCTGGACTTTCATTCCGGTCAGGTTGGTCACCATGCTGCTGGATGGAAACAGTTCCCTGGAATTCACCCGGGTGTCGACGCCGAAAAGATCTTTGCGTGTACGCAACGCCATCACAATCTCTTCGAGGGAGGCGTTGCCCGCTCGTTCGCCTATGCCGTTGAGGGTACATTCCACCTGGCGGGCGCCGTTTTGGATCGCACTGAGCGAATTTGCAACCGCAAGCCCCAGATCGTTATGGCAATGTACGGACAGAATGGTCTTTTCGATATTCGGCACACTCTCGCGCAGGTAGCGAATCGTCTGGCCATATTCGGTGGGGAAGGTATACCCTACCGTGTCGGGAATATTGACGACATCCGCGCCTTCCTCGATAACGGCCTGCACAACTTCGCAAAGGTACTGAAGATCGGAACGGGTTGCGTCTTCTGCTGAAAATTCAACATTGGGGCACAGTGATTTAGCGTAGGAAACCGCTTCGCGCGCAGCTTTGAGGACTTCTCTTCGCGTTTTCTTCAACTTATACTTCAAATGAATATCCGAGGTTGCGATGAATACATGGATTCTCGGTTTTTTAGCGTAGCGAACCGCTTCCCAGCAGCGATCGATATCCATTTTGCCTGCTCTGGCCAATCCCGCAATTGTCGCAGTTTTTGCCTCCTTGGCAATACTTCGAACCGACTCAAAATCTCCGTCGGAAGAAATCGGGAAACCCGCTTCGATAACATCCACATTCAAGCGCTCGAGCTGGCGTGCCAACATCAGTTTGTCGTTTATGGTCATGCTGGCGCCGGGGGACTGTTCCCCGTCTCTCAATGTTGTGTCGAAAACCAGTACTCGGTCTCTCATGACTGGGTCCTTTCAATTTTTGCTTTTGGATTATTCTTCATGCCCGGAATGGTCAATGGTTTCCGGCCTAAGATAGGGAAAGACACTCAAGGAGGAGGTATTGTAGGTGAAAGATCGCGTCACAACGAATTGGCTTATGGATCTTCATAATAATCCTTACGGCGACATCGTATCTATCGCACTCATCGTATGATAGACCCGCGCCGGGGTTTGTCAAGGAAATAAAGCCGTTGCACGTTGAACGTTAGAACGTTACACGTTAAAAGAAAAAAGCCTCGTTGCATGTTTTTGGGCTGATTGACGGATCGGTTCTTTGACTTCAACATTCAAACGATCTTTTGGTTTTGAACATTCAACGTGCAACGTTCAACAAGCAACGGCTTTATGTAATGTAACTCCCATTAATGTCGACGTATTCGTGGCTCAGATCGCACGTCCATACACGCGCCTGCCGGCCGCCGGCGGAAAGATCCACTTCAATCAGCAGATCGTGCGCCTTCATTGCTTTTTCAGCCCTTTTCCTGGTGGAAATTACCGGAGAACCATCCCGGTAGACGGGAACACCGTTCAGGCTCAAGGCGATCCGATCAGGGGAAAACGGCACACCACTGTAGCCGGCAGCACACAGAATCCTTCCCCAGTTGAATTCCTCCCCAAACAGAGCGGTCTTGACCAGGCTGGAATTTGCAATCGCTTTAGCCACTTTCCGTGCAGAATCGAAATCCCTGGCGCCCCGAACCAGGACTTCGACGAATTTGGTGGCGCCTTCACCATCCCGAGCGATGCTCTTTGCCAGCTCTTCACATAGCATTTCCAGTCCCTGTTCAAAAAAAGCGGCGGCGCGGCCGTCTGAAACCGCCGCCTTTGAGGCGCCATTGGCCAGGATGAAAACCGTATCGTTGGTGGAGGAATCCCCGTCAACGGTCAGGCAGTTAAAGGTACGTTCGACAACACGACGCAGTATTTTATTCAACTGTCCCGGCGCAACACGGGCATCCGTGGTAATGGCGGAAAGCATCGTCGCCATATTGGGATGAATCATACCCGCTCCTTTGGCTATCCCGCCGATTCGGACTGTATTTCCTTCAATCCGCGCTTCAACTGCAAATGCTTTTTCGCGGGTATCCGTCGTCATGATCGCCTGGGCCGCAGCGGTACCGCCCTGGGAATTCAAAGAGGAAACCGCTGTCGCAATTCCTTTCAGCACCCTGGGAACAGGAAGGAAACTGCCGATAACGCCGGTGCTGGCGACAAGAATCCTGCTGGAGTCCACCCCCAGATGGGATGCCAGGCATTGAATGCTGAGAACGGAATCCTGCATGCCCCGCTTTCCGGTGCAGGCATTCGCACAACCGGAATTGATCAAAACCGCCCGAGCGCGTCCCTTCGAAATTTTCAGATTTTCCCTGCTTAGAACAACAGGCGCCGCCTGTATTTGATTGAGGGTAAACACTGCGGCGGCGGATGCAGGCTGCGAGGAAAACAGAACCGCCAGATCGAGTCCCTTTCTCTTGATTCCGGCAGATACGCCGGCCGCAAGGTAGCCGTCAGGGGCCGTTACTCCGCCATCAATGAGACGCCACTTCGGACTTTTCTGTCTTTTCGACTGTTCAATGCTATCAGGTTTCATAGGTCGAGCACCATCGCGATTTCGTCGCAGGTATTGAATTTAGGACAATGGAAACATTCGTTGTAGACTTTCAGGGGCAATTCCCGGTGCTCCACCTGGACGAAGCCGAAACGGCCGAAAAACTTCGGTTCGTAAGTGAAGACAAACACCCGCTCTATCCGCCATCCCCGTGCTTCATCCAACAGGCTGTCAACCAGAACGGAACCAAGGCGCATTCGGGTCAGATCGGGATCCACCGCAATTGCCCGTATTTCGGCCAGATTCTCCCAATAAATATGAAGCGCCCCGCACGCCAGCACCCGTTCGGTGGAAGAAGCATCGGTTACGATACTGTAATCCCTCAGGTTTTCGTAAAGCTGCAGCTCCGTTTTAGGCAGCATCCGTTGCGATTCGGCATAGTAATTGATGATGCGGTACATTTCGCCCACATCCGTCAAACGGGCTTTACGAACCAGCGGCTTCAGGTCGGAAGACGGTTCCGCCCGGTTCAGGGATCGTACGTTTTCAGGCATTGCTGACTCCTTTTACGACTCTGCCTCTATCTCGCCCAAAACCGCATCCAGGGCCGAGAGAAACTCATCCGCGTCCTTTTTCTCGATAATAAACGGAGGCAAAAGACGTAAAACGGTTTCATGCGCCGCATTCGTGATTATCCCCTTTTTCAGCAGCCGCGGTACGGCTTCCTTCGCCGCAGCCCCCATTTCTATGCCAATCATGAGTCCCATGCCACGGACTTCGCCGATAGACCGGTGTTGCGACGCCATCTTCCTGATCGCATCCATAAGATAGTGCCCCAAAGCATCCACCTTGGAAATTAAATCTTCCTCTTCGATGATATTGAGGACTTCCAGAGCGAGCCTGCATGCAAGAGGGCCGCCCCCAAAAGTGGTGCCATGATCGCCCGGGCCCAGGCTCTCGGCAACACGGGTATTTCCCAGCACGGCGCCCAGCGGGTATCCCGCTGCCAGGGATTTCGCCAGCGTCATGACATCCGGCTTTATTCCATAATGTTCAAAGGCAAAATATCTGCCCGTTCTTCCCAGGCCGCACTGAATTTCATCCGCAACCAGGAGCGCATCGTGCCGGTCGCACAATTCACGCCCCGCACGCACAAAGGATTCCGGCAACGGCACAATACCCCCTTCGCCCTGAACCGGCTCCATCACTAACGCACAGACGTGATCGGAAAACGCCTCTTCCAGGGCCTCCACGGTAAATTCCGCAACGACCTCGATACCGGGAACGAGAGGCCGGAAGGGAGCCTGATATTTGTCCTGGGTAGTAATGCTGAGAGCTCCGAATGTCCTGCCGTGGAATGAATTCTTGAGAGTCAGAATTACAGACTTGCTGCTGCCTGCACGGGCGTTGCCGTAAGACCGCGCGATCTTCAAGGCTGCTTCGACCGCTTCCGTTCCGCTGTTTGTGAAAAATGCCCTGGCCATACCGGACGCTTCGACAAGCTTCTTCGCCAGCGCGCCCTGATAGGGGTGATAGAAAAGATTGGAGCAATGGATCAGCCGTTGCCCCTGCTCGGTTAAAACACGGGCCAGGCGCGGATGGCTGTATCCGAGAGAATTAACGGAAATACCCCCCAGGAAATCGAGGTAGCGTTTTCCATACATATCGAACAGATAAATCCCGGATCCATGCGAACAGTAGAGGTCCGATCTCTTATAGGTTGCAAAAAGGTATTTCTCTTCGAGAGCCGATATTTCTTCAGGCTTGAGTTCGATTGCTTTATCGGTTTCCATGGATATGCGTTCCTTCCGTCAGCGTTCCATTGATAAATTTTATTAAAATATCGGGCTCGGATCCGGGCAGAATAAGAGCATCCCGGACTCCCGCGGCGAGTGCCTCAAGACAGGAAGAGGTCTTCGGCAGCATGCCCCCCTTGACAATTCCCCGGGACCGCAGGGCTGCAATATCGGATTCCTTCAAATCGTGCAGCACCGAACCGTTTTCATCTTTCACTCCCGCGACATCGGTCAGATAGACCAGGGATGTACAGCCGGCCCCCGAGGCGCAGGCCGACGCCATCTGGTCGGCGTTTACGTTGTATAGTTGGCCGTCCGGCCCCAGGGCGATACTGGACACCACCGGAATCCATCCGGCATTGAATGCCCCTTCGAAAAAGGACCGGTTGACTTCGGACGGTTTTCCTACAAATCCGATCCCTGTCGGACTGTTCGGCAGATCCGAAAGCCGAACGCACCGCACTGCGCCTGCATCCGCGCCGCATATCCCGACGGCACAGGCGCCGGAATGATTCATTTCCGACACGATCTTCTTATTCACCTCTCCGGCCAGAACCATTACGGCCGCTTGTAGCGTTTCCGCATCCGTCACCCGGAGGCCCTCAATAAACCTGGATTCTATCTGCATCTGGGACAGCCGGCGGTTCAGGCTTTTCCCGCCGCCGTGCACCAGAATCACTTCGTGCCCCAGCGCCGCAATCCCGGACACCTGAGCGAGAATAGCGCTGCGTATGGAAGCTTCCTCCAGGATACTTCCGCCGAGTTTTACCGTCATTCGCATAAAAATTCACTTGCCTTTCTTTATAAGCCCGACGATTCCGACGTTTATCTCCGGGATGAGAACTCCCGGACTCTCTCCAGCACTCTCTTGCCGATGCGACCGTTCTGCGCCAGAACAAAAATGGTGTCGTCCCCGGCTATTGTTCCCATCACCTCGGACCATTGTGCGGCATCCAGAACCACGCCTACGGAATGAGCGTTGCCGGGAGATGTTTTAATAACTACGATGTTCCCGGAAACTCCCGTACTCAAAACATACTGTTCCAGGGCCCGGCGAAGATGTTCATTTGCAGCCGCAGGCAGCGCATCCCCGGGCGACTGATACCTGCCTCGAATCTTGATCAAGCCCAGTTCACGGATATCCCGGGACAGCGTGGACTGGGTCACCGGTATATTTTCGGCCCTGAGAAGCGAGGATAGTTCTTCCTGGCTCCGAACCGAGTGTTTTCGAACAATTTCCAGTATCCGTCCCTGCCTGGCCTTTTTGGTAATCATGATTTTATTCCGATGCCTCGATTACATATTTATGCAATAGAGTGACTAATTATACAACACAACGAGCACGGTGCAAGCAAATACCGGCTCGAAATTTCGACTATTCATTTCTGTTCGTCCTTTAGATATCATTCATTTCCTTCCAGGACGATGCCCCGGAGGTCTTCGGATCGGAGAGAGGCCGCAGAAATGAAAAACATCAGGCGCCGTATAGGCGAATTAGACAGGGAAACGATCGACAGGGTCGGAGCGCTCTTCGCGGAAGTGGACCGGGCGGTAGAAAAGTTCCGGAAACTAACGGGGATAAAATGTCCGGACGGCTGCGGTGAGTGCTGCAGCCGTTCCAGGGTGGAAACAACCGTAGTCGAAATGATGCCCCTGGCGCTTGAGCTCTGGAGAAACAATACGGCCGAATACTGGATGTCCCGGATCTATGAGGCGCCGGACGATCCTGTATGCATTTTTTATAAGGCGCAACCCGGCTCATCCACCCGGGGCAGATGCACGGCATACCCCATGAGGCCGTTAATATGCAGGCTTTTCGGTTTTTTTACAGTAAGGAATAAATACGGAAAGTATGTCTACGGCAGCTGCCGTGTGATCAAGCAGAAGTACCCGGAAGTATACGAAAAAGCCGTGAGTATGCTTGACGAAATCAACCATCCGTCGGTATGTACGGACTATTCCATACGAATGATCGGAATGGATTCGATGCTCGGAAGCAGCATGCTGCCCATAAACCGGGCCGCCTCCGTTGCTCTTGAAAAAATCGGGTATCGCCTGGAGGGAAATGATTGTACAGGCTTGCCGTCTCGCAACAATCTCATGGCGGGACAGGAAAAGAGTACGCCTTGCAGCAACGCATAAGGTAGGTGGTTAATGATTGGTGTCTGGCTGGAATCACCCTTTTTAGAAGCCTATCCTGATTTAAGGTCCTAAAATACCAATAAAAAAATAGGCGCCAAGCTTGACATCATTTGACAACAATTATTTTTTATACTTTTGAATCCACATCTCCGTAAATAACGCGGCCCAGAGGAAATTCAATACCGGAAAGCGCAGGTTAATCCCACTGAGAGCATCGTCGAGTAATTCATTAATGATTTTAACAGGTACAATATTTGTAACTGCCGCGTTTGTTTGAGTGAAGATATTCCGCACAGCGTTATTGAAATCCTTACATGTCAACCATTGAGCAAACGGAGGAACAAAGCCGCTCTTTCCCCTGTAGATAAATTCATTCGGCATGAATTCCTCAAGCATCCGTTTGAGCGGCCATTTAACAATGCCGTTATTTACCTTTGCCGCCCATGGGATCGCCCCCTGAAGCGTAAGCACGTCGCGCCAAATATATGGATAGACAACATGGATCCCAAGATTCTCCCCAACTGAGTATGCCTTTGCAGCCCATCTTCGGCTATTAATGTGCATTAACTGTCGAACCGTTGTTTTTGCCTCAAAGCTCAACGCGTCATGGTCTTTGGCACAGGCTGTAAAAACACTGTCCATCGTTTTAACCAACACCTTATCCCAGTTTCGCTCAATATTTAACTGGAGATAATTGATCGGAGAATTCACCAGGAAGTGATTTAAATAGTCGATTTCATGGCTATCGGCCAGGGCAAGTACCCGGGCCCAAAAACCTTCATGGGACCGCCATTTCCAGTACCTTGAATTTTGGCTAAGGGTGGCGATTGTATTCTTCAATGTTTTTGGAAAACGCTGCTTTAACAGCATTTTGGATTGAATAGTCAGTGCGGGAAATCCAAAGCAGTCATCCGCGCCATTGCCTTCAATCAACATACCTGCACCGCCGACATGCTCCTTCATATATTTGAGAATAAATACAATCGGCATACTGGAAAAATCCGCAAACGGATGGGATGTTAACGCGACTGTGTCCGCTAGAATTCTCACCGCGTTTTCCGTTTCCATTTTGCCGACATGAAATTCGGCGTTCACTTTTCCTGCAAGTGCCTGTGCAAATTCAAATTCCGGATCATTATCTCCAAATGTGCAATTGATTCCCTGTAGTCGCGCACCCTCAAATTCATTCAAGTAGGCTGCGTATAAACTTGAATCGATACCTCCGCTGATAAGAATTGCCGGATCAAATCGCCTTAAAAACTTAGCCGATTTCCGCAATTCCCGTTTCGCCGGTTGAATAATTTCGTCAAAATCGCTGGGTGCTACTTGCGTGTTTTCACAAGGAAATTCAAATTGAAAATAAGCCTTTGTTCGTACAATACCTCTTCCGATTGTTGTGTGAAGGAAATGCGCAGCCGGAACCGCTGAAATATTTTTACTTATGGTCAACGGCTCAGGAATGGCTCCATATTTTATAATTGCATAAACGCCGAGGGGATTTAGTTCAAACGGAATTATCTTCAACAGGAAACGGATGTCAGACGAAAATAGGATTCCCGAGTCAACAATATGATAATAGATCCGCCCATTCCCGGCTCGATTGGATGTGAGGTACAGATCGGTACCCTCGTTTGATTGAGCGATGATAATCATTCTAAATTCAGAGACAATATCCTTAAAAGCATCCGTATGCTTAAGCCTGAATAGGTCGGGGAAATCATCTCGTAAATCGACTGTGGCGTAATTACCACTGCCGTTATCCGCAACAAGAAGGTCCTGACTTATCATCGTCATGTTTTCGGATGAATAAACAGCAGTGTTGGTATCCATAAAAGGATTATCATGAAAAAGAATCGCATTTTCACTGCATTCAATCCGGTTATATGCCTTCCCCAACGCATTATTTAATCGATCCATAACACCTTTATTTTTATTGAGAAATGCATACCCACCAATCATTGAGCAATCCCTTTCAAGTTTTCTATTGATACAACAATTTTCTCCACGTATCTTCAGATGCAATATTACTACAGGTAGAGGCTAAGAGGCGTAGAATTCCAGGCGCATAACCGACCTATGGAAAAGCATACAAGCGCACGGATTCTTAAATCTTCAATTTATAATTATCGTTTATGCTAATCTATCCTTCTATGCACAGTATCCCGCGGGGGCTTGCCCCTTTATCCTTCATTGCCGGTCCGGTCTACGAAGCGGTGGTACGCTTTAGAAACACTCTCTATGAATCCTCCATCCTGCGCCATCGACGGCTGGAGAGCCCCGTTATCAGCATAGGGAATATAACGACGGGCGGAGCAGGCAAAACGCCGCTGGTAATTTTTACAGCGAAGAAAATTAAAGAATCGGGTTTTATTCCGGCAATTCTCAGCCGGGGCTATGGAAGACCCGATCCCGGAATCGAACGCATAATCTCGCCGGGTGACTCCATTAAATTCCCTGCTCGGCAAATGGGTGACGAACCGGCGCTCATCCGTCGCCACGTTCCGGAAGCCTGGTTCGGCATCTCGAAGAACAGGTACACCGCCGGCGGCAGGATCGCACAGCAGGCCGGCAATCCGGTATTTATACTGGACGACGGTTTCCAGCACAGAAAGCTGCAGCGGGACCTGGATATTGTCGTGATCGATTCCAGCCAGCCGTTGAAACAAAACCGCATTTTCCCGCGCGGGACCTTGAGGGAACCTTTATCCGGATTGCGCCGCAGTCATGCAATTATCCTGAACGGCACTCAGAAATCCGACCCCGCCGGTCCGGAGAGATTCGTATTTGAAGCGCTCCATCTTCAGGAAAAGCTATTGCATTGCGAGCAAACCATCGAAAGACTGATTCCCTTTGACATATGGAAGGAAGCGGACAACCCGATATCGAGTTCCCCTTACCCGGATTCCGCCTTCCTGACAGCGGCTCTGGGGAACCCGGAGCGTTTCCATGCCGATGTGCTGAAGCTCGGGATTCGAGTGGGCGGAACCCTTTTTTTCAAAGACCACTACAGGCTGCGCCCTGAAGATTGGACCCGCTGTGTGGAGATGGCGCGCAAAGCCTCCGCCGACGCCGTCCTTGTGACGGAGAAAGACGCGATCAAGATCTCAGAACCGCCTGATTTTCCACTCCTGGTCTGCGTGCAGACAACCAAGTTCTATAATCCTGAAGCATTCGAGGAACTACTTCGTCAAGGGATTAATACGTCGTTGCAGGTTGCACGTTGAACGTTGCACGTTAAATACAAAAAGCATCGTTGAACGTTGGAACGTGGAACTTCAAACCTCCAACCTGGAACTTCGAACGTGGAACGAATGTTTGAACGTTCAACGTTCGAACGTTCAACGTTGGACGTTTGAGGTTAAACGTTTTGAACGTTTCAACCTGCAACGGCAGTATGTTAATTACTGCCCCGTTGGACGCTCGCACGCTTGCATTGAAAGACCGGGTGGGGTTCGGCGTCCAATGTTTAAACGTTCAAACGTGAAACGAAGCAGTAATTTTTTGTGCCGCAGTCGGGACCGGTAAATTTCCGGGCATCCCCCGATTCCCGACCATTCACCCCTTTCCCGACCGCGGGAAGTTAATGTTATGAATTGCCGCCATTATAGTTCCGGAACTTTCCGGTGTATGTGAGAGAGGTCACAAATAACATAAAACCGTTGCAGGTTGCACGTTGAACGTTGCATGTTAAAAACAAAAAGATCGTTGCACGTTGGAACGTGGAACTTCGAACCTCCAACCTGGAACTTCGAACGTGGAACGAATGTTTGAACGTTCAACGTTGGACGTTAGAGGTTAAACGTTTTGAACGTTTCTTTTAATCTGCAACGGCAGTATGTTAGTTCCATTGTATTTTGGAGAAAATTTTGCTACATTCGGCCTCCTGAAATGCAAAAACAGCTTCTGAACCTTCTGAAAAAATTTTCAAAAAGTAGAATCGTGATCGTGGGCGATTTGATAGCCGACGAATTTCTTTACGGTCATGTTTCCAGAATATCCCGTGAAGCTCCGGTCCTGGTGCTGGACTGCCGAAACCTGGTCCGTTTACCCGGAGGGGCGGCCAATGCCGCCAACAACCTTTTGGCCCTCGGCTCCGGCGTTGCCATTGCCGGAGCGGTCGGAATGGATGAATCAGGGAAGGAAATCCTTGCCGCCTTAAAGAAAAAGGGCGCCGATACCCGCATGGTCCGAAGGCTCCGGTCCTTTACGACTCCGATAAAGACCCGGATTCTCGCCGGGGCACCTCACGCGGCTCCGCATCAGATTGTCCGCGTGGA
>JAFGTD010000115.1 GCA_016934295.1 Acidobacteriota bacterium
ATGCGCTCTTACCATCAACGTTCGCCGGAACGGCTGAGCCTTCCAGGGTCGCACGGCCAGAGGCCGTGGGTTTAGTTGAAACTAATAAAAGAGTCAGGTTTCGCTAAAGCTGGAACTTTCGTCCGTGGCTTCGGCTGATAAGCTGCATTGAGAAGCCGGCAGGCGATCGCGGCATGCCCCCAAATAAATACTAATGATATAGTTTTGGACTTTAAAATTTCTCTGCTGAATTCCCTTAGGATTAGTGAAACATTTCTCTGACCGGCGGCGTATATCACGGCGGAATTACCGAAGACCGCCGATAGGAAAAATTATGCCTTTTTTTTAAAAGCCATTCCCTATCGATCAATCCCAGGTGATCCCGCAAGGATTTATACGTAAATATGACTTGAATTTCGGTCTGTGATTTTACTGATTATGGGTATCCCCGGCCAAAAGGAATTTGCACAATCCCATTATTCAATCAGGCTTGTCGCATGAAAACCCGGGCAAGCAAGGTGATCTGAGAATCGAGTCCAACTTTCCCGTTATTAAGATGCCTGTAACACTGAAGAAGCCCGAACGTTCAAAATCCAATCGCATATCCGCTCCATATATAGCAATCTCACGCCCGTGGCTTATCACCCTGGCGGCTGTCCTGGTTTTTCCCTGGCTTACGGTGGCCGCCATCTGGCTCAGACCAATGAGCCTGATCGGCATAGGTGTCGGTGACGGCAGGTCCGCGACACCGGCTCGTGCCGGCAAGTGGGGTGAGTTGACGCTGGTTCCCATCGTCATTTCACCGCCCATGGAACTCGTGTTTACTGATTGGGGGTTTTTACGTGAGCCCATCTGGTTTTTCCCGGGCGCGAATGTCGACAGGGTTTCCCGGATGCTGCAGTCGGCTGGTGTGTCCGCCGCCGATGCCGAACGGTTGCGGCTCCAGGCGCGGTTCGAAAAGCAGATCGAAGGGATTGTCCTCGCGCCCGACCGGGCCTGGGTACGCGCGCTCCACCCGGAAACCCGCTCTCGTATTTATCACATGCTCGCCAAGAGTCCGCTGAACGTGGATCAGACACAGGCGTTCAGGTTCCTCGGCGAAAAACCGGAAGAGTGGCTCGGTCCGAATCTCATATCGCCGCACACACGGCAGCTCATTGAACCGCTCATCTACCGCGACGGCAATTACATGCTGCTCTCCGATATCGAGCTGGTGCGGGCCGATATCGGCAGCGACGACGAACTGCGACGGCTCGGCAAAGCCCTTTTCCAGCAGCCGACCGTGATCGTTCGCCTTTCAGTTGACCGAACGGCCGATTTGGATACGCTGGTCGAGTACTGGGGGCGAGGCGGCCGCCGCACTGAAATCCGGCCTCTGCTCGAGTCCATTGCAGGAGGCGGCACCGATCAATCCATTGACGTGACCCACCTGCTCCCGCCTTTTGCGCAGAAACACCTCTACACTTACCCGAAACTGTCGGCCGAGGACATGGACAAACCGTCGGTTGTCAACTGCCTCTGGACATCCCTCAATTTCTTCCTGCCGGATCCCGATAACCGTTACCTGAACGCCGCTGTTGCCCTCAAGACGCTCAAAGAGGACTACTTCGTGGTCGAGGCTGATTTCGAACTCGGAGACATCGTGGCGTTCCTCGATGAGGAAGGCGATATCTTCCATGCGGCGGTGTATATCGCAGACGACCTTCTGTTCAGCAAAAACGGGATCTCGGCGATGGCGCCGTGGACGATCATGTCGTTCGAAGACATCAAGGGCTACTACCGATGGCGCGCCGAAAACCCTCGGATAATCTACCATCGGCGGAAAGGCATCTGAGGCATTCCCAAATTTTCCAAAGCCCTATTTCGATCAAAGGCCCAGAACCGGAGGATGTCAGTACTTTATACCGTGTTATCGCGACAGGTCGGAGCGATAGAGAAAGTAACTTTCAAGACCCCGTATCTTGGATTCCTGTTCGGAAATAATTGCCTTGACCAGATCTCCAAGCGAGACAATACCAACCAACCGGTTATTCTCCAGCACAGGAAGATGGCGGATGTTTTTTGACGTCATCAGCTCCATACATCCCTTAACATCCTGGCCGGCATCCGTAAAGATAACCGGAGAAGTCATTATGGCCTTGATCATAGTTTTCCTGGACGATTTCCCTTTAAGAATGACTTTCCTCGTATAGTCTCGTTCAGAGATGATGCCGATCGGTTTCTCAGCTTCAAGCACGAGCAAAGCCCCTACCTCCTTTTGAGCCATCAGCTCAATCGCTTCGAATACCGATGCATCCGGCGTGATGGACCAGATGTCGTGTCCTTTCTCGTTCAAAACATCTTTGACAGGTTTCATTCCCCAGATCCTCGATTGGATTTTTTCGATTATATGTACGGGTATTGTAATCCAAATTTTCCCCGTCTGCACATACGGATTGTATTTAGCCGAATTTTAATTTAAAGAAGTTATGTATTTTAATGAATCCTGGACTCAGGATAACAAATCGTAATTTTTCGACTACCAGTCTGTGGTTGACATAAATACCCGTCTCGGTTTCTACTGATTGTCTTAATTTCAAAACACACAGGGAGCGATGGATCCGGAATGACGCAAAGCACCTCTTTACATGATGATCGGCTGTTCCCGTCGGAGCAGACGCAGCGGGCCATAGCGCGCCGTTTATACGAAACGGTTCGGAGCCTGCCCATCATCAGTCCGCACGGGCACACCGACCCTCGATGGTTTGCGGAAAACGAGCCGTTTCCCGATCCGGCCGCCCTGCTCGTCATTCCCGACCATTACGTCTTCCGCATGCTCTACAGCCAGGGCGTCCCGCTGGAATCCCTGGGAATTCCCAGGACCGACGGGCAGCCGGTTGAAACGGACCCGAGAAAGATCTGGCGTCTCTTTGCCGAAAACTGGTATCTGTTTCGCGGCACACCCACACGGATCTGGTTCGACCACGTTTTTCAGGTCGTTTTCGGCATCCCCGAACGCTTTACCCCGGAATCGGCCGACCGGATCTACGACCGCATTGCCGAATGCCTGGCAAGCCCGGAATTTCTGCCCCGGGCGCTATATAAAAGATTCAATATTGAAGTACTGGCAACCACAGACTCTCCTTTAGATCCGCTATCGCATCATCAAAAACTACGCCGTTCGGAATGGACAGGCCGCGTCATCCCCACGTTCCGGCCTGATCCTGTCGTCGATCCCGACTTTCCGAATTTCACCGACAACGTAGAGCAGCTCGGGGAGATCACGGGAGAGGATACTGCAACCTGGTCCGGGTACCTGCATGCGCTCTCCAACCGACGAAAGTATTTCGCCGAACTGGGAGCAACCGCAACGGACCACGGCCACCCGACGGCGGCAACCCGGGATCTGCCTCTATCCCGATGCGAATCGCTTCTGCAGAAAGCCCTTGCCGGCAAAACGTCCGAAGCCGAAGCCGAAGAATTCCGCGGACAGATGCTGACCGAAATGGCGAGAATGAGCATCGAGGACGGGCTTGTCCTGCAGATTCATCCCGGATCCTTCCGGGATCACAATCCTTATATATTCCAGTGCTATGGCAGGGACAAGGGAGCAGACATCCCGATGCGGACCGATTATGTGCGGAGCTTGAAACCGCTTCTGGATCGATACGGGAGTGAAAAGAGTCTGTCGATCATTCTCTTCACACTCGACGAATCGACCTATTCCAGGGAACTGGCGCCGTTGGCAGGCCACTATCCCGCCATTAAACTGGGACCGGCCTGGTGGTTTTACGACAGCCCCGAAGGGATGCGCTTCCACCGCGAACGCACAACCGAAACAGCAGGATTCTACAACACCGTCGGCTTCAATGACGACACCCGGGCTTTCCCATCGATACCGGCACGGCATGATATTGCAAGGCGGGTGGATTGCGCCTTCTTGGCCCGTCTCACGGCGGAACACAGGCTGGGAGAGGACGAAGCTCTGGAGATAGCCAGGGATCTCGCATATCGACTGCCGAAGAGCGCCTATAAATTATAAGGAAACGGATTTTTATTTATAATTCCTGTTCGCTTTTATCGAAATTGCCGGCGCAGCGCATTCATGACTGCCGTTGCTCGCGCCCTAACTCAAAGAGGGGGAACAGTAATGCGCTTCAAAACACTGCCGATATTTCTGGCCTTTTTTCTCATGGGGCTCGCGGATGCCATGGGGCCTTTGTCGGACGGCGTAAAAAAAGAGTACGAACTGAGCAATGTCGTTGCAACACTGCTTCCGTTTTTCGTATTCATCGCATTCGCTGTTTTCAGCATCCCCGGAGGATTGCTCGCGGCACGCATCGGGAAGAAAAAACTGCTGCTGTCGGGCCTTGGACTGAACGCCGTTGCGCTGCTGATTCCATCTCTTCACACTCCCGGTTTTCCGCTGCTGCTGGGCTGCATTTTTATACTGGGCATCGGTACGACGCTGCTCCAGGTTGCAGGAAATCCCATCATGAGGGATGTCAGTCCCGAAGGCGCCTACAGCCGCAACCTCAGCCTCGCCCAGGGAATCAAAGGCATCGGCAGCACCGCATCCACCTACCTGGTAAGCGCGGTCAGCACCATTGTATTCTTCAGCGCCCTGGGATGGCGCAGCGCTTTCCCGCTTTTCTGTGTACTCATGATCGTGGCCTTTCTTGCCGTTGCGTTTCTGAAGATAGACGAAACCAAACTCGACAAGCCTCCCGGCCTGGGTTCCAGTCTCAAGCTCCTGGGAAATCCCGTCTTTTTCATGGCCGTCATCGGAATATTCCTGTACGTCGGCGCGGAATCCTGTATGTCGCGGTTTCTCAAACCTACGCTGTTTGAACTCGGCTTTACGGACGAGGGTGCCGGCAAATGGGGCCCATCCTTTTTCTTCCTGCTCCTGACCATCGGTCGTCTCCTGGGCGGCGCCATACTGAATATCATGAGCCCACGCACGTGTTTTCGAATATCCGCCCTACTGGGCCTCGTGGGCGCCGGAGCGCTCATGACCGGATTCGGATGGCTGGCAGTCCCTGCCGTAATTGCGGCGGGACTCGGCTTTGCGAATATCTGGCCCATGCTGTTCTCCATCACCATCGAAGAAAAACCGGAATGCGCAAACGAACTCAGCGGGTTGATGTGCATGGCCATCTCCGGCGGGGCCATTATGCCTCTTCTTATGGGATGGTTTCGCGACCTCGAGTGGAATGAATTTTCCTATATCGTACCCGCCCTGTGCTTCGCATATCTCCTGTTGATATCCATAAAGGGCGGAGGCAAACCGGCGGACAACTCTTATGCCCACGGATCAGACTCCGCGAAAGCTGCATAGTTCTAAAAAGAGGAAATCTGAAATGAATCCGAGCAACGACAAACGCATTGTTATGACGCTGGACGCCGGAGGAACGAACTTTAATTTCTCCGCAATTCGCGGCAACACCGTCATCGCAGGTCCGGTTGCAATGCCGTCCGACGGCGACAACCTCGACAAATGCCTGGAAAACATCGTCGAGGGATTCACCCAAATTCGGGACCGGTGCCCGGAACTGCCTGCCGCGATCAGTTTCGCTTTCCCGGGTCCGGCCGATTACCCCAACGGCATTATCGGAGATCTGGGCAACCTTCCCGGGTTCCGAGGCGGCATCGCGCTCGGTCCCATGCTTCGGGACCTTTTCGGCGTTCCGGTTTTCATCAACAACGACGGGGATCTTTTCGCCTACGGGGAAGCCATCGCCGGTTTCCTCCCCCATGTAAACGGTCTCCTGGAACAGTCCGGCAGTCCCAAACGCTATCGGAACCTTTTAGGAATCACACTGGGAACCGGCTTCGGCGGCGGCATCGTATTGGACGGGAAGCTTATGTCCGGCGACAATTCAATCTCCGGAGAGGTCTGGCTGCTGCGCAACCGCCTGAACCCGAAAATGAACGCCGAAGAGGGTTGCAGCATCCGCGCCGTGCGCCGGGTGTATGCCGAAAACGCCGGGATCGAATTCGACGCCGCGCCTGATCCGAAGGATATTCACGACATCGGTCTGGGCAAAAAGCCCGGGGACCAGGGCGCCGCCATCGAAGCGTTTCGCCGGTTGGGCGTGGTCGCCGGGGACGCCATAGCCAATGCACTGACTCTGGTCGACGGGCTTGCCGTTATCGGCGGCGGCATTGCCGCCGCATGGCAGCTTTTTCTGCCCGCTCTTGTAGATGAGATGAACGACTACTATAGCGATTTCAACGCAAACCGGTTCCGGCGCCTGGCTTCAACGGTCTTCGACCTGCAGAATCCGGCACAAATAAACGCATTCCTTAAAGGCAATGTTCGGGAAATAACCGTTCCCGGCGGCGATAAAAAAGTGACGTACGATGCACTCCAGCGCGTCGGGGTCGGCCTCACGCGACTGGGCACTTCCGAAGCGGTTTCCATAGGCGCCTATGCCTATGCGCTCAACAGGCTGGGCCAGATGTAGCTGGCGATACTTCACTACATCCCGAATTTCACGGTTGCAATACGATATAGGGAACCGATAATAGAAGATTCCCGGGCGCATCCCTATTCCTGGGGCGATCAGCGGGAATAACAAGAAATCGGGTCAAGGAGAGAATCATGCCGGAAAAACCAGAAAATTGGAGCTCGCTCAGCGCGGAAGAAAAACGAAAAATTCGCCTGGATGCATGGGTAAGCGGAGAGGGAATTCAGTTCGAAAGTCCTGAAGCCAAGGCAAAATACCGGGAACGGACCACACTGTTCAAAGATGCATTGGAACTGAAAAAGATCCCGGATCGTGTCCCCGTAGCCGGATTAGGCGGCGCCTTTATCTACCGCCGCGCCGGAGTTCCGCAAAAAGCCACGATGTACGACCGATGGCCGGAAGCGGTTGAAGCCGCCGTCCAATTTCACAGGGATTATGAACCCGACAGTTCCGCAATGCTCTTTCTCATGTCCGGCCGGTCCATGGAACTGTTGGGACAGACCAATATGAAATGGGCCGGCTGCGGTCTTCCCGACGACGTTCAATATCAATTTGTCGAACAGGAATATATGAAGGCCGACGAATATGGGCATTTCCTGTGCGATCCCACCGACTATGTACTGCGCCGCTTCCTGCCGCGCATGTACAGCAATCTGACCGGACTTGGAAAGCTGACGCACTTCGGCAGTGACGGGATACAGATTGGAACCCGGTTTATTTTCCCGTTCCTTGATACTGAAGTTCAAAAAACCTTAGACATTATGAAGAAAGCGGCGGAACTGTCACTGGTCTCGGGCAAATTCATGATGGAAGGAATGAACCGCATCACCGCAATGGGCTACCCCCAATTATCGACCGGATTTGGCGCCGCACCTTTCGATGTTCTTGGAGACACGCTGCGCGGCACTCGCGGCATTATGATGGACCTGTATCGCTGCCCGGAAAAGGTGATCGCGGCCAGCGAAAAAATACTGGAACTCATACCTGTGCCGGATGTTCCCCTGGGAGCCTCTCCTCTTATCCTGATGCCGCTGCACAAGGGGGACGACACCCATATCTCCAGGAAGCAGTTCGAAAAGTTTTACTGGCCGACCTTCAAGCAGATCATGCTGGATATGATCGAGGAGGGATTGATACCGGCGCCCTTTGCCGAGGGCTGCTACAACCAGAGGCTCGATTATCTCACCGAACTTCCTGAAGCATCCGTCTTATGGTTCTTCGACCGGACCGATATGCACAAGGCCAAAGATGTTCTGAAAGGCCACAGCTGCATCATGGGCAATGTTCCGATCACACTGATTGCAACCGGCACGGCCGAGCAGGTGAAGGACTGCTGCAAGGACCTGATTGACTACTGCGGCAAGGATGGAGGCTACATTCTCTGCTCGGGCACTCAGCTCGACGACGCGAAGGAGGAAACCGTCCGCGCCTTGATCGATTTCTCGAAAGAATACGGCGTTTACAAATAGTGACTGTTGTTAAGGGGAGCATGTAAACGTTCAAACGTTCAACGTTGAACGTCTAACGTTTGAACGTTAAAGGCCCTGCTCTTACACGGGCTTGCGCGCGCGGATAAAGGAACTCATGAATTTCCCTTCAATCGCCTGGGCTATTTCACTGACATCGAAACCCTTTTCTTCCAGAAGCGACAGTACGTCCTCGGATTTATAGATCCGCGTGGGTTCAACCCCGATATCCGTGTAGCCGGCGGCAGCCAGCTTCGCCCGGTATTCATTCTCCTCCAGAGCCCCGGCGATACAACCCGCCCACAGGAGAAGACTTTTCCTGATCGCTTCAGGCACCTCCCCACGGGTCACAACATCCGATACGGCAAACCGTCCTCCGGGCTTCAACACACGGAACGCTTCGCGAAGAACCCGGTCCTTGTCGGCCGACAGGTTGATCACACAGTTGGAAATAATCACATCCACCGTGTTGTCGGGCAAGGGAATGCTTTCTATTTCACCCTTTAAAAACTCGACATTCTCCACGCCCGCCTTCTTCTGGTTCTCACGCGCAAGCGCCAGCATCTCGTCCGTCATGTCGAGTCCATAGGCTTTTCCTCCCGGCATAACCCTTTTTGCCGAAAGAAAAACGTCAATGCCTCCCCCGCTGCCCAGATCCAGAACCGTCTCCCCCGGTTTGAGTTCGGCCAGCGCCGTCGGATTGCCGCAGCCCAGCGAAGCAAGGACGGCCGCTTCGGGCAGTTCGTCTGTCTGAATTGCATCATACAAATTCCCGGTAATAGGATCGTCCTGTCCGCATGAAGAGATGCCGCTGTTGCAGCAGCAATTTCCGCCTCCCGATATGACATTTAAAGCCGCCTGTCCATAGGTTTTCTTTACCGCCTTTTTAACATCCATCGTTCATGCACCTTTCTTTGACAGTGCCAAGTAATATAAATTTAATCAAGTAAATTCTAAATCACCCCTGACGGATGATAGTATTAATTTTCTGTCACCTTTGAAGATTACTCCCATCCTCAAAAGTGAAGGATTGGAGCATCCATGTATTCGGGAAAAGAATGCCGGACAATAACAAACTAAAGATCTCCGACGCAACCAGGATTCTCGAATGGGCGCGGGAAATCCAGGCATTGGCCCAGACCGGCCGCCATTACGCCCGGGACCAGTACCAGCGGGACCGCTGCAGCCGGCTGATGGAAATCGCGGCTGAAATGCTCGCCGACCACACGAATATCGATGGCACTTCGCTTATTGAAGCCTTCGACTCCCAAATTGGATACGCAACGCCCAAAATCGACGTCCGGGCGGCCGTTTTTCAGCGTGACAGGCTGCTTCTTGTACGGGAGCGTAACGACGGGGGCTGGACGATGCCCGGCGGATGGGCCGATGTCGGCGATATTCCCTCCCGGGCAGCGGAGCGGGAAACATTGGAAGAGTCGGGATTCCACGTTAAAACCCGCAGGCTCATCGGAGTGTACGATGCGAATCGCACACATCCGCTTGAAGTATTCCACGCATTCAAGATTATTTTCCTTTGCGATATTCTGGACGGAGAAGCCCGTCCGAGTGACGAAACCTCCGAGGCGGCATTTTTCAGTCTTGATAAAATACCCGGGAACCTCTCAGGAGAGCGAACCACCCCGCGCCATATCCGGGACGTTTTCGCGGTACTGAAGAATCCGGAGACCCCGGCCGTTTTCGATTGAAATTAATTACAATCTCACTGACAGGCCGATAATTATGAACATACATGCATTATCCTCAACGAGCCGCCGAGGCCTAATCCTGCCCTTGCTTCTTACAGGTCTTTTATTATGAATTCGACCCTGTGTTCAGGAAAGCCCCTGTTTTACCCCTTCTCCAGGAATCCGATTACCTGACTGTTGAATGAATTGCAGCTAGCATAATATAATTCGTCAAATTAAGCGAATATTATTGTATTTTAAATATTATTCGCCTATAATGACGACTATGAACAAAGAATACCACATGAGCGATGCAGCTGTTTTAATCGAGCTCGGCCGGAGGCTTGCGGAACGGAGGATCCGGGAAGGATGGACGCAGGCGGAACTGGCAAAACAGGCAGGGATAGGAAAACGCACTCTGGAACGTATCGAGGCGGGGAATTCCTGCCAGACATCCGTCCTGGTCCGCGTACTTCGAATACTCGGACTGCAACAGGAACTGGCCGGGATTGTTCCAAAAGCCGGACCGAGCCCGATAGAGCTGTGGAGGATGAAAGGAAAGGAACGCAAGCGAGCCAGCTCAAAAAGAAGAGCCAAAACTCAGGAGAAAAAATGGCATTGGGGTGATGAAGCATGAGCACGGTTGCGGCAGTCAAACTATGGGGCAGCACCATAGGCGCGGTTGCCCTGGAAGAGGGAGCCGATACGGCGGTTTTCGAATACAGTCGGGATTTCCTTCAAAGCGGAATTGAAGTCGCGCCTTTGACCATGCCGCTGTCGGATCGGATCTATCGCTTCCCTTCGCTGCCGGCAAGAACGTTTCATGGCCTTCCGGGCCTGCTCGCCGACTCCCTGCCCGACCGCTTCGGCAATGCCCTGATTAATGCATGGCTTGCGACACAGGGACGCACGCCGGAATCCTTCAATGCGGTGGAGCGCCTGTGCTACACCGGGGTGCGCGGGATGGGAGCGCTGGAATACGAGCCTGCAACCGGCCCCCGCCCCCGGAAGACGACGCAAATACAGGTAGACATGCTCGTCGATCTTGCTTCGGAAATTCTAAGCCGCCGCAGCGATATACGGATATCTTTCGAAGGAAACATACGAAAGAAAGCTTTACAGGACATTCTTCGTGTCGGCACCTCAGCAGGAGGAGCGCGCGCAAAAGCCGTGATCGCCTGGAATCCTTCCACACACGAGGTACGTTCCGGTCAGGTAGCATCAGGGGAAGGATTCGAGTACTGGATACTGAAATTCGACGGTGTCCGGGGCAACAAGGACAAGGAACTCGAAGATCCAAAGGGTTATGGGGCGATCGAATACGCCTATTCCAAAATGGCTGGGGACGCCGGCATTAAAATAAGCGCATGCCGGCTGCTGGAAGAAAACGGCCGTCGCCATTTTATGACGCGACGTTTCGACCGCCTGGCCAATGGAGGCAAACTCCACATGCAGTCCCTGGGCGCCCTGGCGCACTTTGACTACAACATGTCGGGAAGCTATGGATACGAACAGGCGCTTATGGTAATCCGGCAACTCGGACTCTCCATGGACACGGTCGAGGAAATGTTCCGTCGAATGGTTTTCAACATAATCGGACGGAATCAGGACGACCACGTAAAGAATATTGCTTTCCTTATGGATCGAAGAGGGCAGTGGTCCCTGGCGCCCGCCTATGACATAACTTTCAGTTTTAATCCTTTCGGAAAGTGGACTGTCAGTCACCAGATGACCCTGAACGGTAAACAGGACAACTTCACTCTGGACGACTTTAAAGCATGCGCGAAATCGGCATCCATGAAAAAGGGAAGAGCGGAATCCATCATTGAAGAGGTGCAACGGGTTGTAGCCGGATGGAGAGATTATGCGGAGGCAGCCGGCGTTTCCCCGGATCAGATGCAACACATTCAAAGCACACTGCTCCTCGACCCATTCCGATAGGCGTTTAAGGAATCAGGCACAATAATGAAAACAAATTCAAATGAATCCAAATCATCCACAATCCGTTCAGAATTGCGGTCTTTGAAAAATCCCGAAAAAGCCAAAATCCTTTCAGGCTTCTTCAAAACCGGCCCGGGAGAATACGGCGAGGGCGACCGCTTCCTCGGCATAGCTGTCCCGGACATTCGCAGGATCGTCAAAACACACCGTCACGTCTCCCTTAAAGAGATCATGGAATTGCTGCATTCCGGATACCACGAAGAGCGCCTTGCCGCCCTCCTTTTTATGGTGGCCCGGTACCAGCGCGGGGATGCGGCGCTGAAAAAAGAAATATTCGACCTGTATCTGAACAACACCGCCTACATCAATAGCTGGGATCTTGTGGATCTTACAGCCCCGCACATTGTCGGGGAACAGCTCGCCAGGAAAGGCCGTTCGCTTTTAATGAAACTTGCGCAATCGGAAATCCTCTGGGAGCGAAGAATTGCAATTCTTGCCTCCTTTTATTTCATCCGTAAGGGAGAAAGCAGGATAACGCTTAACATTGCGAAAGTATTGCTGCACGACTCACAGGACCTGATTCATAAGGCGGTCGGATGGATGCTGCGGGAAGTTGGAAAACGATGTTCGATTGAAGCCGAATGCGTCTTTTTGGACCGGTACGCCGCTTTCATGCCCCGCACGATGCTGCGTTATGCCATCGAGCGTTTCCCGAAGGATTTAAAAGAACATTATATGAAAAAATAGATGGTAGGGGCGAACCTTGTGTCAGAATTGTCTAAAATAGGGTTTTCAGGTCCGAAGGACCGTTATTGGAGTAGGCCCGACCGTAAGGTCGGGATTTCGGATGACCAAAGCGCCGAAGGTGCGACACAAAGGTATTTTACCCTTGTGCCGCCCCTTCGTAGGGGCTCATGTTTATGAACATCCATTATCCCGACCTTGCGGTCGGGCCTACTCTTTGCCGGCCTTTCAGGCCTCTTTTTCTGCCGGAACTTTGTGAAAAATGCAGGCTAGTTCCTATTCCTCCTCCGGTGTCGCGAAGCCGGAGTAGTCAATGGGCTCTTCGGACAGATTCACGCTTAAGGTGTGAATAAAACGGTATCTCCCATTTACCAGATAGAACAAATGGGAATCGGGCATGCCGTTTTCGTTGCCGAAGCGGCAGAAGACGTTGACCGCCCCCATCTCTTCATCCACAACAAAGGTCCGGTTGACGATAAAGAGCCCTCCGCCTCCAATGGCCCCGGGGATCTGGCAGTTGTCTTTGTCATTGCCATCGGGATTGGTATATGCGCCCCCTTCCAGCCTGGCGCATGGCGTGCCCCAGGGCGGCTTGATGCCTGAATCCAGAAACACAAGATCAAAATACTGGTTGCCGGCATCGATCAGATCCTGCCGGCTGACGCGTTCATCGACATGAAGAACACGCCAATCCTCTGCCATCGAATATTTCAGATAATTATCCGCGTTGAAGAGCCAGTCTTCTTTGTCCGTCACCAGGCTGTCGATCTTGGTCACCCTGCCGTCCTTCACGCTCAGACGGGTTCCAAGCACATAGGGATGCCCGCCTTCGGTAACAATCACCTCAGTGAAAGTCATGCACCGTCCGACATCGTAAATGCTCCGGTGAAACGCGATCGGCAGAGGAGTATTCCAGAGCCCTTCCTCTTTCTTGATTTCACTCATATCCTCGAAAAATTTAGCGTCCGCAGCGAGGGCCATTTTCCCCGGATCTCCCACTTCCTGGGCGGAAATATAGCTGGCAGTGGCCGCCTGAAGCACCGGCCGCGTGCATTCCGCCTGTGCGTATAAAAACGCGTTGCTGCACAACAAAATCGCCATACTGACAAAGATCCGAATCATACAACCTCCTTTAAGAATTAGATGACGAAAACAGGGCAAGCGGGAACCATCCAGCCCGTATCGCAATCAGGATCTACACGATGGTATCCAGCGGTTAAATCGACTATATACACAAGCCGCCCTTAAAAGCAATCGCCCGGATGATTTATGAAGAATTATGCAGACAGGCGCGAGTAACATACAGGATCCGGCATCCGCATCAACGCCATCGCTGTAACAGCCCTACAACCCATTACAAAATATTAAAAACAATATTCTCCAGGTACTCTTCCGTTCCGCATTTCTCCTGAAATTTGTTTCGAATACAACAATTGATTATGAAGGGCACTATTGTATCATAGGTCCATGACAGGGAATATGGAACTCGTAGAAAAAGCGGCGGAAGCCATTGAAAGCGCCGAAGCTCTTGTAATTGGAGCAGGCGCGGGGATGGGAGTGGATAGCGGCTTGCCCGATTTTCGTGGCGATCAGGGATTCTGGCGTGCTTATCCCCCTTACGAAAAACTGGGTTTGAGTTTTGTCACCATGGCCAATCCGGATTGGTTCTCTCGTGATCCTCGGCTGGGCTGGGGATTTTACGGGCATCGACTCAACCTTTATCGCACAACCGTACCTCATGACGGTTTTCGCATCCTGAAGAAGTGGTGCAAACGATTGCCCCTGGGATATTTTGTTTTCACTTCTAACGTCGACGGCCAATTCCAAAGGGCCGGTTTTCCTTCCGATCGCATTGTTGAGGTCCATGGCGCGATCGATTGGCTGCAGTGCACGGCCGAATGCGGCGTTGGCATCTACGAATGCGATCCCTCCGATCCACAGCCGGTCAAAGTGGACGAGCAGACCATGCGGGCTGTCGATCCGCTACCCGCCTGCCCGCAATGTGGAGCCGTTGCCAGGCCGAATATCCTGATGTTCGGTGACTGGGGTTGGGACGGGAGAAGAACCGGCGGGCAGGAGGAACTTATGAACTCCTGGCTGCGTGAAGTTCGTGACGCCCGTTTGGTTGTTGTGGAATGTGGATCCGGACAAGCGATTTCGACTGTGCGTCATTTTTGTGAAGGTGTTTCATCTCCCTCGGGCACTCTTATCCGCATCAATCCGCGTGAGCCCGAAGTTCCCGCCGGACAGATCGGTATTGCAGACGGCGCTCTTGAAACGCTGCAGGCAATCGACAAAAAACTGGATGAAATGTGTTAGGAGTCCTCACTTATGGAAGGAGTGTAGTGATATGACTAGATGGCAGGATTTACTGGAAAAACATGGCAAGCCAACGCCCTGGCCTTATCCCATTCGCTACGATAAAGAACAGG
>JAFGTD010000116.1 GCA_016934295.1 Acidobacteriota bacterium
CACGACCTGCACCGCATTGGCGGAGGTACAGCATACATCCGATTCGGCCTTAACCTCGGCGGTTGTATTCACGTATGTAACGACAGGCACACCCGGATATTGCTTCCGGAGACGACGCACATCTTCAGCCGTGATCGCCGTTGCCAGCGAGCAACCCGCCTCAGAGTCCGGGATCAATACCGTTTTGGAGGGATTTAAAATTTTTGTTGTCTCCGCCATGAAATGAACCCCGCACATTACGATGACGTCGGCCTCAACTTTAGCCGCTTCACGCGCCAATGCCAGTGAATCCCCTGTCAGATCCGAAACTCCATGGAATATTTCAGGCGTCTGGTAGTTATGGGCCAGGATAAAAGCGTTGCGCTCCCGTTTCAGTTTCTGTATTTCGGCAATATAGGGAGCATGGACCTGCCATTCGATCTCGGGGATGATATGCCGTACACGTTCATATATTGCAGCGGTCTCCCTCATGACCTCCGGCGTGAACGGCAGGGATTCATTAGAGTATGCATTTTCGGTGTTTTTTGTCATGAGTGTTTCCATGTTACTTATACTCATTATGAGCATATATAGTGTTAAAAAAACCGGCCTTTTTCAGGCCTGAGTACTTATCCTAAACCTGAGTATAAGGGTTGTCAATTATGAATTTTCCGTCAATCATTTTTTTTAACGGGAATTTATTGGGAATTCTGATATTTGAGAGTAATGCACGGAATGGGTATTACTTGGCTTTTGCCTTGTTTTTGCGCCAGTTGTCCCAATATTCCTTCATTCTTTGCGACCGTCTCAGGCGTTCTTCCTTCGTAAAACGTGTACGTTTTTTGGCGGCTTTTGAGGATGCGGCCGGTTTCCTGGCCTTCTGGGCCGGTTTTTTAGCCGCGGTCCTGCCCCGAAGTTCCCGGCTGATTTCTGCGATTTCTTCTTCAATATGCTTTTTCTTTAATTCGAGCGATTCCAGGGCCAATTCAAGGATCCTTCGGCGATCATTCGGCATTTAGTAGTCCTTTCACATATGGAAATCATTGTTTTTTGCATTGTAAATACGCCGGTAGCCATAAGTCAATGTATGAATATGATGCAATGAAGAATCATTGATGAAAAAGCAGTAAATGTTCTGCGCACTCTGACGATATGTATACCAGAATCAAACAATAAGTATGAAGCGTGATCGAGAGTGTCTACTCTCCATGCTTTCAGTATGCGCGGGACGTGAAATCAGGCGGAGAAGCGCTCGGTTAGATGGAAACGGGTGAGGGGACCGTCTTTATTAATACCGGCCCGCGCGCCACCTTCTTTTTTCAATTACATACTAATTAATATAGAGTATACATTCATTAATGTCTTTATATATACAGAAACATAATCAAACTAATATAGATAATACCGCCGCAAAGGGGCCGTGAATTGCGGTTTCAATATCCGGTCTTTACTTTCAGACTTTATTCCTTCCGTTTACATGAGGTAAATATCTGCGCAACAGGAGCCAGAAAAAAGTGGTGCTGGCTCCGGCTATAAACATGACGATGATATTGTTTTCAAGACTCACGGTATATATACGGTGCCTTGTATATGCCGACACGGCTCCCATTATAAAGCTCAAACAGACTAGAAATCCGGCCAATATTCCATTCGGGGCCGAATGATGCTTGTATCGCTCCCATATCAGGCATACAAGATAGGATGCCGCGCCCGCCGCAACAGCCGGCAATAACCAGGTGTCAATCGACAAAAACATTGGGTTCCTCCGGTTGCCTACACTCCAGTGTAGCATTTCCTGTACAGGAATCGGTCCATATTGAAATTATTGGTAGGGAAGCAGTACACTGTATGGAGAAGAATTTATTACAGGGTGTTACTGTTGCGCTGACGGAGTGTCGGATTACTTGGTGGTACTTGGAGGCCCGAGGAATCCACGCTCTTTGCGCGCCTGATATATGCTGCATACGGAGTCTCTGTAATCGAGTAATGTAGATTGAGGTCGAGGGCCGCCGGATGTTTACGAACTTTGTAATCCTTTCCGCTCTTCTGACGAATTTGTGTTTCGTATTTTACGGAGGATGTGCCACGAACTGGTTTTCATCGAATCAAAAGGAGCCGCAGAAAACAACGGACTCCATGGATGCTGAGTTCGATCGACTACGCCGGCGAATGGTAAATGTACAGTTGCGGGGAAGGGATATACGAGATACCCGTGTCCTGGAAGCCATGGGCAAGGTGCCGCGCCACGAATTTGTGCCTGCCGATTTAAAGTCGTTTGCCTATAACGACGGCGCGCTTCCCCTGAAGATGGGACAGACCATATCGCAGCCGTATATTGTTGCCTATATGACGCAACTGCTGGAACTGGAGGGGACGGAGCGCGTCCTGGAGATCGGTACAGGTTCCGGTTACCAGGCTGCCGTCCTGGCCGAAATTGTACCGGAGGTGTATACAATCGAAATACTGCCGGACCTGGGAGAGCAGGCGGCCATGGTTTTAAAGAGGCTTGGCTATGAAAATATACGTTTTCATATAGGGGACGGGTATGCAGGCTGGCCCGAACATGCGCCATTCGATCGAATTATTGTAACGGCCGCTCCAAGAAAAATACCTCAGCCTCTGATCGATCAGCTCAAAGAGGGGGGCTTGATAGTGTGCCCCGTCGGCAGACCGGACCAGGATCTGATTGTTCTTGAAAAGGGGAAGGATGGCGTTACGCGCCGTTCTACAATCCCGGTACGATTTGTTCCAATGACGGGAAAAGCCCAGGAATAAAATACCTTACTCCTGACTTCTGGCTTCTTTTGTTACCGTTTTTTGATTGAGCATTCGTTCTTTCTGGCGCCAGAGTTTCTCTGTCAGGCCTACGGTGTATTCATGCGGATTGTGGATGCGCCGATGACTTTCATGGAGCAGGGACATCTGTTCTCTCCGGTGCTCGCGAATTTGATCGAGGGAAGGGAAGGCATAAACAATTTCGCCCGATTCTACAATCGGATGCAACAGTTCCTCCCGCCGGGGTGAATCGAGTTTTTTGCGCTGCCGGGGATTGTCCGGATCCACTAGGAGCACTTCGCCGGCGCTTAAATCTTCGGAAACGTCACGGAGTGCGTCGGCTTCCATCCGACCGTCAGTATGGTAAAATCGGACTATCTTTTTTAATCCGGGATTGGTTGTCTTGCCCGGATCAGCGCTCAATTTGATTTTAGGCCGTCCGTTGTGTTCAACCATTTTGTAGATGCCGCCCAGGGCGGTGCCTCCGGGGCCGGATGCTGTGATTAAATTCGTGCCGACTCCCCAGATATCCACCCTGCCTCCCCGGGCCAGGACATCCGCGATCGCGAATTCGTCCAGATCGTTGGAGGCCACTATTTTGACATAGCCCAGGGATTCGCGGTCCAGCATTCGCCTGGCTTGCAGGCTCAATAAGGCAAGGTCTCCGCTGTCTATCCGGATGCCGGCGAGGCGATGGCCTTCCCGTTCCAGTTCTTTGGCGACACGGATTGCATGCGGCATGCCGCTTTCAAGAGTGTCGTAAGTGTCCACCAGGAGGATGCAGGCATCCGGAAACGAGCGGGCATAAGCCCGGAAAGCCTCCAGCTCGGAATCGAAGGACTGAATCCAGCTATGCGCATGGGTGCCCCGGGCGGGTATGCCCAGGAGGGCGGCGCCCAGGACGTCGGAGGTGCTGTCGGCTCCGCCGATGTATGCCGCCCGGCATGCGCTTAATGCGCCGTCCGGCCCCTGGGCCCGGCGCAGGCCGAATTCGATAACGGTGCCGTGATTGGAGGCCTCCCAGATCCGGGCGGCCTTGGTGGCGACGAGCGTCTGGAAATTTACGTGGCACAGCAGAATGCTTTCGAGTATCTGGCACTCGATAAGATTTCCGCGGACCTGCAGAAGAGGTTCATTGGGAAAGACCACAGTGCCTTCAGGAATGGCCTTTATATTTCCGCGAAACCGGAAGGAAACGAGATAATCCAGAAATTGGTCTCTGAATACAGGGGTGCCGTTCGGGGATTTCTGTTCTTTAAGGAACCGGATATCGTCTTTATGGAACCTGCAGTCAACTACGGCGCGTACCGCGGGCTCCAGCCCGGCGGCGATGCTGTAGCCCCCGTTGAACGGATTTTGTCGGAAATAGAGATCGAATGCCGCCGTATCCGATGCCTTGCCATGCTCGAGATATCCGGCGGCCATGGTCAATTCATAAAAATCGGTTAGAAGTGCGTTGCTAAACATCCTTATCGTTCCTTGTCGGATTGAAACCTTCAGCCGATGGCGGTTCGTTTGATTAAAGATTGAAGATTGAAAATTTATGTGATGATTGTCGATCTCCGATTGTTCGTTAGCGCTAATTATTAAATGCGTTTTATGACGCAATGGTTTTTCTCTTAAGCGGAACAGTAGTTAATAAGATATTCGCCTATTGCCCCTGTTTGTTTTAATCTTCAATCTTCAATTTACAATCTTTAATTAGTGGTTCAGTTTCATTGCGATCGGCATGCGGCGGCCGGAACCGAATGCGCGGGTGGTGACTTTCAAGCCCATGGCCGCCTGGCGGCGCTTGTATTCATTGACGTGAATCATCCGCACCAGCTTTTCCACGGTTTCCCTTTCATAGCCGTTCGCTATGATTTCGTCCACGCTCATCTGTTCTTCAACCCGCAGCTTCAGAATGCCGTCCAGGATGTCATACTCTGGAAGGCTGTCCTGGTCCTTCTGGTCCGGCTTCAGTTCCGCCGTCGGCGGCCTCTGGATCGTGTTGATCGGGATGATTTCTTTTCGGCGGTTGATGTATTTCGCCAAAGCATACACAAGAGTTTTGGGAACGTCGGAAATGACCGCCAGCCCGCCTACCATGTCCCCGTAGAGAGTACAGTACCCGGCGCCGAGTTCCGATTTGTTGCCGGTGGCCAGAACCAGGTGGCCGAATTTGTTTGAAAGCCCCATCAGAATGGTTCCGCGAATGCGCGCCTGCAGGTTTTCCTCCGTTTCGTCTTCCGGCCGTCCTGCGAAAACGCCTGCCAGGGATTCCTTGAATTGCTCGAAAATCGGCCGGATGGGAACGACTTCAAAATGTATTCCCAGGTTCTGAGCCAGGGTTCGCGCGTCCTCGTAGCTTTCGGGCGCCGAATACATCGAGGGCATCGATACACCCCGTACATTTTCCGGACCCAGCGCTGCGGCCGCGATGCAGGCGGTGACGGCCGAGTCGATGCCGCCGCTGAGGCCCAGGACGGCCGAGTCGAAGCCGCATTTATGCAGATAGTCCCGGGTGCCCATGACCAGGGCGTGAAACAGGTTTTCAACCGGTTCGCCGTCGGTGTAACCCCGATCCTGCTCGGAATCGGGATACGCCACCAGGAGATCCTCCGAGAAGCTTTTACCCTGGGCGATGATATTTCCTTTACTTCCCAGTACCAGGCTGTTGCCGTCGAAGAGGAGATCGTCATTGCCCCCGACAAGATTGACGTATACGAGAGGGACACCCAGTTTGCGAACGTGGTTTTTCAGCATCTCGTAGCGTGTTTTCAGTTTCGTCATTTCATAGGGGGACGCGGAAATATTGACCAGGAGATCCGCTCCTTTTTCGACCTGGCTTCGAATGGGATCGGACGAATAGAGTGGCCTGGGCCGGAAGTCTTCCGCATTCCAGGCGTCTTCACAGATGGAAATGCCCAGGGTGCGCCCCATGAAAGGCACCAGCCGCACCGAATCGGACGGTTCGAAATAGCGGTCTTCGTCGAACACGTCGTAGGTCGGCAGCAGCGTCTTATGTATGACTGCCTGTATTTTCCCTTCCGAAAGAAACGCCGCGGAGTTATGGAAGTCCCGGCCCTCCTGTTTCCTGTTGCGGTCCAGGAAGCCGATAACGACGCCCAGGCTGTCGGTGCGCGAGGCAATTTCCTCGAGGGCTTTCAGGTTGGAATCGACAAAACCGTGGAGTCCCAGCAGGTCGCGCGGGGGGTAGCCGGTCAGGCATAACTCCGGGAATACCACCAGGTCCGCTTCCAATGCCTTTGCCCGCTCCATCGCCCGGATCGCCCGGTCCCGGTTTCCGTGAATATCGCCTACAGTGGTGTTAATCTGCGCGAGTGCAATCTTCATAGTTCATCCTTATCCGCGTAAGATACCATATGAAAATAGAGTGTTTTTATAATTATTCCGGTTTATCTTACGGATCGAAGTCCGCGGATAATTGTCTTCTGGTGTTATCGCGGAGCATCTTAAGACGTTTCCGGAAAGAAAGCCAGCCTGTCCGAGCCGGCGGTTAAAAAAAGATATTGTGTAAATTCCTGAATTTATTTACAGTATATGTTATAGTAAATTATATAATTAAAACTATATAAGGTTGGATATTGGATGATTTATCTAAATCTTGGCGAAAGTCATTGGTACATCTGTGCAGCGAGAACATTTGAGCATTCATTCTTTGGGGGAAGATATTTAAATAGAAGCATTCATAGGGGGGGGAAATGGAAAGGCATAAATGGATCCTGGCAGTAGGGATAATTTTCATCCTGTCGGGGTGTGGTGGAGGTGATACGGGCAGCACGGGAAATTCAAGCAGACCTGTTCCAAGCAATCCGAATTATGAGCCGCCGACGCAACCCCCGCAACAGTCTCTGATTACCAGAGAGAACGCAGTGGAGCATTTAGCTTCATCATTGAGGCTGGTTGACGAACACACCTACCATATATACGAGGTCAACCAGATCGTATTCTCCACATTTTTAAATCACAGCGATGAGGGCAGCTATTTTATTGAATATACCTGCCCCGGTGATGTCGGAGTGCGCACGTTAGAGGCTCAGTTTTCGGAAACCGGCGATTCCGGTGAGATTATTATTACCAACGATGAATGCGGGCGCGGGCACTACACTACGGAATATAACGGAGTTATAAGGATTAACGTTTCCCGGACCGCTCATCCCTGGTACCCGTATCCTACTGAATATACAGTCGATTTTGATTCCTACGAGATTTACGATGAGATTGAAGGAACCCGGTATATTTACAACGGCACGATTGCAGCCGGTCCGTTTGATGACGAAAGAATGGTTGCCGTATCCGACATAATAATTGAAGAAAATATTGCCGGGAGCTATATACAAGCCGACGATTTATTAATCTTTACCAAAACGCCCACCCTGCAGTACCCGGATGTGAAATTCCTGGAGATCACCGGTACGGGCGTTTTTTCAGATCTCGGCACTGTAGATATCACAACCAATACTTCTACCATGGACGATCTGAAGATAACCGGATCCGATAATTCAAATATCCTGGTTTTATTTCTGGATGAATATAAATTTTTGGCAAAACTGGATGGGGACGGGGACTCAATGCCGGAATGCTTTTTGAATGGGTATGGAGACGGATCATACGAGGATCCTGGAGATAATGACAATCCACTCATTAACATTAATAGTACGTTTAAAATGATTTATGATGTTCCGGTCACTACTTCGTTGCTGAATGTAACCGATCTTGATCATGATTTTCTGGATTACAGCTTGGATATTGTAGAAAGCCCTCCCGATAGCAAATTTTATTGGTACATAGACAATAATTTAAACCTGGTCATGTATCCTGACGTGCGTGGAGACTATGCCCTGGATCTTGTCGCCAATGACGGCAAGGGCGGGACGGCGACAGAACGTATAGAAATACAGTTCCGGGGAAATTCTCCGGAAGCCGGACTGGAGCAGACATCGTTTCAATATAACGTCGGAGACCTCGCGGAGATCGTCCTGACTCCCAGCATTCTCAGCCAGGGGCCATTCACCTACAGCATTTCGTCTCCTCTACCGGGCATGACAATCAGCGACGACGGGATATTCCAATGGCAGATTCCGGAATTTGATTTCTTTTTTCCAAGTATTGACTTGGAAGTTAAGGTGCAAGTACGCAATTTGTTGGCTGGAGAGGAAATTCCGCTTGCTTTTACAATCACCAATCCGAACCTGAAACATCCTATTGTCCGTACCGGCCTGGGAAATCCGCTTACGGAAGGAAACATCCATGTGGGGGATTTCGATAATGACGGCACTACGGAGATTCTCTTAACGGACAACAATAATCTTATTTATACGGTGGAATGCGAGGATGGAGGGTATGTACTGGATTGGGTTTATCCCTACGATATTGATCCTTCGTACGATGGAATTGATGCAATACTTCCGCTTGACCCGGATGACGACGGCCATTATGAAATCTTCGTTCAGACGGGCCTTCAAATCGCTGCCATAAGCATGCAGGACAATAGCGTGACCGCAAGGCAGGATCTTTCTCAATTCTTCGAGGAAAATTATATCGGTTCAGTTCTGGGAATGTCCGCGGCGGATCTGGACAATAATGGTTCTGTCGAACTTGCCGTCCTTCTCAGGACGGAAATTGATTCAAAAGGTGCGGCCGTTGTGATGGATGCCGCCGTACTGAGTTTCTTATGGCAGACGCCGGTCCTCGAGCCGAATACCGGCATGGGAATAGGAAATGTGGACGGAGACGGCGCCCTGGAGATCGTTCTATCCGGCGGGTATATCTATGATGGTAGTACACACGCTGCTGAATGGGAATATTCTGCTGGATTCGGTTCAGACATTGTCGTTGCCGATATTGACGGCGACAGCGTCGATGAAATAATTGCCTCACGAACATCCGGCGACCCTCCGGTTGTCTATGACGCAGTGCTGAAGACGCAGTTGTTTGTTTTCCCCGACGAGATAATGCATCCCTACAATATGGCTGCAGCCGACCTGGATGGGGATTTTGAAGAAGAGATCATAATTGGCGCCGGTTCCGGAATAATATCCGCTTATGATGCGGATTCCGGTACGGCTGTAGAAATCTGGTCGACACAGCCAAGCGATGAAGTCGTAACAAGTCTTGCCGCCGGAAACACCGACACGGATGGTCATTTGGAAGTCGTATGGGCCGCAGGACACGATTTGTTCGTTTTCGATCCGGTGGATCAGGCAATCGACTTTCAGAAGATAAATCCCGTTCATTCCGGTCCTTACATTGGAGGCGAAATCCTTACGGATGGTAATGGGGATCCCAGGATTGTCTTTGGTGTTGCAGAAACGGAAGGTGGTGCAGGGAGCAGCCGGCTTTTATTTATGGATCCTGAAACAGTGGATGTTTCTATAGGTCCTGAATTGGGAAACAACGAAACCGGGTATTTCGATTTCTGCGTTGCCGATTACGACCTAAACGGCACGGAAGAAGTCCTGTTCGCAAGCGCTGAAAATGAAGAGGGATACCTGGCTGCCTACGATCCGAATACTTTTACCGAAAAACTTTTCATTTCGGGGGATTCGTCTACTCCAAGGGCTATTACCTGCGGGGACGCCAACGGCGACGGGCATACAGATATAGCAGCGGTATGGGATTATGCGATCCGTTTGTACGATCCATATAACGAGGCCTTGTTGTGGAGCAGTAATTCATGGGGATCGTCACAATCCCCCCATGGTGTAAGATTAAAAATCCATGATCTGGATGGGGATGCAGTGCCGGAAATCCTTTCTGTGTCAGAATATTCACTGAGAGTGTTTACTCGGAGTGGATCAACCTATACGTACGAATCGTTCACTTTTCCTATTAGACCTCGTATTCCCAATATCCTGGTGGATGATATAGATGGCGATAATAAGCCGGAAATTGTCCTTTCAACCAGTTCTTCCTCTGGGGGATCAAGCACTATTTATTTCCTGAATGAGAATCTGGATGTTATTGAATACTTATATCTGAATGAAAGTGTAACAGCCCTGGCAACCGCTGGGGATAAAGACGATACACTGTTGATCGCAACAGCCGGCGATGACGGGAGTCGCATTAAACTCGTCGATGTGGCGAACAGAAAAATGTTCTGGAAATCACCGCCATTGCTGGGTGAAGTATTCAAAGACAGTCTTCATGTCATCAAGGATCCGGAAACTTCAAAGAAGCAGCTAATATTCGGTACTGAAGACGCCATGTATATAACCCAATAAGAAAATTGAATATTACAAATTGAAGATTGAAACCCTGGTTTTTTCTCGGTCTATGATTTTCAAAAGGAGGCAATACTGTCTTATGTCCGGCATTGCGTGCTGCGACTTGTCGTTATGTTATTCTTGAGTTATGCATTCGTTTTCGGATTTTAAAAACCTGCAGGTGAAGATCGTTCGGTGCAGGAAGTGTCCGCGGCTGGTGGCGTGGCGCGAGCGGGTGGCGCGGGAAAAGGTGCGCCGGTTTCGCGATCAGGATTACTGGGGGCGCCCCGTGCCGGCCTTCGGTTCGCCGGATGCGAAACTTATTGTCATCGGCCTGGCCCCGGCCGCCCATGGAGGGAACCGGACCGGGCGCATGTTTACGGGCGACGGCAGCGGCGACTGGCTCTATGAAGCGCTCCATCAATACGGATTCGCAAATCGACCCGCCTCTGTTGGAATAGACGATGGTCTGATGCTGCACGATTGCCTCGTTACGGCCGTAGCACGCTGCGCTCCACCCAAAAACAAACTTACAGTTGATGAAATCGGAAATTGTCGGGATTACCTGAAAAAGGAGCTTGAACTCGCTGACGACAAGAAGATCGTCCTCACACTTGGACAGGTGGCGTTCCAGACTTTCCTCAGGCTATTGCGCGAATCCGGCGAACGACCGAACGGGCTGGACCTGAAATTCGGCCATGGCAGGGAATGGGTTCTGCCCGGCGGCCTTTGTCTTCTTTCCTCCTATCACCCAAGCCGGCAGAACACGCAAACCGGCAAACTGACCCGCTCGATGTTCCATGGCGTATTCCGCCGGGCCCGTGCTATCCTGGATGCATCCGGTAAATTTTAATAGCTTTTATGATAATGCGGCAAAAAGCGCTGATACTTCTATAGAAGTGCCATTGGTTTTTGCGTAGAAAAAGATTGCAAACCATCAAAATATTTATTATAAATGAAATACTGTTGCGGATTGTCATTATAAAACGAAATATAGTTGCGAAATGATATACTCACGAATTCTTGATCTGACGAAATTATTGAAAAAGAAATCCTTCTTTTTATTCGGACCAAGGGGAACAGGGAAAACAACACTTATTCGAAACACACTTCCGGATGCCTATGTCATCGATCTGCTTGAAATTCAGACCTATCGTGAATACCTGAAAAATCCCTCAATACTATCCGAACAAAGAATGAAACCGATTGTTGTTGTTGATGAAGTACAAAAACTTCCTGAAATACTGGATGAAGTGCACCGTCTGATTGAAAAGGAAGGGCTGATATTTCTCCTGACCGGCAGCAGCGCCCGCAAGCTGAAAAGAGGCGGCGCCAATTTACTGGCGGGACGGGCCTGGTGGGCGGAGTTGTTCCCTTTAACATCAACTGAAATTCCTGATTTCAACCTGATAACCTATTTAAACAGGGGAGGGCTTCCTTCCATTTATCCGAGCGACGAGTACTCTGAAGAGCTCAAGGCATATACGGCGTTCTATTTGAAGGAAGAGATCCAGAATGAAGCTTTAACCAGAAGAATCGCTCAATTTTCGGAATTCCTGGAATTAATGGCTCTGAGCAACGGAGAAGAAATCAGCTACCAGTCCATCGCCGGAGACTGCGGCGTTTCAGCCAACACGATTAAGAATTACGTCCAGGTGCTGGAAGATACCCTGGTTGCTTTTCAACTGAGCGCTTTTACAAGAACCCGGAAACGAAAAGCAATTTCCCGTTCCAAGCTTTATTTCTTTGATATCGGCGTAACCAATTCCCTGGCGAACAGGGGTGAGATCCTGGAAGATTCGGAACTGTTCGGCAAGGCATTTGAACATTTTATCCTGCTGGAGATCAGGGCCTATTTATCCTACACAAGGAAAAACCACAAAATGCACTATTGGCGTTCCACGTCCCGTTTTGAAGTGGATTTGGTCCTGGATAACTGTTGGGCTATCGAGATCAAAGGTACAAAATCCGTACAAGACAAACACCTGAAAGGCATCAGAGCCTTGAAAGAAGAGGGGGAAATTCAGAATTTTGCCGTGGTCAGCTGCGATCGAAAAGAAAGAAAAACCCGGGACGACATTGCCATCATTCCCTGGAAACGCTTTTTAGATAAATTATGGAGCGGGAAAATTATTTAACACGTCCCGATACGCTAATTGTGCCCTGAGGGAGCCGCCTTGGCTGGGCCCATAACATAGCGAGGCGTGAATTCAATTCACAAGCCCTTCGTTCTCCGTTCCGGGGCCCGCGACCGGAGGCCCTGGAAAAAAGGAATTATTGTGAATAAGACTCACCGGGAATTTCAGGTATTCGTCAAGCCCGTCGGGCCGCGCTGCAATCTGCATTGCCGTTACTGCTACTATCTCTCCCATTCCTTCCCTGGATCCCAAAGCATGTCCGGGGAATTGCTGGAAGCTTATATCCTTCAGCATATCGAAGCCTGCACCGAACCGGTGATTCAGTTCTCCTGGCATGGCGGGGAACCGACCCTGTATGGGCTCGACGGTTTCCGCAGGATTGTCGGCCTTCAAAAAAAGCATTGTCCCCCGGACGGCGTAATCGTAAACGGCATCCAGACCAACGGGATTCTGCTCGATGAAGCGTGGTGCCGCTTTCTGGCGGAGGAGAAATTTGTCGTCGGCCTCAGCCTGGACGGGCCGGAGCGGATCCACGATTTATATCGGGTGACGGCAAAAGGGTCGCCTACTCACAAACAGGTGATGCGGGCGTATGGCCGTTTGCGGAAACACGGCGTGCAGACCGAATGCCTCTGTGTCGTGCATTCCGGCAATGTCGGTTTACCCCTTGAGGTCTATGAATTCTTTCGCAGTTTAGAGGTTCCATACCTGACATTTCTTCCCATGGTGGAGCCCGTGGAGAACGGCCGGGTCAGCGAACGGACCGTTCCCGCCGGCGCCTGGGGGGAATTCTTATGCTCGATTTTCGACGTTTGGCTGGATCGGGATATCGGCCGCATCAAGGTCCAGATTTTCGAGGAAGCCGCACGTCCTGCTTTCGGGCTCGAACATACCCTCTGTATCTTTCGAAAGGTCTGCGGCGGCGTGCCGGTGCTGGAATGCAACGGCGACCTGTACAGCTGCGATCACTTAATGACAGGCGAACACCGCCCGGGCAATATCGGCCGGGCCACGCTGGAAAATTTATTGGACAGCCCGCAGCAGCAGGCCTTCGGCAGGGCTAAACGGAATACCCTGCCGCGTCAATGCCTCGATTGCGCCGTGCTGGACATGTGTAACGGCGGCTGCCCGAAAAATCGCTTTATCCAAACGGCGGACGGGGAACCGGGCCTGAATTATCTCTGTTCAGGCTACAAGCTCTTTTTTACCCACTGCCGGCCTTTTGTTGCCGCACTCGCCGAAGTCTGGTGCAAACGAAACGCCGGCTACTGAAGCTTATCTTTGAAGAACGCCACGGTTCGCTTCCATGCCAGCTCCGCGGCTTCCTTGTGGTACCGCCCGGGATTGGTGTCGTTGTTGAAAGCGTGCTGGGCGCCTTCGTAAACATGGATCTGATAGTCGATCCCGGCCTTTTTGAGCGCCGCCTCGAATCCGGGGATACCCGCGTTGATGCGCGCATCCTCTCCACCGTAATGGCAGAGCATGGAGGCCTTGATTTTCGGCACGTCTTCATCCGCAGGAACTGTGCCGTAATATGGTACGGCAGCTTTCAGTTCCGGGGAGTGTACCGCGACCTGATTGGTCACCCCGCCGCCCCAGCAGAAGCCCGTACAGCCGACATTTCCGTTAGTCTGAGGGTGGGTTCTCAGATATTCGACAGCGGCGGCAAAGTTTTTCGTTGTGGCATCACGGTCCAGATTCCGCATCTTGCCCATTACCTCCTGGGCGTCGTCCGGCGTGCCGCCCAGGGGCGACAGGGCATCCGGCGCGATCGCCAGGAATCCCTCCAGCGCCATGCGCCGGGCTACGTCTTCGATATGCGCGTTCAGCCCGAAAATCTCGTGGATCACAATCACGGCCGGAAGCTTTTCCTTTCCCTTTGGCCGGGCCATATAGGCCTGCATTTCGCCGCCCTCTATGGGATAGGTGATTCTTTGCGTTTCCAGCCTCGGATCGTCGGCAGCCACGGCTTCGGCCCGGGCCTGGGATCCGGACAACACGACACAGCCCGCAATCCCGGAGCCCGCCAGCGCCATGCAATGTTTGAGAAATTCCCTCCGGTCCGTTGATATCCCCGGGTGACTTCCTAGAGACTTGATTTTCAGTTGTTCCATGGTTTTATCTCCCCCGAAAATAATCCCGATTGACGTTTTTGAGTGCTTTTTGTTAACAGTTTCTTCTTTTTCCGTCCAGAGTCAAATCAAAACGGAAGTCAGCCAATCCTACGGCTGATTCCGGACCGCGTCCGGCGAAGCTGAAAGCGAAGGCGGAAGCTGCCGCACTCCATGCTGTTATACGAAATATGATGCCAGGAATTTCTTTGAAGTTACTCCTGCAGGGCGCGGGCGATCTCGCCGGTGACGGCGTCGGCGGCGGCGACAGGGTCCGGCGCCTGCATGATGGGACGGCCGATTACGAGGTAATTTGCTCCGGCCTTTATTGCGTCGTACGGCGTAGCCGTGCGGAACTGGTCCTGGGTTCCGGTTCCGGCGGGGCGGATTCCGGGTATGATAAGCTGCAGATCGGGATCGAATTTGCTTCGCAGCATGGATATCTCTCTGGCGGATGCGACGAGGCCTCGAATTCCGGCATTGTAAGCCGTTCGGGCGAACCGCTCAACCCACTGTTCCATTGTTCCGTTTACGCCGAAGCGATGCATGTCTTCTTCGGAAAGACTTGTCAGGGCGGTCACCGCCAGCACCAGGGGGGGCGAATCGGAGGCTTGCGCTTCACGGCACGCGGCCGACAGCATGGCCGCGCCTCCAGAGGCGTGTACCGTAACCATGTCGATTCCGAGCTTGCAGACGGAGCGGACCGCGCCGGCCACCGTATTCGGAATGTCGTGCAGTTTCAGGTCCAGGAATATTTTTTCTCTCCGGTCACGGATTTCCTCCACCAGCCGCGGCCCTTCCCGGGTGAACAATTCTAATCCGATTTTGAAATATCCCACATGGCCGGACAGCCGTTCTACGGCTGCAAGGGCGGCCTCCCGGCCTGCCACATCCAGTGCGACGATTATACGGGATCGTGGATCATTCATAGGCGTGCAGGCTCCCGACCAGTTCATTGATATCTTCGATATTATGGGACCGGCAATATTCCTGAAGCCCCAGGGCGATTCGCTGGGAGGCATCGGGCCGGTAGAAATTCGCGGTTCCGACCTGGACTGCGCGTGCCCCGGCGATCAGAAACTCCAGGGCGTCTTCGGTCCGTGCGATCCCGCCCACTCCGATTACGGGAATTTTCACCGCCTGGCAGGCTTCCCACACCATTCGCAGTGCAATCGGTTTGATAGCCGGACCGGACAGGCCTCCCGTAAGGAATCGCAGCCTGGGCTGTCTTTTTTCAACATCGACGGCCATTCCCACAAGAGTATTTATGACCGATACGGCATCGGCTCCGGCATCCTCGCATGCGCGGGCGAATTCACGGATGTCCGTGACATTGGGAGAAAGCTTTACCCAAAGGGGGAGTTTTCTGCAGGCTTTTTTGGCTGCAGCCGTAACTTTATATGTGTCTTTGGGGTTTTTGTTGAAATGAAATCCGCCCTTTTCCACGTTGGGGCAGGAAATGTTCAGCTCCAGGGCCGCGATCCCCGGGCAGTCATTCAGAAACCGGGCGACCTCCAGGTAATCGTTGAGTTCAAATCCGACGATATTGACGATGACTTTTGTTTCGTAATTTCTAAGACCCGGCAGCTTGGCGGTTACGAACTCCGTGGCGCCGATGTTCTGCCAGCCTATGGCGTTCAGCATGCCGGACGCCGTCTCATAAATGCGGGGCGGCGGATTCCCCTTGATGGGTTTCATGGACAGACCTTTGACCACAATGCCGCCGATGGAATTCAGGTCCATCAGGTTGGCGAATTCCAGGCCGTAGCCGAAGGTGCCGCTGGCCGTCAGTACGGGGTTCTTGAAGCGCACTCCGGCGATTTCCACAGCCATACGGGGTGCTTTCAGCAGTTCTTTCTTCCTGTTCATAATATATTTCAGTTGCATCCGTTCAAACCCGAGAAGGAAAACCCTCAACGGGAAACGAGAAACGGGAAACGTTGAACGTTTTTTTATACCGGCTCTGTTTCCCAATCAATAAGCCGGCTGTCAAAAACCGGCCCTTCCTGGCAAACCCGCAAATACCGATCTTCCCCATGGGGATCCTTAATTCGAACGACGCATCCCAGGCAGGCTCCGAGCGAACAGCCCATGCGCGCCTCGAGGCTGACGTCGCACTGGAGTTTTCCCCGTTCCGAAAGTTTATGGACCGCCTGCATCATTCCCCATGGACCGCAGGCATAGACACGGATGTTCCGATGCGCGCGTTTGTGCAGAAACCGCGCCAAAGGTTCCGTGACAAGCCCGCGTTCGCCGAAGGATCCGTCCATGGTGGTATAGTTCGTATCCATTCCCAGTTTTTCGAAATACTCTCTCAATACAAGGTCGGAGGCGCCGGCGCCGCCGTAAAACAGTACGGGTTTTATATTCTGCCGCATCAGGTCCTGTGCGAGCATGTAGAGCGGGGCGATGCCGACCCCGCCGGCAACCAGGCAGGCCATTTCCACCCGATTTTTCATTTCAGCCGAGACTTTGAACCCATTCCCCTGCGGGCCCAAACAATGAATTATCTGTCCCGGTTTCATACGAACCAGCTTGCGGGTTCCCGTTCCAACATCTTTGATCAGAAGTTCCAGTCCTGCCGGCCTCCCGCTGCGCGCATGCCTGCAAATGTTAAAAACAGTAAAAGGGCGGCGCAGGAGGGGATTTTCATCCACCTCTTCCACGCACTTCAGCATAAAGAATTGTCCCGGGCGAATCAGCCGGGCCTGCTCGGCAGCGTTGAGAGTTAGCAGGTAGTTGTTCGAACCGAGATCTCTGACGCTTTTTATTTTTACTTTTCTATCCAGCATTTCGATTAAGTATAGGGAGTAACTAGCTGTTTGCAACGCATTTCCGCGTGTGATATTATCGCCCCGCACTGGAGAGGATCAATTATTTTTCAGCACGATTTCCACCATGAAGAAAGCTAAAGGGAAGCTCCTGATGAAGGCCGAAGAGATCGACCTTGCGCTGGCAAGGATCTCTGCGGAAATTATCGAGAAGTTGAGTCCCGAAGATGAATTTGCTTTCATCGGCATCCGAAGCCGCGGCGTGCACCTGGCGGAACGTCTGTGCGATAAAATAGGGACGATACTCAAGCGTCCGGTTGCCTCCGGCATCCTGGATATCACACTGTACCGGGACGACCTTACGGCCGTCAGCGACCACCC
>JAFGTD010000117.1 GCA_016934295.1 Acidobacteriota bacterium
AGAAAAATCGTCCGCCAGGTCGCACCGTGGCAGGAGCGTTTCCGGCTTCAGGACGGTGAGGCGTTCGTATACCTCGCGGATGAATTCTACATCCGGGGAGGCACGCCGCTGCCGCCATCCGAACATTACGACGACTTCGCCCAAATCGAGGACGGGGTGGGTATGGTCCGAACGTTTCTGGACGAATTCGAAATGCATTGGAAGCGCCGTAGAAAATCGTGCGGATCTCTTCGCGGAACGCTGGTGACCGGAAACCTCTTTTATCCAACCTTACAGACAAGCATAGACAGGTTTAATCGGAAGTTTGATTCACGGTTGAGAGTCTTGCCGGCGGAAAACAGATTTCTGGGCAAAAGCATTACGGTTGCAGGACTGCTGGGAGGACGGGACATCCTGAATGCCTTAAGGGGAGTGGATGCCGGGAATTTTGTAATAATCCCGCAAGATGTATTGTCGGCGACCGACGGAATTCTGCTGGACGACCTGTCTCTACAGGATCTTTCCGATTCCCTTGGAAAGCCTGTTTACTCAAGCGGACGAACTGTTCGGAATTTCTTCGAGCTTCTTTTCAAATTAACGAAATGACCTTCGACCGTTGAACCTTGAACGGTGAGTTCAATCGCGGTCTTTCCATATCATTCCGCCGAAATTGAAGCGGGCGGAAAAATACAGGCTGTCGAGATCATAGGAAACGCTTCGGCTGTATCCGAATTCAAAAGCGACATCGGGAACAGGATAGATATCCACCCAACCTGAGAAACCGTGATCCCGGAGATCCTCCGACTCAACAATTACATATTCGGAATCCCCGAAAATCCTCCCTCTCCGGTTCCCGGACTCCTCGGAGCCGGATGTGCCGCTTCGATAAACTCTGTTGTAAATCTCCTGTTCGCCGCTTGGAACAACGGCATACACGGAACCGCCGAAACCGACCCACCAGGCGGGATCAAATAAGAGTCCGCCATCGAACTGTCCGACGATGCCATAAGAGGAGAAAGGACGGGTAAAAAAGTGCGTATCCGAGATGGAGTTGGCTATTCCGACGCTGCCGAAAGGAGTCCATCTCCCCACGTTGTATTCAAAATAATTATTCCAGTCGACCGTCATGCGTCCGGTACTGAAGCCGTCCTCCTTGTTTCCTGTCGGCGCGGCGCTCCGCAGACTGCTGCTGAAATAAAAGCCGGCACTATCGGCCATTACCCGAAGCTCCATATATAGATTGCCGATTCCGTTTTTTGAATCGGTGCTCTCCTCGACGGTATCGTCGGGCAACCGGGTAAAATAGACAGGCAGTCCGGCTGTGATTTCGAAGTGGCGGTTGAACCGGTATCCCGCGGTTGTATCCAGTTTAAACAGCCAGCCCGGATCGTAGTTTGTCCCTGAAAGCCTCATAAATAAAAGAGGTTTGCTGTCATCGCCGGCCGCAAAAGAAAATCTCGGGAAGAATGCAGCCATCGCAACCAGAGCTGTAACAAGAATAAAAAACCTCAGACAGTGTACCCTTCGCATACAAATCCCCCGATTCTTTGTTTTGGATCAAAAAATCCCCTTCAACGGTATAACACCAAATCCCGTTCCTGGTTCCGGTAAAATTTGAAATTTTTGCTATCCTAAGGCTGCAGACTGCGGACTGTGGACTGCCGACTAATTAGAAAAGCCTTGTAATGCGCTTCTTACTCTTGCAGAATTTATCTCCAGCCCGCATTTCTTACAGGGTTTAGGCAGCTTTAATTACGCCTTTTGTCCAACGGACCGACGCGGTCGGAAACGTTGCGGGCAATGCGGGTCGCCATTAGCTCGCAAAAATGCCGTATTGCGGGCCTGGTTCACCCAGAAAACAGGAGAAAACGGCGATGGCCAGAACAATTCAGGGAAAACTGGAAGCTAAAGGAAGTCGTTTTGCGATTGTTGTCAGTCGCTTCAACTCATTCATCAGCGATCGGCTGCTGACCGGAGCTATGGACGCGCTGGAACGCCATGGAGCCGCCTCGGACGACATCAGCATCGTCTGGGTTCCGGGGAGTTTTGAAATCCCTCCCATTGCAAAAAGACTGACATTATCCAAGGATTACGATGCGATTCTCTGTCTGGGCGTTCTCATACGGGGCGAGACACCTCATTTCGATTACCTGTCCTCAACGGTAACCAAGGAGCTGGGCGCCATTGCGATCGAATCCGGCATTCCCGTCATTAACGGAATTCTAACATGCAATACCATGGAACAGGCGGTCGATCGAGCCGGCCTGAAAACAGGCAACAAGGGCTTTGATGCAGCCACGACGGCAATCGAAATGGTCGAAGTAATCAAGCAGTTATAGCAAATCCTTTGGTTGTCGGCGAATTACTCCGGGTGATCCACCTATGGGACTTAGAAGAATCGCACGCGAATGTGCGCTTCAGATGCTGTATGAATTTGACGTCGGCAAGAATTCGAGAGATCAAATCCTTGACTCATTCTGGCAGATGAACGATCACCCCGACAAAGTTGGGGAGTTCGCCAATTATCTGTTCGAAGGAACGCTCGAACGGCTGAGCGAAATTGATGGCGTAATTCAGAAGCACACGAAAAACTGGCGACTCGGCCGGATGGCGGTTGTGGATCGGAATATTTTGCGGCTTGCCGTCTTTGAATTTCTATCGGGGAGCCGAACCCCGGAAACCGTCGTGATCAACGAAGCGCTGGAAATTGCCAGAAAGTTTTCCACTCAGGAATCCGCCCTGTTCGTAAACGGCATTCTGGACAGCATTAAGAATGAATTGATCGTAAAGAGGCAACAGTAGGATGGAAAATCAGACGAATCTCCCGGAACAACGCCACTTCAAGCTGTCCGAACTGAAGCGTTTAGGCTACGATCCCTACCCTCGAAAATTCGACTACTCTCATACCCTGGGACAGATCCGGACGACTTTCGACGGTCGTAGCGCTTCCGACCTCGAGGAGAAGAAAGAAGTCGTGCGGGTATGCGGCCGCATTATGTCGATGCGCCCCCAGGGGAAAGCGGGATTTGTCGACATCTCCGACGGGAACAATCGACTCCAGCTTTACATACGCAGGGATAAGGTCGGGCCGGAGAATTTCGAGCTCTTTCGTCTTTTCGATATCGGCGACATAATCGGCGCCGAAGGGCCCATTTTCCGCACACGGACCAGTGAACTCACCGTTGCGGCGGTCTGCGTCCATCATCTGGCGAAGAATCTATTGCCGCTGCCTGAAAAATGGCATGGCTTAACCGATATTGAAACCCGTCTTCGCCGCAGATACGTCGACCTGATCGTCAATCCGGACGTCCGCGCTGTTTTTGTCAAACGCAACAGGATCATTCGTGAAATCCGCAACTTCCTGGATGAGCGGGACTATCTTGAAGTGGAAACTCCGGTACTGCAGACCGTTGCCGGAGGCGCGCTCGCCCGGCCGTTCCAGACCCACCATAACGCCCTGGATATAAACCTTTATCTGAGAATTGCCCTGGAATTGTACCTGAAGCGTCTTATCGTAGGGGGCATACCGAGGGTATACGAACTCAGCCGGATTTTCCGGAACGAGGGGATTTCCACACACCATAATCCGGAATTCACAATGCTGGAATTCTACCAGGCATACAGCGATTATAAGGACCTGATGGAACTCACCCAGGAAATGATCACCCGGATCGCTGAAAAGGTTACCGGGAGCCGGCAGGTAAAGTATCGGGATCATGTTCTGGATTTCGACAACTGGCAGCGCATGACCATGATAGAGGCTATCTTCCGTTTCTGGCCCGATTCGGTGACAAAGCCCGAAGAGAAAGATCTGGCGGATGTCGAGTCGCTCCGCGCCCTGGCAAAATCGGTTCACGCGCCTTTCGAGCTGTCCGACGGACCGGGCAAACTTTGCGCATCCCTGTTTGAAACAGTCGCCGAAGACAGGCTCATCCAGCCGACAATTATTTACGATTATCCGGCTGAAACGTCTCCCCTGTCGAAAACGAAACCCGACGATCCCGACACCGTGGAAAGGTTCGAGTTGTATATCGCGGGGATGGAGATCGCCAATGCATACTCGGAGTTGAACGACCCCGCCGAACAGAAAGCAAGGTTCGAAGCCCAGCTCGCCGCCCGGGACCGCGGGGACGAAGAAGCTCACGCTATGGACGAAGATTACATCCGGGCCCTGAGCTACGGCATGCCTCCGACTGCGGGAGAGGGTATCGGTATCGACCGGCTGACCATGGTTCTGACGGACTCGTCCTCAATTCGGGACGTCATACTGTTCCCCCTGCTCCGTCCCGAGCAATAAACGGCAGTCGGCAGAATGTAGGGGCGAACCTTGTGTTCGCCCTCATAACAATTAACAGTCAGAAGTCAGAAGTCAGAAGTCAGAAGTCAGATAAATGATGAAATTTCATATTTCGTAAAGTCAAGTCTACAAATATAAATTTTTTGGACTTCCATTAATCTCTGATAAAAGATAATCCATACTTTCTAAAAATAACCATAATTATTCTAACTTCTGGCTTCTGGCTTCTTTACCGTTTAGTATCAAGGATTTAGAAAGCGCAGCATCTTTCTTATTTACTGCGATTTGTTACCAGCTTCGGAATGATTATGAAATTTGAAATCTTCGTTGCTTTTCGATATCTCCGGGCAAAACGAAAGCAAACGATGGTCTCCGTTATCTCGGCGATATCGGTTCTGGGCATTGCCGCGGGTGTGATGGCCCTGGTCATCGCGATGGCTCTCGAAACCGGTTTCAAGGAAGATATCCAGATCAAAATTCTTGGGACGACACCCGCGATTACGCTGATGCGGAACGACAACGCCCCGCTGCAGAATTTTGACGCATTGCTCAAAAAAATCGGCCCTATAGCCAAAATAAACGGAAGCGCTCCCGCAATTTACGATTTAGCCTTCATCGAGAGCGACACCCAGTTTCAGGATGTCACGGTCAAAGGCGTCGTTCCTTCCACGGAGAAAAACGTTTCCGATTTTTTCGATCGGGTCATTGAGGGCAATCCTCAAGCTCTGAACGATGAAAATATGCCTGCGGATGGAGATCTTTCCTCCCGGGAAAGCATTCTGGTAGGGAAGGAAATGGCCCGGGCGCTGGGCATCAGCAGTGGAGACAGAGTTAAAGTCAGACGCCCTATGGGCAAGATTACCCCGGTAGGCAGGACGGATTCCTGGAAAACGTTGCAGGTGGGAGCGATTTTTGAAACGGGCCTCTGGGACATTGACGCCAACTGGGCATATGTCAATATGGAAACCGCCCGTCGACTGTTCGGCCTTCCTCCAGGCTCCACCAAAGTCCTTCAGTTCAAGACCGACGACCTGGACGACGTTGCGCGGATCGCCGAGAATATACACGCCAAAGCAGGCGACGATTATTACGTAACAACCTGGATTGAAATGAATCGTCCGCTTTTCGAATCCCTCAAGCTGGAAAAAAAGATACTCTTCGTGACGATAGGATTGATCGTTTTTGTAGCCTGTTTAAATATCGTAACCTCTCTGATTATGATGGTGATGGACAAGCAGGGGGAAATCTCCATTCTTGCCGCTATGGGGGCCACCCCCCGGACGATCCAAAAGGTATTCATGCTTCAGGGGCTTATCATAGGCGTGACGGGAACGATCATTGGAGATATCCTGGGAGTGGGAATCAGCTGGATCCTGGATCGCTACAGGCTGATCCAGGTTGACGCCGAAGTGTTCAACATTCCTTACGTCCCCTTTCATGTCCACGCATGGGATGTTGCCCTGATATCCGTGACCGCGGTGCTTATCAGCTACCTGGCCACCCTTTATCCGTCCAGGAGCGCCGCCGGGCTCGATCCCGTTGAGGTTCTGCGCTATGAGTAGCCTGATTGAAGTCGACAGACTGACCAAGGGCTACCGCTCCGGCAGCCAACACCTGGAGATCCTGACCAACCTGCACCTGGAAGTGGAAAAAGGAGAAATGATCGCAATAACCGGAGCCTCCGGCTCCGGTAAAAGCACCCTGCTGCATCTGCTGGGCGGCATGGATCGGCCCGATGGAGGCTCCATTAAGATCCTGGGACGGGAGATTTCAAAACTGAATCCGCAGGAATTGTCCCGATTCCGCAACCAGACTATCGGATTCGTGTTCCAGTCGCACCATCTTCTACCCGAATTCACGGCGGCTGAAAACGTTATGATGCCGTTGTTGCTCCGAAATACAGACAGGCGAAAAGCCGCGGCCGATGCCGAAAAACTCCTGGCCGATGTAGGACTGGATCAACGGGGACACCATCGCCCCGGAGAACTGTCCGGGGGGGAACAACAACGGGTGGCACTGGCCCGCGCGCTGGTCGGCACCCCGCACCTCCTCCTCGCGGATGAGCCTACCGGCAATCTGGATCCTAAAACAGGACATGGAATCGTAGAATTGCTCCATACCCTGCATGCCCGACATGCACTTACCTCTATTGTTGTCACGCACAACGAAAAGCTGGCAGCCACCTGCAATAGAATCTACGGACTTGAAAACGGCGCGCTAGTAGAATAGAAGTCGGTAGGGGCGAACCTAGTGTTCGCCCACTGAACAATAAGCAGCCAGCAGACTGTCTGTTTTTCTCAGGGCGAATACAAGCTACCGTCCACGCACCCACTTATCATCAGAGCTTCGACCTCAATTGGAGCATTGCAGCCCTGCCACAACTGACTTTTAATTCTAACAGGGCGAACACAAGGTTCGCCCCTACCGGCCGCCGACTGTTTTTGTGTCTTTACAGCCTTTCCGGTCTGTCCGTATAATGAAAGAGAACCATGAGGGTCCGAGTGTAAACTTATGTTTGAAAAATATACAGAAAAAGCCCGGAGAGTAATCTTTTTCGCACGTTACGAGGCCAGCCAGTACGGCAGCCCGACGATAGAAGCGGAGCATCTGCTTCTTGGATTAATACGTGAAGATAAGAATCTTGCCTCCCGCTATTTCCCAAAAGCCCAGGCTACGATCCAGAAAATCCGCAAAGAGATCGAAGGACGAACGATCGTACGCGAAAAGGTATCCACCTCGGTCGACCTGCCGTTTTCCGAAGAAAGCAAACGCGTGCTGAACAGCGCGGCGGAAGAGTCCAGCCATTTCTCCCACAAATATATCGGCACGGAACACATTCTTCTGGGCCTCCTGCGGGAAGACAAATCGATAGCGGCGGAAATCCTTAAAGAATACGGAATTCACGAAGAATTGATCCGGGATGAACTGAGCCGCAACACCCCGGAGAAACATACACCGAACCGTGCCAAGGAACCGTTAAGCCTCGTCGAGTTTTCCCGGGATCTGACGGAAGCGGCAAGCAACGATGCGCTGGATCCGCTGATAGGCAGAGAAACGGAAATCGAACGAATGGTTCAGATTCTTTGCCGCAGGACTAAAAATAATCCGGTTCTCATCGGAGAACCCGGAGTCGGCAAAACCGCAATCGTTGAAGGGCTGGCGCAAAAAATCGTTTCGGGCAAGATCCCGCATCCGCTCATAGACAAGAAGATCCTGGCTTTGGATATTTCCCTGATAGTGGCCGGGACAAAATACCGGGGCCA
>JAFGTD010000118.1 GCA_016934295.1 Acidobacteriota bacterium
CCGGCATCTCTTTTAGCGGTTAATTCGACATTGGCGCTACCGCCACCACCGGGAGGGCCGCCTTGTGCTAAAGCTTGAAAGGGGATTACGCAGGCTAAAGCCACGACTGACAAAAGGGAAATAAACAACATTCTTTTTTTCATGGTTATTCTAATATCCTCCGATTAACTGATCAGTTTGCATTCGTTGCACGATTAACCACATTACAACCTAAAATATACGCAGGTTTGCTGCTTTGCAAAGTAAATTCTTGCCGACAGAGGACAGAATCACCTCAAAGGCATATTTCTGCCCAGCTTCGGACTTTTTCCGGAAGCGTTACTCTCGTTTCTCCCACGTATGAGCGTCGATTGAGGGCTCGATCTGGATCAAATGATTGTCGATCGGCATCGTGATAGTTTCGGGCTCCGAACTCGGTGTGCCTGCTAAAAACTCCATTCGAGCAGATATCAATTCGTTTAAGCGATGCCCTGGTGAGCACAGGGATACCGAAATTCTCCGAAGCCTGTGCGAAGGGACAGCGCCAAACAGCTGCGTATCGACCGACTCGAAATTCGGTTTGGAAACGCAGCCTACCCGCCAATTTTTTTACGGGTTTGTGCGAAAACCTGGAGGATGCCTTTGACAACTGCGGTAAAATGACCGTGGGAGGATCGGGGAATGACTAGAGAATTTAGCGTGATTATTGAACGTGATGCCGAAGGGTACTATGTTGGTACCGTCCCCGCATTGCGCGGCTGCCATTCACAAGCTGGATCTCTGGACGAATTGATGACCCGAATCCGGGAGGCGGTTGAGGTTTGCCTCGAAGCTCAAGGCGACAGTCTGGAACCCCTCGATTTCGTCGGCGTGCAGACAATTCGCGTGGCGTCATGAGCCGTCTTACACGACTGACTGGGAAAGATATCGTCAGCGCCCTCGCGGCAGCAGGATTCGAAATTGCACGCGTGAAAGGGCGCCATCATTTCCTGCGGCATGCGGATGGTCGCGTTACTGTCGTTCCCGTACATGCTGGAGAAATAATAGGACCTGGCCTCATGCAGAAGATCCTCCGTGATTGCGAGATAACCCCTGAAGAATTTGCCGCGTTTCTCTGACATTCGACCATTCCGGCGGCAGGGACAATATCAAAGACATTTATAATGTATAGGTGGGCTTCGAGCCTGGAGCCGGTTCGCAAAGTAGGAATTGATCCGGGGAAAAGGTGCATATATCTTCGCACGTCCATGCTTGCGTTTTGCTTGCATCCGGAGGTTGCAAAAGCAGGAATAAGTTGGAATTTCTTGCAGGAAAACGAGTAAATTGTTGATTCTAAAGGGTTCGGGGCAAGCTGGCAGTCAGGAGGTCAGGGGTTCGATCCCCCTCAGCTCCACCAGCCTTCGCCAAGGCTGCCCGGCGAAGCCTGTAAGGCGAAGACGGGCCTCCAACTCACCCCAAGCTCATAACTCACCTGAAATAAAAGTTCTTCTCACAAAACATACAGGTTCTCGGCCGTTCCGCCCTTTCTCTCAACCGTAATTTTCTCCAACGTTTGCCGATCGTTTGCCGATTCCGAATCCAGGATCGAAGTTGTTATGCGCCTCGTTCCCGGCACCCAGTGCGAATAAATCCACTGTGGGATGGATGGATTTGAGTACCAGGGCTGCGAAGACACATGAACGAGATTCACTCCGGCAAGTAAAAAGTTGGTGTGTTTTTACAACGAGTGATATACTTACAGATATACTCGGAGATATATATGGGTAAACCTTTGATGATCCAGGAAGAGGACGACAAACGCATAGTCAAGCTTAAGCGCCGCCTTAAAATAGGGCGCAAGGTGGATATCGTCAGGGCCGGGATCGACCTGCTTGAGAAAGAGGCGGATCGAAGGGATAGAGTCGAACGCTGGAAACGGTCCACCTCCCTTGCGGCTGAAACGAGCAGGGAAGTGAATGCCGATTTCCGCCCGCACTCCAGGCTGAAAAGGAGCTGACCGTGCTTCCCCGCCGCTGGCATCTCTATGTCGTCGATCTTGAACCGAGAGTTGGAACGAAGCCCGGAAAGCAGCGCCCGTGCCTTGCCATACAGCCTTCGGAATTCAGTGAAGCGGGGCTTGACGGCACCGTTATCCTGCCACTGACCACAAAACTGACTCCGGGGGATGCCTTTCCCCTGCGGGTACGGATCCCTAAGGGGATTTGCGGGCTCGAAGCCGACAGCGACATCCTGGTGGACCAGATTCTCGCCTGGAACAATTCACTTTTTCGCAGGGAACTGGGATCGCTCCCGGAAGCCCTTGTAGATAAGGTAAAAGCAGCGCTCAGAGATTTTCTTGATCTATAACCCGAAGGTTAACCGGAATGGGCTTGAATAACCGCTGTTCTTGGAATATGCCCGCTGATACCCGTTAGCGAATACCCTGAATTTCCTGTCATGCCTGAAGTCTGGGCCTTCTCAAAGATCCATCAATCCGTACCCGCGCTTATCGATTTTCCTCAGACCGGTCTTGCGGTCGCGTCCCGGAAGGTGCAGTTTCTTGAGACGTTTGAATACCCGGAATGGCGGGTCGATCTCGAGGCCGTTCGGATTGAGGACCTTCCTGTTTAGAAATTCTTAACTATAAATAATTGAACAATTTCGTTAGAATAAACCCGAATTTCTCTAAACAGCATTTCATTGATTCAATCCGATTGTCGACGTAGCGGAGGCCTTCCTTATGATCGGCAAGACACTCGCACATTACGAAATCAACTCACAATTGGGCAAGGGCGGCATGGGGGAGGTGTACCAGGCCACTGATAAGAAGCTCGGCCGCGAAGTGGCGATCAAGGTTCTGCCCGAGGAGTTTGCGAAAGATGCGGATCGCGTTGCCCGCTTCCAGCGTGAAGCGAAGCTGCTTGCCTCGCTTAATCACCCGAACATAGCCGCCATATACGGCCTCGAAGAATCCGACGGAACTAACTTCCTTGTTATGGAACTTGTCGAGGGAAATACACTTGATGATCGGATAAAATCCGGGGCGATTCCAGTAGAGGAAGCCCTAAAACTTGCATTACAGATCGCCGAAGCCCTGGAAGCTGCCCATGAAAAAGGTGTAATCCACAGGGACCTGAAGCCGGCAAATATAAAGGTCACCCCGGACGGTAAAGTTAAGGTCCTGGATTTCGGACTGGCGAAGGCATTTGCTGGTGAACAGGCCGACCTGAATCTGTCGAACTCTCCTACGCTGAGTCAAGCGGCTACTATGCAGGGTGTTATTCTCGGTACCGCTGCGTATATGTCCCCTGAACAAGCCCGAGGGAAGGAAGTCGATAAGAAGGCGGATATCTGGGCATTCGGAGCCGTACTGTTCGAGATGCTGACGGGAAAGCCGGCTTTCCCAGGCGAGGATATCAGCGAAATACTAGCATCGGTTATTAAGGGTGATTCGAACCTGGCTCTGCTTCCTAAAAATATTCACTCAAGGATTCGTGAATTACTTACCCGATGTTTGCAAAAGGACTTGAGAAAACGATATGCTGACATCGCCGACGCCCGTTACGAGATCGAGCAGGTTCTGGCAGATCCCGGCGGAGTGTTGATCCAGCCAACCACTGAAGCAGAAACCAAGACTAGCCTGCGGCAAAGCCTTCCGTGGATTGCGGTAGCTGTTGTTCTTACTGCGATTATTTCAGGCGTAGCGGCCTGGATTCTGATGCCGGCGCCCACATCCGAACCGAAACAAGTCTATCGCTGCTTGTCTTATGAATTGCCGGATAGACTGCAATTCAATAGAGACACTGGTGGTTCAGTGCAATACGAGTTTGCAATCTCGCCCGATGGCAGTCAATTGGTCTACAGTACGACTGAAGGGCTTTATCTGCACTCCATGGATACCCAGGACGCCAGACACATTGACGGAACCGATGAAGACTCGGTTCGACCTTTCTTCTCACCTGACGGCCGATGGATAGGATACCTTTACCGAACCCAAATGAAGCTGATGAAAGTCGCTGTCAGTGGAGGGGCGCATGAAGAATTGTGTGATGCCAGTGGATTGAGTTTAGCACCGAGTTGGGATTCGGAAGATACGATCCTGTATTCAAATGCGGCAACAGGCATTGTACGGGTTTCCGCCGACATAGGCACTACTGAAGTTCTTGTTAAGGGTAGCGCCGCAAATACGAAAGAAGGTTTTCCTTCAAGTCCCCAGATGCTCCCCGATGGCAAGACTCTGTTGTTTACAAACTACGTTGGTGGCGACTTCGACAATTACCAGATAGTGGCCCAATCGCTCGAATCCGGAAAACGGAAGATACTGCTCGAAGGGGGAAGACGTGCAAGGTATATACCCACGGGACACCTTCTTTACGAGGTGGCGAACAGCCTTTACGCGGTTCCATTCGATCTAGGCAAACTAGAGGTCATCAGACACGAACAGAAAATTGTAGCTGAAGATATTGGAAATTATGCCGTCTCCAATTCGGGGACCATGATCTACATTCGGCAATCAGCGATTGACGCAGTGACCTTCTCACACAATATTCCAGTATGGGTTGACAGGGAGGGAAACGAGGAAACTATTCCCACCGAGTCTAATTTTTATATGTTTTGTAAAATTTCTCCCGATGGCGCCCAGGCGGCTTTTAATTCTGGACCGTTTGTCAACAATATGAATGTCTGGACCTATGATTTGAAGCGTGAAAAACTAACGCAACTTACTTTTGACGAGGGCTTTTGCGCCGCTCCTCTCTGGAGTGCCGACAGCGAGAAAATCATATATTTCTCCTTTGCTGCCGGCAGTATTTCCATGATGAGGGCAGACGGCATTGGAGAGATTGATAGGCTTGGCTCTAAATTAGAATGGCCCAATGTACTCTATCCATTTTCAAAGTCGAAAGAGGGGAATGCCTTAGTTTTAGCGGAAGTTACGCTGCAACCATTTCAAGCAGATATCGGAATAATGTCTATGGAAGGGGATCACGCTATACAGCCGCTGCTGCATGAAAAATATAACGAGAATTATCCGCAAATTTCACCGGACGGACGGTGGATGGCCTATCAATCGGATAGGACGGACCGGTATGAGGTATATGTCCGGCCATTCCCCGATGTGTACAGCGGAGGACCCTGGCCGATATCAACAGATGGGGGAGACAGCCCGCTGTGGGATCCGGATGGACGGGAATTGTTTTATCGCAGCGGCGATAATTATATGGCCGTTGAAGTGGAGACAGAACCGACCTTCAGTAGCGGAAAACCTGAAGTTCTTTTTACAGGAACATACTTTGATAACAGCAATCCATATAACCACACTTTTTGGGATATAAGTCCTAAAGATAAACGGTTTTTGATGATTAAGCAACCCGAGACAACAGATGAGGAAAGCCTTCGCAAAATCAACATCGTCATCAATTGGTCTGAAGAACTGAAGGAAAAGGTTCCGGCGCCATGATCAGGCTTCGCCCTGCGGGCTACGCCTGACAAGTCGGCTTCAAAAAGAGAGACAACGGCTGTGACGCTAATGAATACAGAGAAGCTAAAATGATTGGGAAAACACTCGTCCATTACGAAATCACATCCCAGCTCGGCAAAGGCGGCATGGGGGAGGTGTATCAGGCCACGGATAAAAAGCTCGGTCGCGAAGTAGCGATCAAGGTTTTGCCCGAAGAGTTCGCCCGGGATGCCGATCGCGTCGCCCGGTTTCAGCGTGAAGCGAAGCTGCTTGCTTCCCTGAATCACCCGAACATAGCCGCCATATACGGCCTCGAAGAATCCGATGGCACCAACTTCCTTGTGATGGAGCTTGTTGAGGGGCAGACGCTTGATGATCGGATCAAATCCGGCTCTATACCTGTTGAAGAAACCCTGAAACTTGCCCTCCAGATTGCCGAAGCCCTGGAAGCTGCCCATGAGAAGGGTGTCATCCACCGCGACCTGAAGCCTGCGAATATAAAGGTAACGCCGGACGGGAAAGTGAAGGTGCTTGACTTCGGTCTGGCGAAGGCATATGCCGGAGACGCGGAAAATATTAATCTATCCAACTCCCCCACTTTAAGCGACGCCGCCACACAACAGGGTGTGATCCTTGGTACTGCGGCTTATATGAGTCCTGAGCAGGCAAGAGGAAAACCAATAGACAAGAGGGCTGATATCTGGGCTTTCGGTTGTGTTCTCTATGAATGCCTCACCGGCCGCCAACCGTTCCGCGGCGAGACGGTTTCGGATGTCCTGGCAACAATTCTCATAAAGCAGCCCGACTGGTCTGCCCTGCCTGCCGACACGCCGCCGCGGGTACGCGAACTGCTGGAGCGCTGTCTCACCAAGGAGCTGAAGAACCGATTGCGGGACATCGGCGACGCCCGCCAGAACCTGGAGCGCATACAAGAATCGGGAGCGTCCGGGGCAAAAGCTGTTGACGTCGCGGAAGAGGCGGTCCGGCCGGCAAGGATTGGGCTTCATCCGCGACGCATCATAATTCCCGCACTCCTCGTAGTTTTAGGCGCTGCCGTTGGAATTGCCGGGTGGATTTTCTGGCATGGAGATATCCAATCTTCAACCTCACGTGATGACGAGGTCACCCGCCTCAGCGTGGTGTTCCCGGAACATCTCAGGGTCGGCAGCTATTTACTGTCGCCCGATGGTCGGACGGTGGCGATCTCAGCCCGCCCGCGCAATCCGGAGAAACCCGAGGACGACATACTCCGTCTCTACACCCGGCAGCTTGACTCGACCGACTGGAAGCTGGTGTCGAGATCAGAAAACGGTGTGGGTTTCTTCACATTCTCACCGGACAGCCAGCGGCTGGCTATGATTGTCCCTGTGGAACCGCGTTCAAATGATCTCCAACTCTGGAAGGTTTCCCTGGACGGTAAGACACCACCCCAGGCTCTGGCGAAATGGGCCGACGATTGGGGAACACTATTTCTCTGGCTGCCGGACGATGATCTAATCGCTTTAACGAACAACCAGGAGATCGTGCGCATCCCTACGGACAGCGGTTCTCCGCAGATCCCGGTTCCGATCCGTCCGGATGGCTTCACCGAGAGGGTTGAATTGACGTTTGGGGGCCCGTCAATTCTTCCTGATGGACGGCATGTGCTTGGCCAGGTGTCCAATTTTAGCGAACAGGGATTTCGCTATGACATTGTAGTCCTTGATATTGAGACCGGCGACGCGAGAATCGTTTACCCGAACGCAGGAGAGCCAAGGTGGTCGCCCACAGGACACTTGCTTTTCAGCCGGGTCGACACCGTTTACGCCATTCCCTTCGACCCGGTCGACCTCGTCGTTACCGCAGAAGGACCCGTGGCGATTACGGGTGGCGTGTACACATCCGCAGCCTGGGCCCACGGCCGGTTCGATTTGACGCAAAAGGTTGATTTGATCCATCGGCCGGGAGGGCTTGTAGGTCAGTCTCGGCAAGTGAAATGGATGGACGGAGACACGTCTAAGCTGATGGAGCCATGGTCTAAGGACCTGCGACCATTCATGTATATTGATATGATTGGTGCAATAAAAGTTTCCCGGGATGGTTCGCACCTGGCCGTCCAGATACCTGACAGCGGCGGCATCTTCGACTGCTGGCTGTCGGAGGTACAACCGCCCGGCCTGCGGCCGTTTATTGATCAACCCGGTTGGGACTGTGTCGCACATTGCTTCACCCCCGACTCGCAGGAGCTTATATACAGCCAAAGCACTTCTTCCATTAGTCAGATATATAAGGCCCGAGTCGACAGGTCCGGAAAGCCGGATCTTCTCTTCGAGTCCAGGTCCACTACGGAGTACTTCCTCCCGAACACCTTAACCGAAGACGGCAGGCATTTGATCATGACCCATGCTCGCGGCGATGGAAGCTTCGATCTGGTGCTCTTGCCGCTGGAGTCCGGCCAAGATGACTCCCGCAATACGAGAGTGCTCATAGAAGATGCAAGATTCGGTTCTGTCTCCCCCGATGATCGCTTACTCCTTTATCAATCGGAGGTCTCCGGCAAGTGGGAGTGGTACGTCCGAACCATCAGCCGGGACGGCGACCTCGGACGTGAACTTCAACTCGCCACCGATGGCGGCACGGTGCTTTGGAGAAAATCCGATTTGGCAGATGCATCCTGGGAACTCTTCCACCTTTACAAAGGATTGATGTATCGTGTCACAATCACCCTGGATTCTGTACTTCGGGAGACAGGGCGTGAGTTGATCGGCGAGTGGAACAGTGACGTGATCGCCGGTGGTCAGATGCCCGACGGCCGTTTTCTGGCCATAACCCGTGGCGACGACGAAGTTGAGGAATTCACGAGTGTGACTATGGTGCTCAATTGGGTCACGGAGCTGCGCCGTGGCTTGGCCACAAGCGGAAAATAGCAGAGCAGGAATGAAAGCGGAGTATCAATTGAGGAAAACTGCAAGGCGGCACAAGGGTTAAGCAGCTTCTCTTAAGGAATAGGATTTCGAAATGATCCAGTGCCCGAAGTGTTCGGCGGATAATTCCGACGACAGCCGGTTCTGCAAATCCTGTGGGGAAGAACTGAGTTCGCTATCTCAGGCAGCCACAGTCGCGGCTCCTGAAGGTGAAGTTCCATTTTCTCCAGCGATCTCACCCCATGTTGGCAGGATTGTCTCCTCCGACTCCGTTCCGGCAGGGGGATTCACGCCAGGAACCATTCTGGCTGACCGCTACCGCGTCATCGGGCTGCTCGGGCGCGGCGGCATGGGCGAAGTCTACCGGGCGGACGATCTGAAGCTGGGCCAGCCTGTGGCGCTGAAATTCCTTCCACCTGCTCTCGCGAAAGACTCTGTGAGAAGGGAACGCTTCTTTGCCGAAGTCCGAATCACCCGCCAGCTTTCACACCCGAATATCTGGGACTATGCTTCATACTGCACCTCCTGACCACGAGAATGAACAACCTTCATATTTCGTAGACGGTCGATGAGTTTGCTC
>JAFGTD010000119.1 GCA_016934295.1 Acidobacteriota bacterium
GCGTGGATACAAGGCGCGCGACTGAAGACCCCGCAGGCGTACTTTAACAGTACGTCGAGGAGTCTGAGGGAAGCGCGGCCAATTTATACTTTGCATAAATTGGCTCCGCAGTAGACATGCCCGTCTGTGCCGCTGCAGTAAAAGCTTCATGAATAGTCCGGGTTAATATCATCGATACGGCGTCATTTCACTCACGGCTATTTTGTGTTATTTATTGCCGGAACAATGGAAATCATCAAGAGATCGATCGAAATTCTTTTCTCACCGCTTGGAATCGTGTCGGTGTGCATGATTGCCGGGATTGTTCTATGGAATACGAAACGATACCCGCATATCGCGCGCCGGCTGCTGTACTGGGGTGGATGCCTGTTTCTTATATTTCTATTTTCCCCGCTCTCAAAATATCTGATATTGAGCCTCGAACGGCCGTTTCCTCCCCTACTCGTTCCACCGGAATCTCTGAAAACCGAATGCATCGTTGTTCTTGCCGGGTATGCCGAGGAATTCCCCGGATTACCCATAACGAGCAGTATTTCCGAACAGACGATTTACAGCCTTTCGGAAGGGCTGAGACTCTACCGGTTGATCCCGGAATCCAGTATAATTCTGTCGGGAGGGGTTGCACCCAAAGGGGAGAAATCGATCGCCGCTTCCATGGCCGATTTTCTCCGGCAAATGGGCGTACCGGCCGAAAATCTTATCGTAGAAGGAAATTCCCGCAGTACTTTCGAGAACCTTGGTGAGGTCAGAAAGGTGGTCGGTTCCGATCCCTTTATCCTGGTGGCGTCAGCCTGTGACCTGAAACGAGCCGTGGGAGTCGCCCGTAAGCTCAAAATGAAACCGATTCCGGCCCCGGCCTGGATCTGGACCCTGCAGCATTACCCTGACGACATGAGTTTCTCCGATTGGATCGCCGATTTTTTCACCTGTTTTGCTTGCCCCTCTACAGACAACCTGTTCCGTCTTCAATGGGCCTATCATGAATACGCCGGGTACGCCTGGTACCGGCTCCTGGGCCGCATTTAGCTCATTAAAACAGTGTCTTAAAAATCAGACACTGAAATTCGTCTTTCGTGATACTATCTGTTTCAATAGTGTCCCAGTTTGATCGCAATGCATCCTGCTCGCGTGGCAACGCAGGAATAATAGAGGAGCTTTTCATGAAAAATCGGACCGTTTTATCGAAACCGTTTTTTATCGCACTTGCGCTCTGCATTTTCTCCGCAATCCTTATTCAGGGCTGCAGCCCGGAAACCCCGTCGGATCAGGCACAAACCATTTATGAAAAATCCGGGGTCCGGGGCGGCCTCGTCGTCCATGTCTATTGCGGGGACGGAATGCTGACGGAAAAACTGAAAGCGGGAGACTCCTTTCTTGTCCAGGGGCTGGATCCCTCGATGGAAAATGTCCAGAAAGCCCGGCAGTATATCGCATCGAAACAGGCATACGGCCCCGTCTCCGTTATTCAACTGAAAGGGAAACGCCTGCCGTACAAAGACAATCTCGTCAACCTGATTGTGGCTGAAGATCTGGGCGGCATTTCCAAAGATGAGGCGATGCGGGTGCTCACGCCAGACGGCGTGCTCCTGACCCGGGGCATTTTCGGCTGGAGCAAAACGGTCAAGCCCAGGCCCGATACTATCGACGAGTGGAACCAGTATCTCTACAACGCCGGCAACAATCCCGTTTCCCGGGATGACACCATCGGCCCGGTCCGAAATTACCAGTGGGTCGGCAGCCCCCGCTGGGGCCGGCATCACGATACCACAGCCAGCATGAGCGCCCTGGTTTCCGCCAACGGGCGGATTTTTTACATTCTGGACGAAGGCCCCACGGAATCCATTCAGCTGCCGGCGGAAAATTACCTGGTTGCCCGGGACGCCTACAACGGGACTATCTTATGGAAAAAGCCGATTCCCGAGTGGCAGAACCACCTGTTCACCCTCAAGAGCGGACCGGCCTACCTGCCGCGACGCCTTGTCGCGTCCGGAGACCGTGTCTACGTAACCCTGGGCATCAACGCACCCCTCAGCGAGCTGGATGCCGCAACGGGAGAGGTCCTCAGGACTTTTCCGGACACCGGGGAAACTTCCGAAGTCCTATTTGCCGGCGACACCCTGTTTCTTGCGATCGGCCGTCCGGAGAAAACGGAAAAAAGGTACGCCCCGAAGATAACCTATGTCTGGGAAAATGCCGATTGGGCGAGATCGGAATGGGGTTGGAGCCGGGAGCCCGGCCGGGTCATGGCCCTGGACATACAGAGCGGGAATGCGTTATGGACTAAAGAATCCCCTATAGCGCCCCTGTCGCTTTCAGCCGATTCAGGAGCCGTTTACTTTTACGACGGCGCGAAGATCGTTTGCGTCAACCGTAGAGACGGTCATGAAAAATGGCAGTCCGAAGCCATTGAAACCAAGAAGATCGATACGGCCTACGCTCCCAGGATAGTGGTTTCCGAAGATGTCCTGCTCTTCTCCATCGGATCGACGAGCGGCTTCGGGCCGGGAACGATGATTGCACTGTCGACAGCGGACGGCATGAAAATCTGGGACGCGCCGCAACCCGGCTCCGGCCACTACTCGCCCGAAGACATTTTCGTGATCGACGGCCTGGTCTGGACCGGGGCCACGGCGAATGTACAGGACAGCGGGACATATACCGGCCGGGATCTCCATTCCGGCGAGGTGGTCATGGAAATCGAAGGCAAAGATGACATCTACTGGTTCCATCAAAGATGCTATCCCAGCAAGGCGACCGAGAATTACATTATTCCCTCCCGCACGGGCATCGAGTTTGTGGATCTCGACGAAAAGCAGTGGGACGTCAACCACTACACGCGAGGCGGATGCACTTACGGCATCATGCCCAGCAACGGGCTGATCTACACGCCGCCCCACGCCTGCGCCTGCTACATGGAAGCCAAGCTGAACGGATTCGGCGCCCTGGGTCCGGCCGGAGGATTGAAACAACAGCTGGAAGAAGCAGCCGTTGAAAACCGGCTTGAAAAAGGCCCGGCGTACGATGTGGAAGTCGCGGATAATGCCGGCGCCAAAGACTGGCCCACCTACCGGCACGATGCCGGGCGCAGCGGCTACACCACAACGCAGGTTTCTTCCAATGTCGAGCCCAAATGGCGGATCCGGCTTGGCGGAAAACTGAGCAGCCCCGTCGTCTCCGGAAACCGGATGTTCATTGCCCGCGTGGACGCGCATATGGTGTACGCGATCGACGCCGCGGACGGAAACATCCTATGGCAATATACGGCCGGCGGCCGGGTGGACTCCCCTCCGACCGTTTACAAAGGAAGGATCCTGTTCGGATCTGCGGACGGATACGTTTATTGCCTCAATGCTTCGGACGGCGCCCTGATATGGCGTTTCCGCGCCGCCCCGATGGATATGCAAATGGTGGCATTCGAACAGGTGGAGTCGGCCTGGCCCGTGCATGGAAGCGTCCTGATCCAGGACAACAGGGTCTATTGCGTCGCCGGACGTTCCATGTTCCTGGACGGCGGGATGCGCCTGCTTCAATTGAATCCTGTGACCGGGGAAAAGATTTCCGAAACCGTTCTGGATAACATCGATCCCGACACCGGCAAGGACCTGCATGAGTATGTGGAAGGCCTGAACATGCCGGTCGGCTTATCCGATATTCTGTCCAGCGACGGGGAATACCTGTACATGCGTTCCCAGCAGTTCGACCTGGAAGGAAATCGGAAGCACGTAGCGGTAAGAAATGTCAGCGACCAGACCGGAGAGGGGGCGCACCTGTTCTCCCCGATCGGCTTTCTGGATGATTCGCAGTTTTCCCGGTCGTACATGATGTACGGCAAGAGCGTAACCAGCGGGTGGGGAGCCTGGGAAGTCATGGGCCGCCTGACCCCGTCCGGCCGATTGATCGCGGTCGACGACGCGAATGTATACGGGTACGGGCGCAAGCCGGAGTTTTTGAGCGAATCGATCGTCCTGGAATACCAGCTTTACGCCGCGGCCAAATCGAGCGACCGGAAGGCAATCGAAAAGGCCAATCCCCCCCTGTTTCCCGCAGCCAACGCCAAGCCGAAGGCAAAAATAGCCCCCAAGGCAAAACCGGCGGCCAAAACAGCTCCTGCTGCGAAGACGGCACCCAAGGCGAAACCCGGAGCCTTCGCTATGCAAATGCCCGCTCCCTTCCTTGCCACCGGGGACTGGAAGCTGCGACAGGGATTGCCGCAGGCGGAACAGTCTGCATTAGATTTCAAATGGAAAATGGACAAGCCGGATATCCAGGCGCGGGCTATGGTATTGGCGGACAAAACTCTCTTCATCGCCGGTCCTCCGGACGTGGTCGATGAGGAAGAGGCGTTTTTTGCGCTGGATGACGATGCCGTGTTGGCGCAACTCGCCGAGCAGAGCGAACTTCTGCGAGGCAAAGACGGCGGCCGGCTCTGGGCCGTCTCGGCCAAAAACGGCAAGAGGCTTTCCGAATTAAAACTGGACGCCCTCCCGGTATGGGACGGCATGATTGCGGCGGACGGGAAGCTGTATATGGCGACCATGAACGGCGAAGTCGCCTGTTTTGCTGAAAAGACCGACCTGGCCGCCCTTCAGCGTTAGGTATTAATTGGTGTCCGGCTGGATTGGCACCTCATTATTTGACGATTCAATTCGAATGAACCTGTAGGGGCGAACCTTGTGTCAGGGTTTTCCAAATTAGTGTGATTTGAAAATTTCGTTTTTTGATTTTAAAGGACTTGCATCCTACAAATCCTTAACATCTTTATAGGGTTTATCCTGGCAGGAAAAATGATTGTGAGGCCTGAAAGGCCGGCATTGGAGTAGGCCCGGCCGTAAGGCCGGGACATTGGATGTTTATAGACATGAGCCCCGGAGGGGCGGCACAAGGGCATCTTTTCGATGTGCCGCACCTTCGGCGCTCATAATAAACAACATGAGGATCCCGGCCTTACGGCCGGGCCTAC
>JAFGTD010000120.1 GCA_016934295.1 Acidobacteriota bacterium
GTTGCCAAGATATTTTTTCTACCTTTTTTTGCCAGGAAGGTATTCGGCTTTTCGGTTGAAAACTGGTCAAATGGGGTGAGTAGTTACTACTTTTCTTTGAATCGCGGGGAATCCGGATCCCTCATTCGTATCTCAAGGCTTCCACGGGATTCATGCGTGAAGCCTTCAGGGCCGGAAGCATTCCGAATGTCAATCCCACGAGTAATGTGACTCCAAATCCCAGGACCACCGCAATAACGGGGATCTCAATCTTTATCGCCGTCGTAAAAAAACGGACGGAATAGGGTGTGGCCACACCCAGCAAAATCCCGACAAGTCCGCCTCCGAAACTGAGGATTAAAGCTTCCACAAGGAATTCGGTCAATAATACCCTTCGATAAGCGCCAATGGACTTTTTAACGCCGATCTCCCTGGTTCGCTCGGTAACGGTAATCAGCATGACGTTCATGATGCTGATCCCGCTCGCGATCAGGGATATGGCGGCGATCACCAGCAGTACCAGCGTAAGGCCAAGGCTGATTTTGTTCGCCGCATTCAGAATCTCGGAAAGGGTGGTCACGCCATAGAAGTCCTGATTACGATGCCGTTTAATAAGAAGTTTCTCGATTGCATCGGAAACTTGAGGCACCACTCCCATACTCTCCGCCGATGCGTAGATAAAATCGATGGTGTCGTCGGGTTTGAAGGAGCGTACAACATTGAGGGGTACAATGGCGCTGTATTCCGATACTTCCGTATTTCCGAAGGTATCGGTGCGTTCCTTGAACACGCCTATGACCGAAAAGCGGATGCCGTAGAGAGTTACGTATCCTTCATAAAAAGGATCCTGTTCGAGCCTTTCGGCAAAAGGCGTGGTGATCAGGCAGACCTTGTTTCGATATCTGAGGTCGTTCTGGTCGATGAAATCTCCCCGTATAACATCGATGTTGCGGACCGGTTGATATTCCGGAGTTGTGCCGATTAATGTGACTCCGCGCGCAATCCCGTTCAGTGTGATGGTGGGGAAGCTTGTGACCACGGGCGCCGCACTGTCAACTCCGGGGACCTCGGTTTGAATGGCCTTCAGGTCCTCTATGTTTATGCGATCCACGGCAGGGGCTTCATTGTTGCTTATAATTATCAGGTTGGTGCCTACGCCCCGGATTAATTCCAGGACATAATTTCTGCCGCTTATCCCCGTTACGACCACAAGAACCAGGGAAGCGGTTCCCACAACCATGCTCAGGGAGGTTAAAATGGTGCGTCCCCAGTTGCGAAGCAGCGCCTGATGCGCCGACCGTAAAATCTCGATAATCGGTATTTTAGATTTCATTGACGATATGCACTATTGCCGCAATGGCGACAGAAAAAATGTTTAAAGATAGGCCTTTTCTACATAGAAGCGTCGTGAGGATTTAATACCACACTGTCTCCCTCGTCGATGCCCTGCAGTATTTCTATCTCTTCGGAGGTGACAAGTCCCACAACCACCGGTTTTACAGCAGCCTTTTCTCCCTCCGGCACCAGAACCACTTTTTCGCCGTCCCGGTTTAATACAGCGCTTCTGGGAACGGTAAGAACATTCGGTTTCAAATCTGTTGTGATTTCAACGTTTACATTAAGGTTGGGAATCAATTCCTTCGGTTCGCCTTCAATGGAGCATAATACATAGCCTACGGAGCGATTGTTCAACTCAACAACCTGTTCCGCCGGCCTTTCCACCCTGCCCGTCCAATGACGGTCCGCCATGCCGTCCCATTCAATGGATACCGGCTGTCCCCGGCTGATCCTTCCCAAATCCGGTTCGTCTACATAGGCGCGCAGCCTTACTTTCCCCGGTTGATTGATTTGAGCGACCAGCTGTCCCTTTGTGACATACGCGCCGGGTTTGACTTCCAGCGAATAGATCAATCCGCTTTTGGGGGCCGGAATGGATTCCATCTTCAATTGCTGTTCCATTCTGTGCACCTGCCCGGTCAACTCTTTGACTTTGTCCTGTACCCATTGCTTTTCTTCGGCGGAATAGCGTTCGAGCAGATCCGCTTTCTGCTGCCTCTGGCTGCCCAGGCGAAGCTGCAGCAAGTCCCGCTGTTGACGGATATTCTCCACGGCAGCTCGCGCGACGGCGCCTTTTGCAAGCAAATTTTCTTCATCAATCAGATCCTTATCAGCCTGATCAAGCTGCATGGCGGTTTCGGCTATAGCTGCATCCAGTGCGGTGATTTCCTCCTTCGAGGGACCGCTTGTAACGATCTTGGCCTGGAGCATTGCCTCAAGCAGTGCGGTTTTGGTTTCCGCAAGAGCCGTCCAGGTTTGTTCCGATCTCAACCGCATCAAAAGCTGGCCTTGCGCAATTTCCGATCCTTCCAGTATGGGAATTTCCGTGACCAATCCGTCAATGGGGGCATAGACTTCGCTGCGGTCGACGGGCTCTATAATACCGTTGGTGCTTACTACCAGCTTGATCTCATGGCGAACGGCTTTTGCCGTTCGGTACCGAAGACTCTCCGATCCGCAACCCATGGAAAAAACGACAAGAAGAACGACAATCGAAACGGTCAGAATTCGATATTTGGGCATTATTTATATCTCACTCTCGATGTCCGTAGTTTGAATATATAGGTATAGCTCATTTTTCTGAATTTGTGAAATTCGCATTCTCTTTTCGGGCCTCTGGAACGGAGAAAATGCAGGCCTGTGAAAATCATTAAGAATCCTATCACAGGAAGTCCATAGGGTGCTTTTCAATGTTTTCAATATTAGCCCGCCGGTAGCAAAACCGATTTCGTCTCCCGATTGACATGAAAAACGGACTCCTATACGCTTTAGATCCCTGACCCTTTTAATTTTTATGATAACGAGGCGATTAAAGCATGTCCGATCAAAAACTTCCTCCCCGTTCCAAAGATTTTTCCGAATGGTATAACGAACTCGTAATCCGCTCGGAACTGGCCGATTACGCTCCGGTCCGGGGCTGCATGATCGTACGGCCCTACGGCTGGGCGCTGTGGGAGAACATCCAGCAGTCGCTGGATCGGCGTTTCAAGGCAACCGGACATGTGAATGCGGCGTTTCCGCTGCTCATTCCCCGAAGCTTCATTGACAAAGAGCGGTCCCACGTCGAAGGTTTTTCACCGGAACTGGCGGTTGTCACGCATGGAGGCGGAGAAGAGCTTGAGGAGCCTCTGGTTATACGGCCGACCTCGGAGACCATCATAGGTTATGCCTATTCCAAGTGGATCCAGTCCTATCGGGACCTGCCTGTGCTGATCAACCAGTGGAACAGCGTGATGCGCTGGGAGATGCGAACCAAGCTTTTCCTGAGAACCACCGAATTCTTCTGGCAGGAGGGCCATACGGCGCATGCCACTCTGAAAGAGGCCGACATTGAAACCCGGCAGATGCTTGATATATATCAGGATTTTGCAGTCAATGACGCCGCTGTTCCCGTAATTCCCGGGTTGAAATCCGAACAGGAGCGGTTCGCGGGAGCGGATCAGACCTTTTCCATAGAAGCCATGATGGGAGACGGAAAAGCCCTGCAATCGGGCACGTCTCACAACCTGGGCCAGAATTTTGCCAAGGCTTTCGATATTCGTTACCTGGATCAAAACGGGGAACTGCAATATTGCTGGACGACCTCCTGGGGATTGTCCACCCGGTTTATCGGCGCCATCATCATGGTGCACGGGGATGACCAGGGATTGATTCTGCCGCCCAGGCTGGCCCCGCACCAGGCTGTGATCGTTCCGATTTTCAAGACGGACGAGGAACGGACAAAAGTGATGCTGGCGGCCCGGAAGATCCGGTCGGAGCTGGTGTCTTCGGATTTCCGTGTGGTTCTGGACGAACGCGAAGGCGTGAGCCCCGGCTTCAAATTCAATGACTGGGAGATGCGGGGAGTGCCGCTGCGGATCGAAATCGGTCCCAAGGATATTGCGAAAGAAACCGTAGTCCTGGCTCGCCGCGATATTCCGGGGAGAGAAGGGAAGTCTTTTGTTCCGCAGGCGGGCTTGCCGGATTCGGTGAGACAGGCTCTGAATTCCATCCAGGGAGCGCTTTATGAACGTGCGCTTAAATTCCGGGAAGACAATACAACGGCGCCTGAAAATTATGCCGCCTTCAAGGGCGCTGTAGAGAAAGGATTCGCCTATTCGTTCTGGTGCGGCAGCGCTCAATGCGAAAAAAGCATCAAGGAAGAGACGAAAGCGACCCTGCGCTGCATTCCTCTCGATCAGACCGGAGACAAGGGGGCCTGCATTTATTGCGGGAAGCCGGCCGAAGAAAAAGCCTATTTCGCAAAAGCCTACTGAAAAAACAGTGTTATTCCTTTCCGATGAATTTCGAGGTTATAGTGACTGTCACCGAAATTATGTCACCATTTTCTACATGCCCATGGCGCGATTGAACTCCTCGGTGGAAGTAAAGCTCATAAAAGGATTGGTTTCCTTCTGTTCGCCTATGGTCGACGTCTTTCGGCTTCCATAGTTGTGGCCCGGATATATAACGGTCGAATCATCCAGCGCCCGTAATTTCCTGTTAAGGCTGTGCCACATCTTTCCCGCATCCCCTCCCGGCATATCGACTCGCCCGCAGGCATCGACGAACAGCGTATCTCCTGTAAAGAGATTCCCTTCGATCATAAAACATTGCGATCCCGGAGTATGCCCCGGCGTGTGCAGGCATTGAACGGAAAGGTTGCCTATCCGGGCCGTATCTCCGTCTTCTACGATTCTGAAGTTATCCGACCTGTCATGCATGAACGCTGTAGGAATCCCGGTAGCGTCGCCGCACTCCTTCATATATGCCACTTCATCCCGGTGCAGATAAATGAGGGCGTTCGTATCTTTCAGCAACTGCTCAAGACCGTTCATGTGATCGGGATGCGCGTGCGTCATCAGGATATGCCTGATTTTGAGTCCCGATTCTTCCGCAAGCCTGAGTATTGCCGGTGTATCCCATGCCGGATCCACAACGGCGGCATCTTTTGATTCGGGGCATCCGATCAGATAAATAAAATTCATCATCGGGCCCATGATTTCCTGTTTCAGTATCATCCTGCTCGAATTCATTCATTCCTCCAAAATCACAGTCAAAAGGGAATTCAAATGATGCCGGAATTTATACCGGGAGTCTAATAGGAATTGATCGCCTGCCGGCGAAGGAGGCTGTCAACCTGAGAGCTTCCGAAACCGGACATTCTATGGCGTTATAAAAGCTGAACGATTCCCGGTTCATGGTCGGCGGGTTTTTATTGATATTTCATCCATCTGCGTATTCCGGTAATATAAATAGAAGATGCATTTCCTTACGATAGTGAATATATCAACGGTTTCACGGGCTTGAATCGGAGGGAGTATGTGTCGAATCCTTTGTTTTTTTCTTTTCCTGATCTCCGGATCGGCGGTCCAGGCCGCCGAAACCGCAGAAAGCAATGTGGTTTCCGTAGCTCCATTCCCCCCGGATGTTCCACGGGAGTTGGTGGAAGCATGGCTTCGCCTGCATGATGAAGAACTGTGTCTGAGAATCGATACCGTATTCGTGTCCCATGAAGGCATTATTCAGGTCTGGAGCCGGGTAGAAGACGAGAAACGCTATAAAAAGCTTTTGAAAATAATGCAGCCGCTGTCCGGATTAGGAAAAGTGGAAATATTTGCGGCGGAGTCTGTTCTCCATTATGAATCCGATGAAGACGGGGCGCCGCCGAGCCTTTGGGAAAACGATGAATTGCGCACGTTTTACCGGGCTCCCAAACAGCAATCCGATCCTGAGATAAAGTATGAGTGGCCTCTGGGCATGGTGACGAAGGAAGAAATTTTCGCCCAGCGCATGATTATCTTCTCCAGGCAGACTATCGAAAGGAGTGAAAATCTGAAGCAATATGCCGGGGATCTGCCGGCTTTAACCCATATAGCGCTGGATCCTGCATTGGATTCAGATCTCCGATCGCTGGCATTTAAAATCTGTCGGGGACATGCCCGAGGGGTGGAGAAACAGATCGACAGGTTGAGGAACAACCTTAACCAGGCGCTTCCAAAAGGAAAGGAGAAACAGGAGCTTCAGTCGCAGGATTTGCCCGGCGGCGGTGAGGAGGCTTCTCCACTGGAACTTGCCGTTCAGATTTCCGAGGAAGCGCGGAATATCGCGCAGCAGGTTTATTCATTCATATACCCGGATTCCTATACCGTAGAGCTGGATGAACTCCGCAATCCCAGCCTTCTGAACTCGCTGATGATGCTGCTGGAACTGGATGAAATATACATGCGAAAGATGAATCATGAAGTCGTAAAGTATTGAATAAGGATTTCTCTCCGGAAACAGGAAGAATCTCATGGGGTTATCCATCTTCAATCCATAATCTTTAATTTTCAATCCTGGGTGACATCCCCATTGCCAATTTGACAGCGAAGCTTGAGAATGTAAGCGTGCCGCAGGCGCCTGTATTTCGTTGAGTAGAGGAATTTTCCATAATGACCGTGCAGACAGACTGGATCGAGGGCCTGTCAAAATTCGAAACATTGGACGATCTCCGCCGGTCCGATTTTTATTTAAGCGACCATGGCCGGATTCTGTCGTTTCTTCAAACGCCACAGCTTTTTGTCAATGAAGGCGCTTCACCCCGGCTGAATTCTTTTCTTCGAGTCGTTCAATGGAATATCGAGAAGGGAAAACGTTTCGATTCAATCCTGGACATCTTTCGTAACAATGAAATATTGAGGTATGCGGATGTCGTCATTCTAAACGAAGCGGATTACGGGATGAATCGTTCTCAAAACCGGCATGTGGCCCGGGAACTTGCCGAGCGGTTGGGACTGCATATGGTTTTCGGGCCGGCGCATTTTGAGTTGACCAGGGGCACCGATGACGATCTTGCTGTTGAGGGCGAAAATCGTGAAAGCCTGCAGGGCAATGCCGTTTTGTCCCGATATCCAGTTCTCGACGCCGTTATAATCCCGCTTCCCGTAACATTCGAACCTTATGAATTCGAGGAAAAGCGTTTCGGGCGGCGGTGCTGCCTATGGGTAAAACTTCAACTGCGACAGTCCTGCCTGTGGGTCGGTTCGGTGCATCTGGAATTGAGGAATACTCCCCGTTGCCGGGCAGTGCAGGTCAGGCACATAATGGAAAACCTTCCGGGAGAAGACAGGGAGGCTTTTCTCCTGGGCGGAGACCTGAATACAAACAGCTTCAGGCGGGGGACCGCCTGGCGAACGATCCTTTCGATTTTTCGTATCCTGTTTCGTCCGGCTGCGAAAGTACAAAAGCAGTTGCTTCATCCTGAAAAGGGTTTGGAACCGCTTTTCCATGTATTAAAACAAAAAGGATTTTTCTGGGATGGGCTTAATGCGAATGAGGAGACGGCCCGTACCGTTATCAGTACCCTTGAAGAGTCCAGCATGCTGCCGGATTTTCTGATGCGTGCGGTAAAAAAGAGGCTGACACCCTATAATGGATATATGTGCTTCAAACTGGACTGGTTTCTGGCAAAGCACCTCCGGGTTTTAAATGGCGGCCGGAAGCGGGACGCGCTTACGGGAATTGCTTCAGTGGAAGCCGGAAGAATGAATTGGAAAAATTACGGTCCCGACAGGACATCCGACCATGTGCCTATTTATGTGGATCTCGATTTACACTAGGTGCCAGGATTTATTTTATGTTTAAGTCATAATGGGTATTCAGCTGCCCGGTCAATATCCCCTATGGCAATATCCCGAAAGTAATACTTTTATGACGAGCCAAGACAGCAGATTCATTAAAGCATGCAGGAAGGAACAAACGGATTGCACGCCTGTCTGGTTTATGCGCCAGGCCGGTCGGTACATGAAGGCATACCGTGCGATACGCAAGAAATACAGCCTGATAGACATGTTTAAAAATCCGGATCTGGTTGCGGAAATCACCCTTCAACCCGTGAAAGAGTTTTCAATCGATGCCGCAATTATATTTGCCGATATTCTGCTGCCGCTGGAGGGAATGGGCATCGGTATCGAGTTCCCGCAGGCGGGAGGTCCCGTAATACACAATCCCGTTCGGAAGACGGCCGACGTCGAATCCCTCCGGATTGTCGATCCCGTCGCGGACCTGGATTATGTGCTGGAAGGCCTGCGTTTGGTGCGATCGGAAATTGACGGCAAAATCCCATTGATAGGATTTGCCGGGGCGCCGTTCACCCTGGCCAGCTACGCGATCGAGGGTGGTTCCTCTTCTAATTACCTTATTACAAAAAATTTCATGTACCGGAATCCGGACGCCTGGGATCTTCTTATGAAGAAGCTGAGCAGGGCTATCCTGGCTTTTCTTAAAGCCCAGGTTGAAGCCGGCGCCCAGGTCGTTCAAATATTCGATTCGTGGGTCGGCTGCCTGAGTCCTGAAGATTACGGGCATTATGTTTTTCCTCATATGAAGAAAATCTTGAATGAGTTGAGACGGGAAAACATCCCTTCAATTAATTTTGGAACAGGCACTGCAGGATTGCTGCCGCTGCTCGCAGAATCGGGCGGAGATATTGTCGGCGTGGACTGGCGCATATCGCTGGATCAGGCGTGGAATTTTATCAGGACCGGCGCCGGTATCCAGGGGAACCTGGATCCGGTTGCATTGATGGCTCCGCCGGATTTTTTTAAACAGAAGGCTGCGGAGATACTGGATAAAGCCGCTGGACGGCCAGGCCATATATTCAACCTGGGACACGGCATCCTGCCTTCGACACCGGAGGATTCGGTAAAAGCGCTGGCGGATTATATACACGAATACTCGGCGACGCTCAATTCTCAAAAATCAACATAGCAAAGAGTTAGGTGCGTGCCCGTTTTTTACATAGTTACAGGTA
>JAFGTD010000121.1 GCA_016934295.1 Acidobacteriota bacterium
CGCCACGTAGCGCGAATCTTCCGAAGCCCGGAAGGATTTCCATTTTGCGTATTCGGTCGTGTCGAATATCTTGCCCATATCGCGCGGAGCATCCAATTGGGTGTAGCTGTCCAGATTAAACATCTCCGGCGAACCCGCGGACAGGAATGGGGCGTGGGCGGCCGCCGCGACATTCGATATCTTTTCCAGCAGCTCCAAATCCTCCGGACCGTGGCCGAACTCGTAATCGCCGACGATAGAGGCGAAGGGGGAGCCGCCGAATATCCCGAACTCTTCCTCGTAAATCTTTTTGAAAAGCGAACTCTGATCGAATTCCGGCGCACGTTGTAAATCGCGCAGCAACTCCTTTTTTGAAACATTCAGTACTTTTATCTTCAGGTTTGAGCTCGTTTCACTTTGATCCATCAGGTACTTCAATCCCCGCCAGGAGGCTTCAAGCTTCTGAAATTGCTCATGGTGAAGTACTTCATTGAGCTGGATGGAAACCAGATGATCAATCTGAGCGATGCGGGCATTGATCATTGCCTCTGCATCTTTGGATACGGTCATTGCCCCTTGAAGAACTTGGTTTACAAACTCTGAGACAAGGTTCTTACCACGCTCCCGGCTGGCAACGTCCCTGGCGAACCTTCCTTCCTCGACTATTTGATCCAGCACGTTTTTCTCAAGCACCTGTTCCGTTGGAGCGGCTTTGGATTTTTTTTGAGCGTCGCTCATTTTTCTCCTCCTTCATCTTCGCTCTTGGTCAGCTCCGACTTCAGTTTTCCCAGCGTTTCGCTGTTGTTCACCGCCTCCAGGAGGAGCTCCTCCAGTTTGTCGTTTCCCTGCAGAGAGCCGCGCAAATCGGAAAGCTTTGTGCGAAGATCCAGCATTTCCTTGAGCGGTTTGATCTGACGGGCGACCTGTTCCGGCTCAAAGTCTTCCGTGCCCTTAAAATGCAGGTCCACCTTCAGCTGTCCGGCTTCAGGATCCTCGCTCAATTTATTTTCAACGGAAAAGGCCAAATGAGGCTTCATCCCTTCCAGAACGCTGTCAAAGTTGTCGGGAGTTACCTCCACGAACTTCCGCTCCTTGAGCTTTGGCAGGGGTGTTTCCGCCTGGCCTGTGAAATCGCCGAGAACTCCCATTACGAAAGGAAGCTCTTTTACCTCGATTGCATCCCCGGTTTCCACATCATAGGTGACATGGACGCGAGGCGGCCGGACGCGATCAAGTTTGTGCTGCGTACTTTTTGCCATTGCCATCCCCCTTTCCCTAATAGACCAAATTGGAACATGGCGACTTTTGCGCAGACGGCGCAAAAGTCTGTTTGAGTTAATGAAAACTGGCACTGCAAGATATCGGTCCGGCGAATTTATGGTGAGCACCGGGGAGAAAGAATCCCTGCAGAAAAACTGCACTCTGGTTTAACATCACGCTTGCACCTGCTGCATAGCCTAGATATTTAAAACCTAAGAATCCAGTATGCCCAAACATCCTCAGATCAACGGAACTTTTTGCTAATATTGATGATTGAGTATAATTGCTAATCCTGAACTCAGTCAAGGTCTAACCGGAGAAGTGGAGCAGGCATGATACCCTTCAAATTAAAGACTTCAATGATAGGAGCTTAGACGGGATATACGAAGGCAAGGTCCAAGGTGTCCAATGCTCCTTTTCTCACAGCCTGTACAACTGTTTTCTCAAAACCTTTGCCAATTCCGGACACTTCTGCTAATTTGAGAATCGATGAATCAACTCCAGCCGGTGATATGGACAAAGGGTACTCTACTCGGTCCCCAGCATCTACAGGCACAGGACCGTTTTATCGAAAGCTCGCTCCGTTTCCGCATGCAATCGCTCCTATCCAATCCATGGGGCTTTCTGACCCTGCAGGTGAATCAGGAAGCGCTTAACGCCGGGGATTTTTCTCTTTCACAAGCCTCGGGAATCTTTCCCGACGGCCTTTTGTTTGATTTCCCTGCCTCCGATCCGGCGCCGCCGTCGATCCCCTTGGGTGACGCTTTTGAACCGGATCAAGACTCGATCGATATCTATCTGGCCATACCTGCCGATCGACCAGCCGGATTGAACGTTTCCATTCCTCAACAGAAAGCTGATACGCGTTTTTTGTCTGACGTGATATCGGTTCGGGATGAAAATTCCGGAACGCAGGAAAAACCGGTCCAGATAGCACGCAAAAACTTTCGTTATCTGACGGCGAGCGATCCGCGCCAGGAATGCACGGCAATGTGCGCAGCCCGTGTTTGCAAAAACGATGCAGGCATTTTCCAGCTGGATCCGCAATTTATTCCCCCATTGCTGGATTTCACTGCCAGCGACTATCTGCGCACCATTGCACGGCGCCTGGTTGAAATCCTTGCTGCCAAAAGCAGCATTTTTGCCGGGGTGCGGAGGCAGAAAAACCTCGGTCTCGCCGATTTTGGCACGGCCGATATTGCGCAGTTCTGGCTCCTGTATACGGTTAACAGCCATTTCCCGGAGTTCAATCATCTGTATGAGTCGGGGCACGGCCATCCGGAACGTTTATTTGATGCAATGCTTTCACTGGCGGGATGCCTGACGACATTCTCCGCCAAGGTCAACCCGCGCGATCTTCCCGTCTACAGGCACGATAATCTCTCTGAATGCGTCGGGGCTCTGGATGAAATAGTGAGGACGCTTCTGGAAACAGTGGTGCCCAGTAACTTTGTATCGCTTCCTCTCAAGCCGGTGCAGCCATCCATTTACGCAACTGCTTTGGCGGACGACAAATATCTGTCGGGGACGCGCATGTACCTTGCCGTATCCGCGGAAATGAACCAGGCGGATCTGATTTCCAAGGTACCGGATCTCGCGAAGGTCTGTTCCGCAAATCATATTGAACATCTGCTTCGGCAGGCATTGCCCGGTGCCGCACTCAAATACGTAAAAAAACCTCCCGGGGCTATCCCGGTAAAATTGAATTGTCAATATTTTGGTATCAATCAGTCGGGCGCAGCCTGGGAAGCGGTTGTGAGAGCGCGCAACCTGGCTGTTTATATCCCCTCGGATTTTCCATCGCCTCAATTGGAGCTTATCATTCTGCTGCCTGAACAAGCCTGAAGCCTGCCATTGTAGAGATTTTTTCACTCCAGCAACGCAAAAACGACAATAGTCAGCACGGCGAGAAGAAGCAGGATTACACCGATCAATATCGGGACCAATAGAGAGTTGCTCTTTGGAGGAACTGCAGTTTCCGGGGCACTGACGGGTGATTGCACTGAAGCGGCGCCGGATTCCTGAGGAAGCGGCTGCGCGCTGAATACGCGCGTATATTCGCCGGGAGAGTCCTTCTCCGGAGTACTCTGTGCCGGAATTTGCTCCACAGGAACAGGAACTGGATCCTCTATAGATGTCTTGCCGAATATCCTGGTGAATTCTCCGGATTGGGGTCCGGGGACACGGGGCGTTGGATCCGACAGGCTCCCACTCTGTTTTGGATGAAATATGCTGGTGGCCGATATCGGAGGAGTCCCCTTATTGTCGCTCTCTCTGAATAGGTGTGCGAATTCATCTTGAGATTCGCGTTTTTGCGGCTCCGGAGCCGGCTTTGTCGCGGAGGCTGCATTGAAAAATCTCGTGAATTCCCCGGGACCCGCCTGTGTGGGCTGGGATGCCGCAGATGTCGGGGGGGAGTCTTTGGGAGCTTTGAGCGACGGCTCACCGATAGGCGGCGATGCGGCCTCAAACATCTGCGTGAAAGAGCCGGGTTCGGATTGCCGGCGAGGGGGCTTGGTTCCGGAAATTTCAGGCGCCGCTTCATCGACGGGAGGTGAGGCGGCCTGGAACATCTGCGTAAAGGAACCGGCCGTACTCTTGCCGGATGTTTCTGATGTCGGTTGCCCGGCCTGAGGCTCGACTGGAATTTTACCTGTTTCGCCCGAAGTGGACGCATGCGTGTCCGGAATGCGCCCTGCACCTGCTTTCGGGAGTTCCGCATATTTTGAATTTGGAGATATCGGCGACGCTCCCCGGAGGCGGGACAGGCGAGCCTTGAGTTCCGAGAGCCCGCCGATCGGTTGGGTCACAACAAACGGCGTTCCCCGGTCATCTCCGATATCGATCAGTTCGGGAAACTGTAATCGGTTGACGGAACGCAATTGAAGGAGAACATCCTTCTGTGCACGGGCCTGTTCCCCCGGAAAGAGAAATACGACAACCCCTTTCCCGGTCGGGATTTCCGTGGCAACATAAATTGTAGCGTCCGCATCCTCGATAAGCTCGAGAAGGCTGTATTTTTCTTTGAATTCCATAGGATTCCTTGGCGCCCATAATCTCATATCATAGGATACCGTTCAATATAACAGACTTTTTCTTGAAGATAATACGTTTGAAGAATACACTGGCGTCCAGCGGGGGCTCTGGAGTAGTCTCATATCTCTACCATGAGAAATTCCTTGGGACCCGGTATCGTTGTCAATATTCCAGGTAGAAGAAGATCATGAAACACCTGTCGAAAGTCGTGTGGTCCGAAGGTATGCACCTGGCTCCGCATCATTTTCAGGTGCAAAGCCGATATTTCGAAGACTCCATTCAATTCGCCGCGTCTGCCCTTTTCTTTGCTCCCTACGGACTTATCGGCATAGAATTGGACGCCGAAGCCCTCCATAACGGGACCCTGTCGCTTCTGCACGCCCGTGGAATTCTCCCGGATGGATTGCCATTTCATATGCCGGACTGCGATGCGTTGCCCGCGGCGCGGAACATCGCGGATCTGTTCCCTCCTGCCCGGGACAGGGTCGAAGTGCTGCTTGCTATTCCGGAACGCAAACCGGACGGCGGCAACTGCGCACAAACACCCGAAACGAGCGGCCGGGTTCGGTACATTGCGGAATCCAGACCGATTCCCGACGAGACAACGGGCGGGGATGAAAAGCCGGTTCCGTTAGGCCGCAAAAATTTTTCTCTGCTCCTCGATACGGAAGCGAAGGATGGGATTTTGGGAATGCCCGTTGCAGCCGTAATGCGGGATGGAACCGGCCATTTCATTTTCGATCCCGATTTCATCCCTCCTTTGACAAGTATCGCTGCAAGCAGCCGGCTGATGCAGATTCTCGAGCGGTTGATTGAGATGCTGGATGACAAGAGTGCGAGCCTGTCCAGTGGCAGTGCCGCAACAGGGCGGACCTTTGCCGAATATTCTCCGCGCGATGTCGCCCAGTTCTGGTTGCTCCACACGGTAAACTCCGCTCTGGCTCCATTGCGCGATATCTATACCGGACGGCACATTCACCCGGAACGCCTGTTCGTACAAATGCTTCGCCTGGCCGGCGCATTATGCACTTTTTCAATGGAATCCCATCCGCGCAATCTGCCTCTATATGATCACAGCGACCTGGCAGGATGCTTTGGCGCCCTGGATCGTCATATCCGCCAGCATCTCGAAACGGTAGTGCCCACGAATGTGATTTCCGTATCTCTGGAGAAATTTGCCGACTGCTTTTATGGAGGCGAAATAACCGATCAGCGCTGCCTGGACCGGGCGCGCTGGATTTTTGCGGTTCGCAGCTCCACGGGGGAGGTGGAGCTCATCGGCAGAACGCCTCATTTGGTTAAAATCTGCTCCAAGCTCTTCGTCTCTAAGCTGGTCGAGAGAGCTCTGCCCGGCATGAATCTGACGCATTTGCCGAATCCCCCCTCCGCCATCTCCTCACAGGTGGATGTGCAATATTTCAGTATCGACCGTTCCGGCCCCTGCTGGGAGCATATCGTGCAGACGCGGCAGGTAGGAATCTATGTCCCGGAGGATTTGCCCGATCCCCAACTTCAGTTGCTGGTTATTCTAGAATCCTGATAAGGAGATTCAGACATGACGCCCAATCCCGGTTCACCTGCATCGCTCGGGCGGCAAGAGAACCTCGCTCTTGGATTTCAAGAGATCCTGGTGGGCTGCGTGCGGCTGCGCTCCGGCCGCCAGACCGTGGCCGATCCCGCGGCATTCCGGCAGCAGGTTATCGATGCACTCAAAACAGGCGACCAGCAGGCGCGCAGCCGGGGCTACGCGACCGAGGATATCAAGCTCGCAATGTTTGCCGTGGTGGCATTTGTCGATGAATCGGTTTTAAATTCACGGCTCCCTGTTTTTGCGAATTGGCCCCGGAGACCGCTTCAGGAAGAACTGTTCGGACATCATGTCGCCGGGGAGGTTTTTTTCAAAAATCTTCAGGAGCTTCTCGGGAAAAGCGATTCGCAGGATCTGGCCGATCTGCTCGAGCTCTATCTCATGTGCCTGCTGCTGGGGTTTGCAGGGCGCTACAGCCTGGGGGACCGGGGGCAGTTGAAAGCGATCACCCATGCCACGAGCGAAAAAATAAGGAGGATTCGAGGAACCGCTGCAACGATCTCTCCGGAATGGGAGCTTCCGTCGGAAGGACCGCAGAAAAAAGAGGCCGATCCCATAGCCCGGAAGATCGGGATCGCGGCCGTTGCCTGCTTCGCCGTGGCGTTGGTTCTTTTTATTGTCTATAAACTCGCCCTCGGATCGGGATTTTTCAGCCTGAGCGACCTCGCGGGAAAGCTATAGGGGGATGCCGGCATGAATGTCTATTTGGGAACTGGCATTGCGCTGGTCGGGTATCTGATCTCAGCCTGGATTGCAGCAAGCCTGCTGCACCTGGACCGCTCGCGTTTCACCCTGCTTTTTGCGATTCTTGCGCTGCTTGGAATTATTGCTTCCGCCCTGTTCCTTTGGTTCTGGAAGAAAACACACAGGAACGATGCCGGAGACAAAAGCCGGGGCCCCGGTGCCGGGGGAAAAGATGAAGAGATCGATGCGCTCATCCGCGAGGCTGAAAACCGTTTAGCTTCCTCCAACCTTGCCAGAGGCGCGAAGTTGATGAACCTTCCCGTGGTTTTCGTTATCGGAGAGACAGGATCGACGAAGACCAGCACTATTTTGAGTTCCGGCCTCGACCCGGAACTGCTTGCAGGCAGCGTGTACCGCGATACAACGGTTGTGCCGACCCGTCTGGCAAATATCTGGTTCGCCCGGGGCATGATTTTCGTCGAAGCCGGAGGCGCGCTTTTATCCCAGACGCCGCGCTGGCTGTATTTGTTGCGTTGCTTCCGGTCCGGCAGGCTTGCTTCCGCAGTGCGCGGAAAGCAGGCGCCGCGCGCCGCCATTGTGTGCCTCGATGCAGAGATTTTTGTACGTGCAGGCGCCGCGGACGCTTTAACGCTCACTTCCAGAAATTTGCAGAAACGCCTTGCGGATATATCGCGGGAATTCGGCATCCGCTTTCCGGTCTATGCGCTGCTCACTAAAATGAACAGGCTGGCTTTCTTTGAGGATTTTGTCCGCAATCTGACAAACGAAGAGACCGGACAGGCATTGGGTGCCACATTGCCTCTGCGGCCGCAGAATACAGCCGGTATATACGCGGAGGAAGAAAACAAAAGGCTCGGCGCTGCATTCGATCGAATCTTTTACTCGCTGGCGGATCACCGGATTTATTTCCTGCAGCGCGAGAATGACTTACGAAAGGCTGAAACCGCCTACGAGTTCCCGCGGGAGTTTCGAAAATTGCGCAATGGCCTGGTGCAGTTCCTTGTGGATCTTTGCAGGCCAAGCCAGATCCAGGCCAGCCCGTTTCTGAGAGGGTTTTATTTCTCGGGAGTTCGGCCTGTCGTTGTTCAGGATACGCCGGTAGCCATAAGGTCCGAAGCGGCGGAACAATCCGCCTTCGAGGGCGGAGGCAGCGCTACGGCGTTCTTCAAAGCGGACGCTTCGCCGATGGCGCCGGCCCGATCGACGGCTGCAGCGTCGGGTTCGCGGAAGGTGCCGCAATGGTTGTTTTTAAACCGCCTTTTTACAGAGGTTATTCATCCCGACAGAACCGCGATGGCTGCCAGCGGAAGCAGCACCAAGGCAAGCACGATGCAAAGGATTTTACTGGCTTCCGCAGCAATTCTGTTCCTCTTTTTTGCCGTCGGTTTCACCGTTTCATTTTTCTGTAACCGTGCACTCGAAAGCGAGGTATTGACCGCTGCACAAGGAATTACTTCAGGGGAAGCCGGCGGAATGGATCTGCCTGCACCGGATGCAATGCAAAAACTGGACACTCTCCGGGCATCGCTTGCCAGACTGACGGAATATGAAGAAAACGGTCCTCCGCTCCGGCTTCGCTGGTTCCTGTATACCGGCGGAGATATCTACCCGGCCGTTCGCAACCTGTATTACGCGCGCTTCAACCAGCTCCTGCTGCTTCAAACGCAGGAGCAAATACTCGCGTCGATGCGCGTGCTGCCCGCATCTCCCGCCCCGACGGACGATTATGCGACAACGTACGACACCCTGAAGGCCTACCTTATTACCACCTCGGAATACAAACGCAGCACCCAGTGGCTTTCTCCGGTACTCCTGAAACATTGGGCTGAAGGACGTTCCGTGGAAGCCATCCTGCCGCTGGCGACCAGGCAATTTGACTTTTTCGCCGAAGACCTGCCGCGGGGAAATCCATTCACCGTGAAAAATGATATTGCCGCCGTGGATCGGGCGCGATTGTACCTGTCGGGATTTTCCGGCATGGAGCAAATTTATCAGTTTATGCTCTCCGATGCTTCACGGCGCGCCAAAAAGATCAACTTCAATGAACAGTTTCCGGGTTCTGCGGAAGTCGTGATCAACACCACGGACATTACAGGGGCTTTCACGAAAGAGGGTTGGGCCATCATGCAGGAAAACCTGGCAAAAGCCGACCAATTTTTTGGGGGGGAGAGCTGGGTTCTGGGTAAATACTCCGCATCAAAACAGAATGCTGCGCAGCTGGAAGAAGCACTGCGCACCCGATATCTCCAGGATTACGCAGCAAAGTGGATTGAATTCATGAGCAGCACCAGAGTAGTCCGTTTCACCGGATTGAAGGATGCCGCGAAAAAGCTGAATATGCTCTCGGGTGCGCAGACGCCTCTCATGGCGCTCTTTTGGGTGGCCACGCAAAACACCGCCGTCGGATCAGAAAAGCTGACGGAAATCTTCGACTCCGTTCAGAAGGTTGTGCCGCCTCCGGCGACGGAAGTGCAGTATGTCTGGCCGACAAACCAGGAATACATAGGATCGCTGGCTTCCCTGCAATCCGCCGTAAGCCAGGTGTCCGATACACCCGCCGCCCCGGGCGCCCCGGATCCCAACCAGGGTCTTCCTATAAAGCAGGGTGCGGATACGGCCCGCACCCTGGTAAAAAAAATGGCCTATGAATTTAAAATCGATCCGGAATTTCACATGGAAACAATTACGACCCGACTCCTGGAAGCGCCGATCGAATATGCAGATGCCCTTACCCGAACAATGGGCGCCGGTGAGATCAATGCCAAAGCGCGACAGTTCTGCAGATCCTTCGACGCGATCACGGGCAAGTTTCCGTTCAACCCGGCAGCCAAAGCCGAGGTTACCGTTCCTGAACTGAATTCCATGTTCCGCCCGCAGGATGGACAGCTCTGGACTTTCTATTACGACACGCTTCAAAGTCTCCTGCAGAAACAGGGCGCACAGTATGCGGCAAATCCCGACACCGGCATCCAATTGACTCCGGCCTTTGTCGCCTTCTTCAACAGGGCCGCAAGTTTCTCCGATGCATTGTATCCCGGGGGGATGAAGGAACCTCTCCTGCGTTACTCGCTGACGCCGCAGCGAACCGATCAAATCAGGGACATAAGCGTAACGATCAACGGAAAAACGAACAGCGGAATGAGCACTCGACCCTACACATGGACCGGATCGGATTCTCAAACGGTGAAAATCAGCGCACGGCTTTACGGAGGCTCGAATCTCGAGCTCCAGAACCGGCAGGGTCTTTGGGCGCTGTTTCGCTTCTTTGTCGATGCCGATCGATGGAGCCGCAGCGAAAAAGGCTATATTCTGGATTGGACTGCGAGACAGGGCAGTGAAGGCCGCCCCGTCACCGTAAACGGCAAAGAGCTCACCTATAGCTTCATTGTAGATACGGGCATAGCCGCACCGGTCTTTCAAAAGGATTTTCTCGCCGGCATGCGCTGTGTCTCTCAAGCGGCAAGGTAGAAGAACAGGAGAAATCAGCTTGAAAATCCCGACGGAACAGTCCTTCCATTAGACTGCCATAATTACCATATGGCTTTGTATCGGATATCCGTTTCCCTTTTATAAGAGCATCGCTTTCATTGAACGCGGATTAAAGGCTATTGACAATCCCGGCGTATGCTTCTTACCATTCCGTTTCAAATGTGGCGTTATAGTATTATCGAAACGATATCAAAGGCCTGTTTATTTAAGTCTAAAACAATGAAGCGAATATGCCGGGAAATTCAATGCGGATAAAAATTGACGCACTGATGGATGAATCAGGCGTGAAGTTCGGCACCAGCGGAGCCCGCGGACTTGTCGCGGACATGACGGACCTGGTCTGCTATGCCTACACGGCGGCTTTTCTGCAGTACCTGGCAAAAACAGGCGAACTGGTGCCGGGAACCTGTATCGCCGTCGGGGGGGACCTGAGGGGAAGTACCGACAGAATTATGCGGGCGGTATTCCGGGCGGTACGGGACAAGGGCTATGATGCCTTGAATTGCGGGAAAGTGCCGTCGCCGGCGGTGGCGCACTATGGATTCACAAACGGCATCCCCTCAATTATGGTTACGGGCAGCCACATTCCCGACGACCGGAACGGCATCAAGTTCGCCGGAAGCGGCGGGGAGATCCTCAAATCGGACGAGCCTGGAATAAAGAGCGAAACTGTGGACATTCCCGACGGCCTTTTTGATGCCGATGGGAATCTGCCCGCAGATGCCGAAGCGCCGGCGCCTGTTTCCGACGCGGCTGCCCTGTACGCGGACCGTTACGTAAACTTTTTCGGCAAAGGCCGCCTGAGGGGAAAGAAAATCGGCATCTACCAGCATTCGGCCGTCGGCCGGGATCAGCTGGAGGAAATTTATGCCGCGCTCGGAGCGGAAATAACGCTGCTGGGACGCTCCGACACGTTCATACCGGTGGATACGGAGGCGATCCGGCCAGAGGATGCCGAACTGGCCCGGAAGTGGGCCGGAGAGAATTCCTTCGACGCTATCATATCCACGGACGGAGACAGCGACCGGCCGCTCGTCAGCGACGAAGCGGGGAACTGGCTCCGCGGCGATGTCGCCGGGATCCTGTGCGCCCAATACCTCGGAGCCGACGCCGTCGTAACCCCCGTTTCCTCAAACTCGGCGGTCGAGAAATGCGGGCTCTTCAAATCCGTGGTCCGAACCCGGATCGGATCGCCCTATGTGATTGAAGGCATGACGAAAGCGGCGGCCGAAGGCTTCAGCCGGGTCGTAGGATACGAAGCCAACGGCGGCTTTTTGACGGCTTCTGAAATTGAAAGCAGGGACGGCATCCTGAGAAGCCTGCCCACGCGCGACGCCGTGATCGTGCAGCTTGCCGTCCTGCTGCTTGCGGATGAGAAGGGAATGACGGTAGGCGAGCTGATCGCGACGCTGCCCGAACGTTTTACGCGAAGCGACAGGTTGAAGAGCTTCCCTTCAGAAATAAGCCGGGCGAAAATTGCGGGGCTGTGCGAAGGGGATTCCATGGATCCGATTGAAAACATGGAGAAGCAGCTTTCGGGCGTTTTCGGCAAAATTTCGAGCTATGACACGACAGACGGCCTGCGCATAACCCTGGCCAGCGATGACGTGATTCACTTTCGACCGTCAGGTAACGCCCCGGAGCTGCGCTGCTACAGCGAGGCGGATACGGTGGAGCGGGCGGAGGCACTCATCGGTCTTTGTCTGAAGGTGATGTCTTCGTGGAAGTGATTGTAGAAGAAAGGTTCAGTTAATTATCCGGTCGATAATCCGCCGCCCGTCCTCCAGCACCTGCTCGAGGTGTTCTTTTCCTAGAAAGCTTTCCGCGTAGGTCCTGTAAATATCTTCCGTGCCGGACGGCCTGGCGGCGATCCAGGCATTCTGCGTCACGATTTTCATGCCCCCTATGGAAACGTTGTTTCCGGGCGCTTTGGTCAGGATGTTGCGGATCGGCTCCCCCGCCAGATCTTTCACGTCGATGGTCTCCGGTGCAACGGAGAGCAGGCGCTTTTTCTGGTCTTTATCGATCGGTGCGTCAATCCGCGTGTAGGCCGGACTGCCGAATTTATCCTCCAGCATACAATAGATTTCGTGCGGGTTCTTTCCAGTCGATGCGGTTATCTCAGCCGACAGAAGGGATAGGACGATGCCGTCTTTGTCGGTGGTCCAGACGCGGCCGTTTTTCCTGACGAATGTGCCGCCGGCGCTTTCCTCTCCGCAGAAAGACAGATGGCCGTTAGTCAGCCCGTCGGAAAACCACTTGATCCCGACCGGCGTTTCATACAGGCGCCGCCCCAGGCTTTCCACCACCCTGTCGATCATCGAGCTGCTCAGCGTCGTTTTGCCGATCTCCATATCGGCTTTCCAGTCCGGCCGGTGCTGGATCAAGTACCATATGGCCGCAGCCAGGTAGTGATTCGGGTTCATGAGCCCGCCGGTCGGCGTGACGATGCCGTGCCGGTCGAAATCGGGGTCGCTCCCGAACGTGATGTCGTAAGCGTCCTTCTGTTCGATCAGTCTCGCCATGGCGTAGGGGGAGGAGCAGTCCATTCGGATCAGCCCGTCCTTGTCCACGGTCATGAAGCTGAACGTAGGGTCGTAGACGTTGTTTTTTACGTCGATGTTCAGCCCGTAGCGCTTCGCAATGGCGTCGTAATAATCCAGTCCGGACCCTCCGAGGGCGTCCGCGCAAATCCTGAGGTCCGCTCGGCGGATCACGTCCATGTCGAGGATGTTCTGCAGATCCTCCACATATGGGGAGATGTAATCGTAGGGGACAATATTGGGCTGCGACATCGCCTTCCGGAGAGCTGTCCTCTTTACGTCCGAATTCCCTGACTCCAGGATCCGGTTCGCCCGGTCGGCGATCCATTGTGTTATGTGCGTGTCGGCAGGGCCGCCGTTCGTATAATTGTATTTAATGCCGCCATTATCAGGCGGGTTATGTGACGGTGTGACTACAATGCCGTCTGCGAGAGTACCTTCGTTTTTTCCTGCATTATGCTTAATGATCGCATACGAGATGACCGGCGTCGGCGTAAATCCGTCATTTTCCTGGATGTATACTTCCACACCGTTCCCAGCCAGAACTTCTATGCAGGTTTTTTGCGCCGCTTCAGATAACAGGTGTGTATCCTTGCCGAGGAAGAGGGGGCCGGAGATGCCGTTCTCGCGCCTGAAATCGCAGATGGCCTGGGCGATGGCCACTACATGATCCTCGTTGAAGCTCTTTCGGACTGCAAGGCCCCTGTGCCCGGACGTGCCGAACACAACGCGTTGGCTGTCTTCGGACATGTCCGGGTGATTTTGATAGTAAGCGTCCGTATGCTCCGCCGGATCGATTAGTATGGATTTTGGGGCGTCACGACCGGCCAGTGGATGAATTGTCATTGTTTTCTGTCTCCTCCGGGACGAAGATGATTTTAGCATTTTCAGCTTACCCGCGTGCACCCCTTTTCTTGTTGCAGGTTGAACGTTACACGTTGCACGTTAAAAGAAAAAAGATCGTTGGAACGTTAAAAACCAGTATGATTTCCAAAGAATTCCGGAAACGTTCAACGAAGCGGTTTGTTTTTAACATGCAACGTGTAACGTTCAACCTGCAACGGCTTTATTCCCAAAACAATGGATATCCACGTTTTTCAGCGCTGGATTTTCGATCGATCAATCGAACTTAAGCTGCAATCCGGTCGTAATTGAAAGAAGATTCTATTTTTCCCCGGCGGCAGCTTGGAGTTAGAATCGATATTGGTATTTGGCAGGAATATTTAAAATACGGACCTTTTGCAAAATCTTTACTTGCTTTGACGAAATCACCCGGACCTTAAGGAGAACTGTTCGTGGCCCGCGAATTGCAGATCGGTGGATGGCTGGTGGAACCGGACCTGAACTGTATCACCAGGGGCAAGAAGAAAATCCCGGTCGAACCGAAAGTAATCGAAGTGCTTGTATGCCTGGCGGATGATCCCGGCGAGGTTCTTTCGAAAGAGCAGATTATTCAAACGGTGTGGCCCGATACATATGTAAGTGAAGAAGTCCTCCGTTATTCCATCTCGGAACTGCGCAAAGCGTTCAAAGACGACGCAAAAAATCCCAGAGTTATTCAAACTATTGCACGGAGGGGATATCGGCTGATTGCCCCGGTAACGAAAAAGGATCCCTTTTCCCAGGCAAAGGCGTCGGTTGCGGTTTTGGCATTTTCCGATATGAGCGCGCTAAAAGATCAGGAGTATTTCTGCGATGGAATTTCAGAGGAGGTCATAAACAACCTGACACGCATAAACAAACTGCGCGTGGCTTCCCGGACCTCCTCCTTTGCGTTCAAGGGGAGAGCGGAAGACATCCGTTCGATCGGGAAAAGGCTGAATGTATCGGCGGTGTTGGAAGGAAGCGTACGCAAAGCCGAAGACCGGCTCCGCATCTCTGTCCAGCTTATCAATGTGAAGGACGGGTACCCTCTCTGGTCGGAGCAGTACGATCGCGAGCTCAAAAACATTTTTGCCATCCAGGACGAGATTGCCCGTCGCATCGCCGCGACACTTAAAATTACACTTTCTCCCAGGGAAAGCGATGCCATTTCAAAAACGCCCACCACCGACCTGCGTGCCTATGACTTCTATCTGCGTGGCAGGCAATTTTATTATCAGTACACGCGTAGAGGGATTGAGTTCGCGCTGAAGCTGTTTTCCCAGGCGATTGAACTGGATAAGGATTTTGCACGCGCCTATGCGGGCATTGCCGATTGCTGTTCCTATCTCTTCATGTACGGGGGCAATCAGAATAAGCACCTGAAACAGGCCGATTCCAACAGCCTGAAAGCACTCGAAATGGATCCCGATTCCGCGGAAGCGCATGCTTCACGGGGTGTCGCCCTGTTTTTGAGAGAGGAATTTGTCGAATCCGAGAAGGAGTTTGAAACCGCCATTCGCCTGGACCCGATGCTTTTCGAAGCCTATTACTTTTATGCTCGATCCAGCTTTGTTCAGGGTGAACTCGAAAAGGCCGTTCGGCTCTATGAAAAATCGAGCGAAGTAAATCCTCATGATTACCAGGCGCCTTTGCTGGTGGCCCAGATCTATTCCGATCTCGGGCAGCCGCAGAAGGCGGAAGCTTCCCGGCGGCGTGGCATCGAGGTTGCGGAAGCAAGATTAAAGTTGAATCCGGATGATGCCCGGGCGCTTTATATGGGGGCCAATGGCCTGGTGGCTTTGGGAGAAATCGACCGGGGTGTCGAATGGGCCGGACTGGCCCTGGAGATGGATCCCTCGGAACCGATGGTGCTTTACAATGTGGCATGCATTCAGTCGTTGGCCGGACTTTCGGAGGATGCTATCAGTTCACTGGAGACGGCGTTTAAAAACGGATTATCGCAGGAGGGCTGGATCGACCAGGACAGCAACCTGGATCCGCTGCGATCCCACCCAAGATTCAAGCGTTTAATCAAACAGATCTGGAAACAAGCCGGATCCCAAGACCTCAAAAACTGAATCTTTCGACGTCAAATCTGCCAAATCACCCTAAGTAAAACCTCACAGAAGCCTCACAGAACCCTGCGTTTATTTACCGTATTAATAAAGTAGAGCAGATGAGCAGGAAAGAGTCATGAATACATTAAACGCATTCACAACCAGCCCCGGAGGATTTATGAAAAAGACATGTATGCTTATGAGTTTTGTCGCGGTTCTGGCCGCAATGGCCATACCGGCAAGTGCGGGTTCAGCCATTATGCTGCATGGAGACATTCCCTTCGACTTTTATGTAGGAGACCAGATGCTGCCGTCGGGCGAATACGACTTTGAAATGGGAGGCGTCAGGGGTTCCACTGCGTCCAGTATTACCGTGCGAGAAAAGGATGGAACGATTGTGGCCTTCGTAACCACGAGACCGGGAGACAGTCAGAACATGGACCCAAGCCAATTGAGCTTTAAAAATTGCGGAGGCAAGTATTTTCTCGCCAGCGTCGAATGTTCCGGCCATAAGGCGGTATTGAGAGAAACAAAGCGGATGCATCAAACCGAGATCGTCCATTCCGCCTCAGTTCTTCCTGCGCGGTAGGCCGTCGGCAAAGCCGTACAATCCTGAAATAGTGACTGGACAGAAAAAAGGGGCGCGATCGCGCCCCTTTGGATTGGGGTCGGACCACGGCAAAGCACTGATATATAAAAAGATAGTACCGATCTTACCCCTCAAAACGCGCGTTACACGCAGAAAACCGGCCCTTTTTCTGCTTCTAAGACCAACCTGTTATTCTCATTTAAGAAAACCACCGCTTCTAGCGGTGTGACTCGTATAGGCTCTGCCGTTACGGCGTTTAATTAGGCTGATATGAGATGAAAAGCCCTGAAAGGGTGTGCAGAAAATAGCCA
>JAFGTD010000122.1 GCA_016934295.1 Acidobacteriota bacterium
CTTCGAAGGCATAGGGGAAAAGGATTTTTCTGCGGTTTTCAGGTAGGAAGTCGTTCAATTCTTCGTAGAATCGGAACCAGGCTGTATTTGTCTTTCTGTTCATGGGAAATGGGTATTCTAAAGATTCGGGGATTTCGGTCCGGAACTCCTATCCATCATTGCCTTACATGGACCGGAGGGCAAAGCCCTCCGGGAAGGTGCGCATCGGGGCACAGTCCCGGCGCGATCAACTTGAAGACCAACGGGAATCTTGTGGAAAAAAGGCGAAGCAAGCGAACGGAGTATCTGACAATGTTTGAAAATATCGACCAGAAGATAAATCAATTTTAAAAAATGCTCTCTGTAGTCCTGAAACAAAACAATGAACGGGCCGGCAGTATCACCAGGAATCTATAACCACGAATAGGATTGCTGAAAAGGATCGCTCCCCTGCGGAATCCAGGGGTGTTTCAATCCAAACCGAAGGTGAATAAAGCTTGACATTGTTTGTTCGATTATGTATACTAAAAATAATCTCCACTTCCTCTGATTCTTCCATCGGTAAGCGATCGTGTTGCACGGGTCCTTTTCAGCAACCTGCGCGATACAGCGACTTCTGACATCGGCCCCCTTCGACCGCAAAGGCAAAGTCATCGCGTTCTTGATGCATCCCTTCCTGCACAAGGATTGAACGGAACCCTCATTTGAGAACGTGACGAGGAAGAGGATGCCTTGATCACCCAACTGTTGAAAAGACGGGATTTGTTTCGGCGATCATCAACGGTCTGAAAGATCACTCTCCACGGATGTTTCGTTCGGCCATTTACATGGAAGGGGGTGTCATGGAAAAATTCCAATCACTTGTCATTTCCTTTGCTCTCCTTTTAACATCAACCGAAATGACTTTTGGGCAGCAGGGCAGGTCGCTTGCAAAGATCCGGATTGATGAGAACGGGAATGTCGCGGTTCTTGAAGCGTACGCGAAAAATACTCCGGAGAACGATGATGGGCTTCGGCAAACCTCGAATCGTTCCATAACCGATGACCGCGCGATACTCCAGCGATCCGATGAAGCCGCTGAGATGAACCCGGGCCCGGACCTGACTTATATAACGGGCAGCAACACGAATTTCTCCTACAGCGATCCGAACCTGACCATCAATGTATATGTGGCCAATTACGGAAATACCATGGCAGGCGGTTTTTCGCTGGGCTATTTTCTGTCAGAAGACAGGCCCATTGAACCTTCCGACTATCTGCTCGGGACCGATTATGTGTCGTTTCTTCAACCTTTTCCAACCGGGGGAAGTCAACAGACCATCACCGTGGATCTGACCACACTATCCGGACTGCCGGCAGGGGGATATTACGTTGGATTTATTATCGATTTATATAATAATGTCACAGAGGACGACGAAGGCAACAACCGGTATTCATGGATCCAGCCGACTGTAACGCACCGCTTGCCCGATCTGATCGTACAGGACCTAAGCATAGAGCTATTGAATATTACCATTCCTACGATTAATTGGTGCTTGGTTTTAAAAAATCAGGGAGATAGAGAAGCCAGTAACATCCGTTCAAAAATTTACCTTTCCACGGATACCGATATTACGACCGATGATTATCGGATCAATACTCATACTTATTATGGAACACTGGGAGCAGGCGATACATATGAAATTCGTGCAGGTGGTATGTTCCGTGTGCTAGCGGACGGCGAATACTACCTGGGTGCCATTGTCGATCCCGACGGAGAGATCAACGAAAACAATGAAGAGAACAATACGGGATACGATGCGGATGACATGGTCGTCTTTATGCCGGATCTTGTCGGCACCGTGTTACTCACCGATGCAGAAGGCCCATCCATTTCATGGGAGTATACGGTGACCAACCAGGGAGGTGCGCCGGCATCCTCATTTAATTTGGCATTTTATTTATCGGAAACCAGTGATTGGGAAACATCGAATCATCATTGGTGCAGGTCAGAATATATATCTTCCGGTCTCCCGCCAGGTGAATCTTATTCTAATACAGTATCAAACGCAATAACCAGGCTGAGTCCTCCCGGTGATTATTATTTTTTCATCATCATTGATAGCGGCAGTTGGATTCTCGAATCCAATGAGGAGAACAATCTTTCGTATGATGCCAGTCACCTGGTTCATGTACCTCCATACATCGATTTACACGTAGAGGACTTGCGCGTGAATAATATTGAATATCAAAATCTTGAGTTTAAAGCAGAGCTTTCTAATTTGGGCAATATTCCCACTCCGGGCAATATGCTCATTCGATACTACCTTTCCGAGAACCAGAACATAGAATCCGGTACCGATTTCATCGTTTATTCCTATCTTTATCCGGATTCGGTGCCAGCTTTTGGAATATTTTATGTGCCTAATACGGTCATCTCCATATCCGGCGTTCCGCCCGGGGAGTATTACTTCGGTGTCTATATTGATCCGGAAAACGACATCTCGGAAAGCAGGGAAGACAATAATTCAGCTTATTGGTGGAATCAAGTCAGTGTTCCCGAGCCCTTAATCGATGTCCCTGCCGCCCCTATTCTTGATTCTCCGGCTCACAGCGCCACTGATGTTTCTATCAATCCGACGCTGGACTGGCATGCGGGAAGCGGCTCCCCCGTGGAAAAATACCAGTTGATCGTCACGCGCCAGTCCGGCGGGAGCGTCTATGACAGCAGTTCACTCACCTCATCAAAACAGCAAATCGGTCCGTTGGATTACAGCACCTCGTATAACTGGAAAGTGCGGGCTTACAATTCATCCGGCTGGGGACCCTATTCCTCCACTTACTCCTTTGCCACGCAATCCGATTCAATCCCCTCCACCGATGTCCCGGCCGCTCCGGTCCTGGATTCTCCGGCGAACGGCACCGCGGACGTGTCCCTCCATCCGACGCTGGACTGGCATGCGGGAAGCGGCTCCCCCGTGGAAAAATACCAGCTGATCGTCAAGCGCCAGTCCGGCGAGAGCATCTATAACAACAGTTCACTCACCTCATCAAAACAGCAAATCGGTCCGTTGGATTACAGCACCTCGTA
>JAFGTD010000001.1 GCA_016934295.1 Acidobacteriota bacterium
CACTCACCCCTGGCTATTTTCTGCACGCCCTTTCAGGGCTTTTCATCTCATATCAGCCTAATTAAACGCCGTAACGGCAGAGCCTATGCGAGTCACACCGCTAGAAGCGGTGGTTTTCTTAAATGAGAATAATTATTCCGGAGGCCGATGGATATAATCGGCATTGGGAGATAACGCTACAATCTAATCTCCGCTGAGACCGCCCGGCCATGGGGAATTCATATGATAGTTGACGGAGGGGCCTATCATTTCCACCCGGCGTATTTTACCGTCCTCAATCAGAAACGCTTCCGTTACCAGGATACTGGAGGGGCGGTTGAAACCGGGATATTCAAAGGAACTCCCGTCGGAAAGAGTGCCTTTACTCACAGTCCCCTGGTCGAATATCGCATGTGCCCATACAATCCCACGCTCCCGGTCTACCACAGGATACCGGCGACCGTGGATATTCTGGACTACAAAATAGGCGCCCAATTCAAACTGCGACAGGCAATCCATGGCAAAAAGGTTGAAGGTGCCTGGAGGCTCGTTGTCCGGTCGAGGAACGTTCGTTGTCGGGGATCCGTTTTCAACACGGTGGCAATCCTTGGTAAAAGGATAAGTGCCTGTACCGTTGATTCCCTTGCCATCGTTTTTTTGCAGCCCGGTGAAATACCCGTCGGCAACGGCAATCAGTTCCTGTCTGGACATCTGTCGCTCCCGTGGAATCACCTTGAACCAGAAATCCTCGGGAACATACGGCTTGTCCATTTCCGCTATATTATTCGGGCCGCCTCCGCCCGGACGGAAAAACACGCTTTCAATTTCGGTAATCCGGCCGAGTTCGATCCGCAGGCGCAAACTCATCAGCAGCGGCGCGCCCGCCTCCCGCATCGTTCCCATGCAGGCGACCTGTCCGGAGACAGGATCGGCGAAAATATGGGTATAATTGCCCCGGCCTTCGGCCGTTTTCCAGAAACCGTCGCCGACTTGCAGCCGTTGATTGTTTTCGGTGTACGTCACGTCCCTGGAAAGCGGCAACCGCCCGGGATCGTGGGCTACAAGTGCTGCCAGGTACCGATCGACAACATTTTCCAGGCAGGCACGGTCGCAGTCGAGCGGAATCGGACCGGTGGAAGCTCCGGCATCGGATACCGAACCGTTAATAAGAATAAAAACAGCGACGACAGCGATAATTCCGACGACATTGAAAGAACGCATGACATTTTCCTCCGATTTGTTTTTAATAGAATAAACCAGATAAACGGGAAAGCTTATGAAAACCATCCTTCATATCGTTATTGTTTTGTTGATTATCACCGGCAGTTTTGCCCGGGACTGGATTCCGGATCTCGGCAACGGCCGATACAAAAATCCTATATTATTTGCCGACTACTCGGACCCCGATGTTATCCGGGTTGGCGATGATTTCTACATGGTGGCTTCGAGCTTCAACGCCATGCCGGGCATCCCGGTACTGCATTCCAGAGACCTGGTGAACTGGACCATTATCGGACATGTCTACGAAAGGCTTCCCTTTGAGGAATTTGAAAAGCCGAACCACGGGAACGGATCCTGGGCCCCGGCAATCCGTTATCATAACGGACTCTTTTACGTCTACTTCTGCACCCCGTACCGGGGACTTTTTATGGCCAGTACAAAAGATCCCGCCGGCGCATGGGACCTGCACCATGTCGTGGATGTCGAACTGTGGGAAGATCCCTGCCCGTTCTGGGACGATGACGGCAACGCATACCTGGTTCGGAGCAAACTGCGCGCGGACGTGCTGTATCTTCACCGCATGAGCCCGGACGGCAAACGCCTGCTGGACAACGGCCGCGTCATTTACGATAACGTCGACCGGCAGCCCGTTATCGAAGGGCCCAAGATGCTCAAAATCGACGAATGGTATTACATCCTGGCGCCGGCAGGCAGTGTGCCCGCCGGTTGGCAGACCGTGCTGCGTTCAAAAAACATTTACGGACCGTACGAAGACAAGATCGTCCTGCACCGGGGAAATACCGAAATCAACGGCCCGCACCAGGGAGGGCTTGTTTCACTGAAATCCGGGGAATGGTGGTTTCTGCATTTTCAGGACCGAGGCGTCTACGGCCGCGTGGTACATCTGCAGCCGGTTAGCTGGAAGGACGGCTGGCCCCTGATGGGAAAAGATATTAACAACGACGGCATCGGCGAACCGGTCCTGGAATGGCAAAAACCCGATGTCGGCAAAACCTATCCTGCTGCGATTCCCCAGACAACCGATGAATTCGACATGTCAAAACTTGGACAGCAATGGCAATGGCATGCCAATCCGAAAGAAAACTGGTATTCCCTGTCGCAGGCGCCCGGTTCCTTACGCCTGTTCGCGGTCAAGAACCTGACCCAGAACGGCAACCTCTGGCGTGCCCCCAACCTGCTGCTGCAGAAATTCCCCGCCCAGTCCTTCTCCGTCAATACCCGAATAAAGTTCAGGCCGGAACTGCCCGGAGAAAAAGCCGGACTCGTAATTATGGGCCGGGAATGGGGATATCTGGCCTTGACGAAGACCGAAACCGGACTCGAACTCGGCATGTATACGGGCACTTATTTCCAGGGATACGATAAAACCGAAAAAATCGAATCCGTCGAACTTGACGGAAACACCGGATATTTACGGGTTCGCGTTGCCGACAATGCGGTCTGTGAATTCTCCTACAGCCTGGATGGAGCCACATTCCATCTGATCGGCAAGGAATTCAAGGCAACTGCCGGCACCTGGATCGGCGCCAAAGTGGGCCTGTTCCATATCAATCCCAATATTGCGGACAGCTCCGGATACGCCGACTTCGACTGGTTCCGTTTCTGATCGAGGAACCGCAATGATAACCGTATGCTCTTACTGCCGAAAAACCATTTCAGAAAAAGAGCCCTATGATGAAAATTCGTCAAGATTGTTATCGAAAAATTGCTGGAATCCGAACCGAACAGAAAGGGAGCGCACTCCCGTATTTTTTGAATGTAAAATCCCGAAGGTTTCCCAGCCCGCATTTCTCAAGGGGATTCTTCCCTGCTGGAAACAACAAGCCCCTGTTACTGCAATACAATCCACTGTAAAATGGGTGCGTCAAGTTAAGGAGGCGGCGGAAGATTTATGGGACAGACATCCAATACCCTGGCTGCAGAAAATTCCAATGTCGAAACCAAGTATGTTTTGAGCCCTGTTACGGACCGGGTTGCAAAGATACGGGAAAAATACCGCACTGCAAGACCGAGCATCTGCATCGCCCGATATAAAATCGTGACGGAATTTTACAGGGAAAATCCCCAGCTGCAGGGCATTCTGAAAAGAGCCGAAAATTTCAGGAATATCTGCGAAAAATTGCCCGTCCTGATCAATGAAGACGAAGTGATTGTCGGTTGGCAGGCAACTCAGTACCGGGCCTGCGCCCTCTACCCGGAAATATCCTTCGGCTGGTTCCTGGATGAACTCGCCGCCGGTTCCATCCCGAAACGGGATGTGGATCCCTACGACATCGACGAAAAAGACGCCGGATATATCCTGGAAACCGGCGATTTCTGGCGCAAGGAATGCCTGAGCGCAAAAGTGGATGCCTATATACCGCTGGGTTATTTCGATGCCGCGGGAAGCGGCGTCACCTATTTCAGCTCGAAGAACACATGCACATCCCCCGTAGGCCACTTTGTGGCCAATTTCGATAAAGCCATCCACAAAGGCTTCGCCGCCATCAAGGCCGAAGCCAAATCAAAAATGGACGAACTGGAAGGCGTCCTCTTCGGCGACAGCGTTGCCGAATACAATTTCTACCGCGCCGTCACGATCGTGTGCGACGGCATGATCACTCTCTCGAAACGTTACGCGGCAGAATGCGCCCGGCTGGCTGCCAAAGAAACCGATCCGGAGCGAAAAAAAGAACTCGAGAAAATGGCCGATTGTTTGAGCTGGATCATGGAAAATCCCTGCCGGACATTCCAGGATGCCCTGCAGTGCATGTTCCTGTACCAGATCGGCCTCTGCCTGGACGGCCAGCAGCACGGCATCAGCTTCGGACGCGTGGACCAGTATCTCGGCAGCTACTACGAAGCGGATATCGCAGCCGGCAGAATCACACATGAAAAAGCTCAGGAACTTCTTGATCTTTTCTATCTTAAAGTTGCTGAAATGAACAAGATATGGCCGTACTTCGCCACGCTTAGCGGCCCCGGCTACACCAGCGGTCAATTGATGACCATCGGGGGAGTTACCAAAGACGGCAAGGATGCTACCAACGCCGTTTCATTCATGATGCTGCAGTCCGCGGGCCGGCTCGTATTGCACGATCCTCCTCAATCCCTGCGCATCCACAAAGGAACTCCCCGGGAACTCTGGGAGGCGGCCATCGAAACGACGCAGATTGCCGGCGGCGTGCCCACGTTTGAAAACGACGACGTCATCATACCGGCGCTGATGGACCGGGGGCTTCCGATTGAAAGCGCCCGTAACTACTGCCTGATCGGCTGCGTCGAACCGCAGGGCTGCGGTGACGAATGGGCCTGCCCCGGCGGCAACGGCACCGAGTCCTTCTTCAACCTGCTGGGCGCTTTCCTGCTTGCAATCAACAACGGCACCAATCCGATGCCCGGTCCCGACGGAAAGTTGGGAGGACAGGTCGGACTGCCGACCGGCTATCTTTACGAGATGGGGACGTTCGACGAAGTCCTGGAAGCCACCAAAAAGCAGATGGAATACTTCGTCAACTGGCACGTAAGTCTGGTAAACACCTGGGAGTACATTGCATCCCGGCACATGCAGCTTCCGCTTCTTTCGGCCACCGTCGACGGTTGCCTGGAATCGGGCAAAGACGTGATGAACGGCGGTGCGAAATACAACTCCACCGGCAATGCGGGAATCGCCATCGGCAATATCGCCGACAGCCTGGCGGTCGTAAAGTACATGATATACGACAGGAAACTGGTCAGTGCGCGTGAGCTCTACGATGCGATTATATCGAACTGGGAAGGCAGGGAGGAACTGCGCCAGTTTATCCTGAACGAAGCGCCCCATTACGGCAACGACAGCGAATATACGGACCGGTTCGCCAAATGGGCATCCGACGTTTACGGCGATGCGGTGAACGCGGCGACCGGCCCCCGGAGCCGGTATGCGGCGGGACTGTACCCGGTCACGGCCCATGTGCTGTTCGGTATGATGACCGCGGCATCTCCTGACGGAAGAAAAGCCGGCGAACCTCTCTCGGACGGTATTTCTCCCGTGCAGCAGATGGATAAAAAAGGACCGACGGCCACGCTCAAGTCCGTATCGTCCATCGATCAGAGGAAGTTTTCAAACGGCACCCTGCTGAACATGAAGTTTCATCCCACGGCATTGCGTAATGAAACGGGCAAATCAAAGCTCATCGCTTTGATACAAACGTATTTCGCCCTGGGCGGCATGGAAATGCAATTCAACATTGTGAGCGGAAAGGTGCTGAGACAGGCCCAGGAAAAGCCCGGAGAGTACAGGGACCTGGTCGTCAGAATCGCAGGCTTCAGCGCATATTTCGTCGAGCTTTACAAGGCCAGCCAGGACGACATCATAAAACGGACCGAACTCAATCTGTAAATCGATCGGCGGTAGGGGAGAACCCTGTGTTCGCGGAGAAGAACCGGGGGGTCGGCGGTCGGGGCCGGTATCGGAATCGAGAACGCGAAATAGAGATCGACAACAGGCAACCGGGTGAATGGCAACGATACCGATCCCGATTGCGACCCCGACCCCGATAAGCACCGTGGAAACCAGGTTCTATTTTTACTGATATGCAGAAAGAAATAACCGGAAAAGTATATGACATACAGGGATTTTCCGTGCAGGACGGACCCGGAATCCGTACGACGGTGTTTATGAAGGGATGCCCCATGAGATGCCCCTGGTGCCACAGTCCCGAATCGCAGGAATTTCATACTCAGCTGCTCTGGATGTCCATGAAATGCGCCGGACTGGATTTATGTACGAAATGCCTCGATGCATGCGCCAAAGGGGCTATCTCCCCCGGCAGAATAAAAGAAAATGCCGCGACACAGGAAGCGGTCCGCCACATTCATATCGACCGCGCAACATGCGACAACTGCGGCGACTGCGCCGAGGTATGCTACAGAAACGCACTTTATATGTGCGGAACAGACTATACGGTAGAAGATCTTCTGGATCGGGTTCTCAAGGACAAGCCATTTTACGAACAGTCCGGCGGCGGGGTTACGATATCGGGCGGCGAACCGTTGTCCCAGCCGGAATTCGTTCTGAGGCTTCTCGAGCGTCTGAAAGAATGCGGCGTGCATACCGCAGTGGACACGACAGGATATGCGAAATACGATATTGTAAAAATGATTCTGCCCCATACCGATCTGTTCCTGTACGACCTGAAGCACATGGACAGCCGCCGGCACAAAATTATGACGGGAGTGCCGAACGAGCTGATCCTGGAAAACGCGCAAAAAATTGCGGAAGACGGAGGGAAAATACAGATCCGTATCCCGATCATCCCGGATTTCAACGATTCGGCAGGAAGCATCCGGGAAACAGGCGCGTTCTGCCAATCACTGGGAGAGGCTGTAACCGTCATCCAGCTTCTGCCGTACCACAATTTGGGAGTCATGAAATACGAGAGGATCGATGACAGCAGGCTTGTCCTGGAAACCGCCCCCCCCTCGGATGGGAAAATCAATTCCCTGAAAGCGCTGCTGGAAAACATGGGGCTCCCCGTCACGGTGCATTAAAAATGGTGACAGGCTTGAATTTCACTAATTTCTCAGTGACTGGCCGTAATGGTGTTTCCCTGAGAGAAATTAGTGAAATTCAAGCCTGTCACCATTTTTGATTGTTTTGCTTCCCTCCCGAACCGGGGCTCAGTAGAATATGCTTTTCAGTAAACAAGACAGCGCGGTCCGATAAAAGTCTTGTTCCAGCGGACCGCGCAGCTAACGCCTTGATTCTCAACCGAGGAGGTTAACGTGACCCCGAGCAACCGCAGCTGGCTGCCACCCTACTGCAATCCCGGCGCATTTCTTCCCGCAGTACAGGAAAGCATCATACTCTTCAAGGAGCGCCCCTACCTTTTCCAGGATTTTGTCGCCCGGGCGATGCGATTCCTTGAAAGCGATATCGTGAGGAAGATGGGTTTTAAATACGACCGGAAAAGCGCCCTGCCCTGCAAGTGGAAATGTTCGGACGAATCCCTTTTCGGCGTGGATCTCTGCCTTTACGCCTTTACAGGGCAGTATCCATTCGACAAGGGAAGAATCGGCGGCATTTACAACGAAGGCTCCCTGGGAGCCGCGGTCCACCATGCCTCCATCAACCTGGATTTCGGAGGCTCGCATGTAGGGTATATCCCGGGAGAAAGCGGCGGCCGATTCGGAAACGTGCGCAGGCCTCTGCACGAAACCGACCTATCCACCGACTGCGGCCACCTGATGGCCACAATGGAACCGTTCAAGAGAACATACGACGACGCCCGCGAAAACATCCTCCTGTTCTCCGCGGGAGAGGAATCGGAGGTATTCGTTTCGATTCCAAACGAATACCTGCAGCCGGGATGGTCGGGTCACCGCATCAAGCTGCTGATCGACATCGAGCGGCTGACCGGCAGTGTGGTCGACTACGACATCAACAAACCTTACACTCACAAGGTAGCGGGCAGAACGCTCTTTAAGGTGAGCGAGGACTTTCTGGCGCAGGTTCCGCCGGAAACGGCCGCGACATTCCGCACCACGGAACAGACCCCTATAGGGATCGAACTGACCGCAGGCTATTTCAACATCTACGACAGCCAGGCGGAGTTGGGAAGCGACGGAGCGCCCGTCAATCGCCTGCTTCCCTACATGAAAATTATACTTTCCTCCAAACTCGCGCCCTACCAGCTCAAAGGCGCCGTAACGAACACAAACATAGAGTACAACAAGCTGACCGACAGCGTGCGCAGCGAGGCTTTCCGCCAGTACGGATTTGCAAGCTTCACCGGAATTTTCATCGACATCTTCGACGAGGATATCGGCAATTACATCAATCTTTTCCAGCCCATCGGAATCAGCATCAAACCCCAGGGCCGCGTACGGGAAATCGAAATATCTTCGGCCGAGGTGCGTCACATTTTCGACCGCCTCGAACCCGCCAGGCCGGTGCTGCCCCTTGAGGAAGTGCTGGCCTATTCGAATTCCGAAAAAACATTGGAGAAGTTCACCTATCGTCCGGGCGTTTTCCAGCGCAGATGGAAACCCTGAAGTTTCATTCAACGGCACTGGCCGCGCTGTTTTTATGGACAGGCATCATTTAACGCGGTTATTGTTGTATAATTAGGTTCCGGTTGGTTTTTTCAATTTGAATTCACGGATGATACAAGCATGGTTCCAGAAAAAATACTGATCGTCGATGACGAACACGATTTTACAACAGCCCTTGCCAAACGGCTCCGCTCGCACGGTTGGGATACGGAGACAGCCGAAGGAGGGAAGGAAGCGCTCGAAAAGGTTGCCGGCGAGGATTTCATCGCGATCGTTCTTGATCTGAAAATGCCGGGCCTGGACGGCATCGAAACCCTCAAGCGTCTCAAAAAGGCCAATCCGGACCTTCAGATTATACTTCTTACCGGGCACGGATCCATCCGGGACGGCGTCGCTGCCATGAAGCATGGTGCTCTGGATTTTCTTGAAAAGCCGGCGGATTTCGATGAGCTGCTCAAAAAAATCACCGCGGCAAAAGCGAAAAGGATGCTGCTGGTGGATAAAAACGTGGAAGAAGAAATCACCGATATCCTTAAAAAGAAATTCTGGTAAGGCACTCATCCATTGCAGCCGCCTTCGCAGGTTCGGGTTGCCTTTTTATCAAGAGGCCGGAAACACTTAACCCTCATTCTCCTGGGATTTTCGCAATTTGACAGCCGGTAGGATCACGTTGAATGTGGCACCCTGGCCCGGGTTCGAAACAACCCGGATCTCGCCGTCATGGCGTTTCACGATACCGTAGCAGATCGACAGCCCCAAACCGGTTCCCACACCCGTAGGTTTTGTGGTGGTAAAGGGATCGAAAAGACGATCGCGCACCGAATCGTCGATTCCTTCGCCGTCGTCCTTTACCGATATTGTCACCTTGCCGTCTTCCTCCCGTGTTGTAAGCCAGATATTTCCCTCTTCCTGGTCTCCGAGGGCTTGAATTCCATTGGTGATAAGATTGATGAAAATCTCCTGGAGCTGCAGTTCCTCCATAGGCACCTTGGAAAGACCATCCTGGTAGTCCCGGTGAATGGTGACATTGGCCAGGCGCGCCTGTTTTTCCAGAAACGGCAGAATTTCCTCCAGGGATGCGTTGACATCCGCCAACTGGACACGGTCTTCGGTTTTTCGCGCGAAAGTAAGCAACCGGTGGGTGATGTCCTTTCCGCGCTTGACGTGTTTGAGAATCTTGGGCAGCCCGTCCCGGAGCTCCTCCATAAATTCCTTGCTCATTTTCCCGCGCCCCTCTTCCATCATCTCGTTCAGGAATCCGGCAATTTCCGAAATAATGGCCAGGGGATTGTTGATTTCATGCGCCACGCCGGAGGCAAGACGACCGACGGCGGCCTGGCGTTCGGACTGGATAATCTGACCCATCAGGGCCTTGCGCTGCGAGATATCCTTGGAAATGCCTACAATACCGATCGTCCGACCGGACGAATCCAGTAGTTGAGAAAGAGTCATGGAGACGGGCAGCGGAGATCCGTCCTTCTTCTTAAGCTCCAGGGAGTAATCGCGGACAGGCTTTCCGGTTTTCCTGACCTGGTTTAACAGGTCCTCCCTGAGTGCGGGATCGATAAAAAACAGAGCGCCTGACTTTCCTATCACTTCCTCTGCCGAATACCCAAGAGATTCTTCGGCGCCCCTGTTGAACGAGACAATATTCCCTTCCAGGTTCGAGGTAATGATCAGAACCGGCGAGTTGTCGATGATATTCTGCAGGTACTCCCTCGTCGATTTCAGCTGAATTTCCGCTTCCTTCTGAGCCGTGATGTCCTCGGCAATGCCGCAAACAGCTGTGCGCTTCCCCTCCTTGTCTACCATAGGAAATTTGACCATAGAAAGGAAAACCTTGCGGCTGCCCAGGTCCAGTTCAATCTGATAAGAGACGGAATCCCCTTTTTTTAAAGCATCCTGATCCCCATGTTTCAGTTTTTCAGCGGCGTCCCGCGGAAACAGTTCCAGGTCCGTACGCCCCATAATCTCTCCTGCATTTTTGCCGAAAAGGACGCAGGTTGCCGGATTGACATCATTGTAGCGACCGTTGCGGTCCTTGATCCAGGTGGCCTGGGGCGCCATCTCCATAAGCTTCTGCAGCTGAACCTCCATAACCTGAAGATCTTCCTCCAGGCGTATACGCTGGGTAATATCCCGTGTAATTTCGATCATGCCCACGACATTGCCGTCCCTGTCCCGCCAGGGCGCTCCGACAATGGATGTGTATCGGACATTGCCGTCCCCATCGTAATGTTTGCGGACAAATGATTCGGACTCTCCATTTTCGGTAACATTGCGAAACCTACAGTCCCCGACCGCTATCTGGCACTCGCCCCGCACCAGCTGCGGTATGTCGTAGCAATGCTGCCCCCTGGCCTGCTCCAGTGTCATTTTATTGTTCTTGAGGAAAGACGAATTGGTATCCTGAACAATCATTTCCCGGTCCAACACGAGGATTTCATCGGGTATGGAGTTCAGGATCTGGGTGACGCGCTCGCGTTCAGCCTCCACTCTTTTTTCCATTTCGGTGCGGTGTTCAATCACCGATTGCTGGGCCCGGTGCAGCTTCCAGAGAAGGCCCGCCACAACGTGATCGATAATATGCACATGGGGCGGGCGGGTCCGCTCTATCTCGTCCGTCAATGAACGGATCCCGGTCAATTCGATGATCAGATCCAGGTCGGGAATCTCGTACAGGTCCTTGTACCGCAGCGTGACGACTGGAACTCCGACCTCTTTGGCGTGGCGTATGCCGGGGGCATCCGGGTTGATGTCCGCCACCCCA
>JAFGTD010000123.1 GCA_016934295.1 Acidobacteriota bacterium
GAGGGCACTTCGGCTCCAGATAATCCGCAGGAAATATTTAATGATTTGAACAAGTTCCTGAAGGAATTGACGGATCGCCAGGAAGAAAAGCGGAAAGTGCTCGCCGACCGGCTGGAGGAACGGCGCAGCAATGAGGAAGCCGTGCAGCAGCGCCTGGCCTTCGGATTGGCCCGGGTATCCCCGGCTTCCGCTTTTTCGTTGGCGGCAACCAGTCTGGCCGGTTCCTCGCTTGCGCTGAAACATCATTATCTGGAAGAAGCCAGGCGCTACCGGGATGTATATGCCAGGTTCCAGCAGGAAAAATCGGGGGAGGGGTTAGAAGGGATGATTATAATGCGCATGCCCGGCCAGCCGGAACCGGAGCAGATCGATCCGGGGGAGTTGCCGGCCTTCCAGTACAGGCAGCCGCCTTTGAAAGATGTCATCCGGGCGTCCGTGCTTGATTTGGGAATCCTTGCGGTCTTCAACATAGTTTTTTTTGCCGGCGCTTTTGTGGCCTTCCTGCGTTATGACGTTCGGTAGGAATATTGACGGCGTTATGGAATGAAGAAGCGTGAATACCATATAGAGGAACCGCCATGCTGAGTACGATTATTTTGAAGGAGCTTAAGTCCATTATTTCCAGTCCCAAGTTTGTCATAACATTTGCCGCGTGCAGCATTATGATCCTGCTCAGCGTGTGGGTCGGAATTGAGGATTATCGCACAGGTGTCGCACGCACGGATGCGGCGCTGGATATCAACTACCAGATATTGAAGACAAGGACGTGGAGCGCCATAAGCACCCAGGCTTTCCGGTATCCCGATCCCATGCAGATTTTCGTCTCCGGAGTCCACAACGATGTGGGCCGCCTGTCGGACATCCGGGAGTATGATGAAGTCAAACTAAGAAACAGCGTATTTTCCGATGACACCATCTTTGCGGTATTCCGGCTGGTCGACTTTGCCTTCATTGTGCAGATTGTGCTTTCGCTGCTGGCCATCCTGTTTACCTATGATGCGATCAACGGAGAACGCGAGGAGGGCACCCTGCAGCTGACCTTTTCCAATCCTGTCCCCCGCGCAAAATTTATACTCGGCAAGCTGATCGGGTCCTGGCTGGGCCTGGTGATTCCTCTGTTGATTCCGATCCTCCTTTCGATCCTGCTGATCCTGCTTATGCAAATACCTATGACACCCCTTCACTGGCAGAATCTGGGCGGCCTGCTGCTGGTTTCACTGCTCTACTTTACCTTTTTCATCGCGCTGGGACTTCTGACTTCCGCCCTGGCGCGCCGCTCGGCGACTTCGTTTCTGATTGCACTCGTGGTCTGGGTGTTCTTTGTATTTATCATTCCGCGAGCCGGTGTCATGGCTGCAGGCCAGTTTGTAGATGTTCCCGGCGTTGCCGAGATTGACAGCCGGAAAGCGGCTTTTTCCAAGGAACAGTCGGATCGATTGAATGAAGAAATGATGAAACGTTCCATGGAACGGTGGAAACGCCTGGCGGCCATGTCGCCTGAGGAACGGGAAGTAAATTCCAAGAAGCTCTCTGAGGAGTACAGTCGGGAAATGGACAAGTTGCGGGAGGAAAGGGATGTGGAAAGGGCCGAGTACTCCAGCCGGCTGAATGAGGACCGGCGCAACCGGCAGGCTTATCAGGAGAGGTTGGGATTCATCCTTTCCCGGTTTTCTCCCGCTTCGGCTTTTCGCCTGGCCGCGATGAACCTGGCGTCGACCGATATACTTCTTAAATCGCGCGCCGAAGATGCCATGAAAGATTTCCGGTCAAAACTTCTGGTGCTGGCTGAAGAGAAAACCAGGCAAGAGGATCAGGGGGGGCTGGCCGGAAGGGGAATCAGGATTATGTCCAGAAAAAAAGACGACGGCAAGGTATCACTCCAAATAGACATGGGAGATCCTCCGACAATGGATCCCGCGGATGTCCCGGTTTTTAGAGAAAGCCCCCGTGATTTCAATGAAACGGCCTCGGGCACCCTGGTGGATATCGGTCTGCTGGCCGTTTATTCCATCGTGGCCTTTTCCATAACCTTCGCGGCATTCCTTCGCTACGACGTCCGTTAAAAACTTTACCGCGGAGACGCAGAGAGTGCGGAGGTTTGCAGAGAATTCCACTGTATAATCCACTGCATTTCCCCGAGTCTCTTTAATTGTATTTTCTACACCAGTCAAAATTACTCGCGAGTATTTTTGATTGTAGGTTAAAAAAGTAGTATCACGCCGCATTGTGAAGCCTTTCAGATCAGCGCTGACGGCAAAAAGGATTATAGGTCTCCTGAAGGCATCCGGGTTTGTCCTTCTATTCTTTTTTTGAGAACGCTTGTTTAACGCTGCGAACCTCTGCGTTCTCTGCGCCTCTGCGGTGAAGTTTTTATTGTATTTCCAATTGATCGCCGGCGCTGTAGGCGGCGAATTCAGGGGCGTACATGGGCTGCACGGTTGCCGGGGAGATTTTAAAAGTCCCGGCGGTGGCTGCACGGACCCGGTATTTAAATGTGTATTCACCCTGCGGCAGCCGCTCGAAGAAGAAGTTGGTACCGGAATCGCGGATCTCTTCATACCAGGATATTCCCAGGTCCCATTTGTGCTTCGAAAGATTCGAGGAAGGCTCGAATCCCGCGCCACGGGGATCGCGCAGGTGGACATACTCCATAGTGTGTTTGCTCTCGAGAGACAGATGGACCTCGACTTCGTCTCCCGGCTGCAGGGAAGCACCTTCCTTCAAAGGCTGCAGCGTATATTCCTTACCGTCGTGCACGCGCTTGAAGTAGCTCCGGGTCAGCCGCAGATAATCCCCCCGTGCTTCTTCGGGTAGCCTCTCTGTGGAGAAGTGCCAGGTGGCGGAGGCGAACATATGCCCTTTACTCGTTTTCTCAACCGTGATTGTTGAAGTCGTCTGGGGATCGATCTTGTCGCCCGTGATAACAACCTGGTTTTTCTTGCCCGTGTATTTGTCCGGTTCGAAAACGAAGGACGTCTTTACATTTCCGACTGTGACAGTTGCGTCTTCGCGGATTCCCAACTGGCCGGTTTCCTTCAGGTAGTGGGCCAGAGAATAGATGACCTCGGCCGTGGCGCGGGTGGATTTCCAGTGGTTCATTTTCTTGTTGAGGAACAGCCACTGGACCAGTCCGTCCAGTTTCGGATCGTCCGGTATCAGCTCCATTTCCGTTCGGACGGCGAAGGCGTGCGTTTCAATCGTATCGTTGTACCAGAGCCAGGCGCGGTCTTCGGGCGCCCAGAAGGTTCCCTGGTCTTCCGCGGTCTTGGCCGAATCCATCACGCTCTCCCAGACCAGCATGGCATCGCGGCTCCGGTCCATCCGTTTCAGTGTGAGCGCGAGGTAGCCTTTGAGAAAGGGGCTGTGCGACTTCCAATGTTTGTAACTGAAGTCGAGCATTGTTTTACGTTCGGCTGGCGTGAAGGAGTTCTCGTACCAGGAAGTGTCCGGATAGTTGGACAGAACATAATTGATAAAGGTGACGAACTCCCAACCGCGGTCGTGCTCGACCATGTCCTTTACGATATCGTCCAGGTAATGCCGGTGGGTGTAATCCCAGGCGCGCCGGACCATGTCCTGCGGAACCTCGACGCCGAATTCGAGCGCTTTAGAGAAGCCGTGCAGGAGGTATAGCGTCATATAGGGGGACGGAGACCCCCCGGGGAACCAGGGGAATCCGCCGCTCGAGGTCTGCATTTCACGAAGTTTGGAAAGCGACGTTTCCTGCTGGGCTTTGGCAATGCGGGAATCCAGCACCCGGATCAGTTCGGAGATGTCCTCATCGCCTCCCTCTGCCATCCGGAGCCAGGGCGTCTCTTCCAGCGCCATCTTCCGGTTGGGATCGGAAGCGTTCCATTGTTCGAAGCGGGTTTCACGCGATGAAAACTCTTTCGCCATCTTCTCTATAGCGGGGTACTGCTCATAGAGAGAGGAAAGGATGCCGGTTGATACGAAGCGGTTGAGCGTCTGCTCGGTGCACTCATAAGGGTAGTCGACGAGGTAGGGAAGGGCGGAGAGGATGGAATAGAAGAGCTGGGCGTCGAGAGTAACCACCATCTGTTCGTTGATGCGGGTCGGATCGTCGTCGCGGGCAAGATCCTCGAACCGGATAATGCGCCGGTCTTGGTCTTTAAGAGTCACGAACCTCGACTGCATCAGGTGCATGCGCCCGGGAAGGATGGGGATGGGGCGCAGCTCGCCGTCGGAGAAATCGCCGGAGACGGCCGTGACCTTGAAGGCGATCTGCCCGACTCTGGATGGAGTCTTGATGGGAAATGTCAGGTTGGTTCCGCCGCCGGCTGCGACTGTGAAAGGTTTTCCAGTCGTCTCGGATTCGGTCAATCCGAATTCGGACAGGATGCTTTCGTCGGTAGCCGGATCGATAATGTCGAAGTTGAGACGGCCGTCCAGTTCACGGTCGGAGGCGTTGTTGACGACCACCTTGATTTCCGCCCGGTCCCCCTCGCGAAGGAAGCGCGGGAGATAGGGCCGAACCATCAGATCCTTGACGCTTTGGGCTTCTTTATGTACAAATCCGGATTTCAGGTCCTGTGTGATGGCATGTACCCACACGTTCCACGATGTGACGGAATCGGGCACCTCGAACTCGAAAGAAACGGAGCCGTCTTCGTCTGTGAGTAAATGTGGCTCCCAGAAGGCGGTTTCACTGAATTCGCTGCGCAATTCAATGGCGGGCGCACCGCTATCCATAGTACCGGATTTATCTTCCTCCATGCGGGCCGATTCAGGCGGTGGTGCAGCTAATCCTGCCACTTCAGAAGTTTTCGCAAAGTAGAGAACATCATTGGCGGTAACGCTTTCAGATTCCAGTAAGATGCCTCCCCCCATTCCACCTGCGACGCCTGCCCCAATTGCGCGGCTTCTCCCCACGCCTCCAATCCCATACCCGTTGTAGTAGAGAAGTCGATCTCTGTGGAGAGACGGTGGGATCGGTCCCCGGTTGAAACCGCGGCTGTTTATCCAGAGACGGTTGGCTGCGGACAGGTTGGTTTGTGCGTAAACCGATTGCCCTCGATAAGGGTAAAGATTTAAAGGATTTGGGGGAGAGTGGGGGACAAAGGCATCCAGGCTGCGGTCGTACATGTAGGCCAGCAGTTCGGCTGCCGGGACGGCGATATCATTTCCGGTGGGACCGGTGACTTTGACGCTCCATTTTTCCCGGTTGCCAGGGCGCAGCCGGTCCCGGAAGGTGGAAAATTCCACTTTCAACTGTTTGTTATCCCAGGAGACCATTATCGAACTCTGAAGATGGATCAGTTGATTGTCGCGCACGAGTGTCAGTGCAGCGCCCAATCCTCCTCGATCTTTCTCGGTGATCGGGATTTCGACAAGAGACGGGTCCTTTCCGGAAATCATTTCTTTTCGTTGGATGCATTCTCCGTCACGATAGATCTCGAAAACCATGAATTGATCTTCCATTCCGGAATGCACCAGGAAACGGGCCGTATCTCCTACCTTTAGGGATGCTTTTTCTATTTCAAGCATGGCAGGCAGCCGGAGCGTCATGGAGTCGGAGGCGACAATGAAATCCTGGCTTGTTTCGTACTTTTCCCCGAAATCGTCGACGGTTTCGTAAACAATGCGGTAGGCGCCCGCCGCAAGCCCGGAAACGGAAACGGTTCCTTTTCCTTTATTGTCGTGGAATACGGATCCTGACGCGCGGATAGCGCCTTCCTTCCGTTGCATAAGCACTGCTTCCGGGCTATAGCCATGGTTCCAGCGTTCTCTTAACAGATCGCCCGGCGTCTGGAAGCCGATCTTTTCCCGGAATTCTTCGGGGACAAACAGCGGCTGTTCCGCCGGGAGAAGGGTTTTATCGGGTTCCTCAAGCGATACGATTTTCCAGGTTCCTTCCCCGCTTCGGGGAGTGCCGTCCATGTTTGTGCGGAGGATGGATATATCTATAGGCTTCTCCTCAAGGAAAAAAGCGCTGTCCATGGACACCCGGGCTTCGACGGATACGAATCCGAGCCGGTAGGAGCGTTGGTCCGAACGGGTTTCTCCGCCTTCATCGGTGACGTCTACGGTGACCCTGTACCGGTAGGTGATGTTCTTGTCCCCGCTCAGGTTCTCGTCGGCCTCAGGCGTGAATGTGAAGGAGAAAGTGCCGTCTTTATCCAGGGATTCCGTCCCTGAGGCAATCCGCTGTGTCTGGGATGAAGGCATGAAGGCCCGGAAGAAATCAATCCACCACCAGGGGAAAACCGGCTCCCGGTAGACCTGCCATTCGATTCGGCCTTCCGTGACCGGAAGACCGAAATAGTACTTTGCCTCTCCCTTCAGAGTCGCCGGCCGATTCAGTCGCAGCGGTGCGTCCGGATCCAGCATTTCCGCTTCAAAAGTGGGGCGCTTGTACTCTTCCACCCGGACGCGCGTTTGGCCTTCCCTGGAGCTTTCCAGATACCATTGCCCCAGAGCCCTTCCTTCCGGGATCGTGAATTTCCCTGAAACGGTTCCATAACTGTTGGATGTTACGGTGTTGGATGCCACTTCCTGGCCATTGCCGTCTTTTAGGAAAACAACAAGATTTGTATCGGGGTATGTACTGAATGAGGCGTCACTATCGTCATTGCGGTAGAGCACGGCTTTCCAGTGTATTGTTTGTCCGGGGCGATAGATACTGCGGTCGGTATAAAGCAGTGTTGCGGATAGCCTTTCCGGTTTTTCCTGCCGGTCATAATTCTGCGGCAAGCTATAGGTGAGCTGATCCCCATTCCGGGCTACCAGGAAGTAGCGGATATATTTTTCGGAGCCGAGAAATTGAACCATGCCCCTTTCGTCGGTTCGTTTTGAGTCGTATTTCCGGTGTCCCTCCCTGTAATCTGCCCGATAGAGGATTACCTCTGCATCCGTTACCGGTTTTCCGCTCGAACCTGCCAGGACCGTGACTTCCAGGCCGTCGCTTCTCTTCCTGCTGATAAGCGCCAGATCACTGATTGTCAGGTACATGCCCTGGAGGCTGTTGTCGTCTTTGGAAAAATCGGCGCGGGCTGAAGCAACAATCAAATATGTTCCCGGTTCGGTCATGGGGGGGACAACGAATGTCTTGTGCATCCGGTAATCCGGAGTTGGGGGCAGCTCTACATCCCATTTCTGGATGACGGGATTGTCGGCCACAAATTCTTCCAGTTTCCTTCCGGATGGAAGCAGGCTGTAGTCATCGGATTCTTCGACGGTTTTCATCAGGTCGATGGCATAGGCCCGGAAGTAAATCTTTTCCAGATTGTTATGGGATATCAGAATTGATCTTTTTTGCGGGTTGTCGTTGTGCATTCCGCTCAGGGAATAACCGGGACTTTCGATGTTGCCAATAATGGCATCGCAGTGCCTGCCCCCGAAGGAATTCGGGAACGCCAGTTGTCCGAGCAGAGCGATGCGCCGGGCGCGGTACAGGCTGTCCGGTTCATCTTCCGGTTGTATAAACTCGGCCAGCTGCGCCATGCCTTCGGACCACCAGGGGATGTCGGTAAGGGGTTCCAGATAGTTTATGAGTCTTTCCCGCAGGTGCGCCCTGTCGTCGGCCTTGCTGAAATGCTGATGCAGATGCCTGTATCGCTCGAGCCTCGCCTCCAGCGCGGCTTCGCGCCCCTCTCTCTGAAGGTGCCAGTTTTCCAGGTCGGAGAGGATGAAGCAGATTTTCTTCAGGGGGTGGATTGTAGGATCGACAAGTGCGATTTCGCCCGAGATGTCATCTGTAAGTTCTTTAAGATTCAAGCGATATATTTCATTCAACTGCTCGGGCTGCCAGCCGTTGGTGTCGGCCAGCATATCGACGCGCAGGTAGGAGACGGCGTCCCGCAATGTCGGGCGTATTCCTTCAGGATAGGTGTTGGGAACAATAAAATCCTTCCACTCCGTGTTCGGTAGTTCTCCCAGCCGGTCCCGATTGTTCCAGACTTCTTCGTAGGCTCTCTGCGCCTCTTCGTAGATCTGATCGCGGGTCCATGCTTTAAGATCGATTGTCTCTTCTGAGTCCATCCTTTCCCGTTGGTTGATTTCCCATGAGTATCTTCGCGCATAAGTGGTCAACGAATGGGCGTAAAAGAGGTTCAGGACGGACATTCCCATCCGGTCTTCAGGCCAGGGTGCCTCTTTCAGGAAGCGGACGGCCGTTTCATAGCCGTGAAGGGAGATCCGGAGGGCCGTATTGCGTACCAGGCAGCGGGTCCACTCCGTGTTGTTCTCTGCGGCCCGGGCGCTTTTCAGCATCGTGTCCACCAGTGCGGAAGCCGCTTCATGCTTCTGTTCTTCAATCAGTCGATCGAACTGTTTCCAGCCTTCGGCAAAATCCCCGTTCCAGTCGGTAGTGTCGGGTTTCGAATCTTTCGGTAGTTGCGCTCCAAGCAGAAGCCCCAAACATAGAACAAGAAGTATGAATGAAAAGAAAGTGAGGTGATGTCTGCCCCTGATCATGATCCGCTGCCTCCGTCCGTTTATGCATTCGATGACTGAAATGCTTTCGATCTTTCCTCTATTAGACGCCGTTCCTTACCATTTTCTTAGAAAAAAATGCAGTCGAAGCTTTGTCTGGAACAACAAAACGCTGGCGCGTGAAGACGCAAGGACGTAAATAATAAATATTTAGATACTTCTTAGCGCCTTAGCGCCCGTGCGTTATGTTTTTTAATCAGCATCGGAGTGGAAATTCCGACGATTTTCGATAATACTTCTACTTTCCATCAAGGAGAGGAAGATGACGGAAGCTACCGGTGCCAATTTCATTCAGGAGGCGGTTCAGGAAGATCTCGCCAAAGGCCGTTTTTCTAAAGTTATTACCCGTTTCCCGCCCGAACCCAACGGCTATCTGCATATCGGGCACGCCAAAGCGATCTGCATCGATTTCGGCATTGCGGAAGAATTCGGCGGCGTCTGCAATCTGCGCTTCGACGATACCAATCCAACCAAGGAAGAGCAGCATTACATCGATGCCATCCAGGACAATGTACGCTGGCTCGGCTTCGACTGGGGCGATCGGCTGTATTATGCCTCCGACTATTTCGACCGTATGTATGCGTGGGCGATCCAATTGATTAAGGACGGTAAAGCGTATGTCGACGACCAGACGCCGGATGAAATCCGGGAAAACCGCGGCACCCTGACCGAACCGGGTCGGCCGAGCCCGTACCGGGATCGAAGTATCGAAGAAAACCTGGATCTGTTCGAACGGATGCAGGCGGGGGAATTCCCGGACGGCTCCAGGGTTCTGAGAGCGAAGATTGACATGGCTGCGCCTAATTTGAATCTCAGGGATCCTGTCATGTACCGTATCCTGGCCGTGCCGCACCACAGGACCGGGAATCGCTGGAAAATCTATCCCATGTATGACTGGGCGCATGGCCTGGAAGATTCCGTTGAAGGGATCAGCCACTCGCTCTGCTCCCTGGAATTTGAAGATCATCGCCCTCTGTACGACTGGTACCTTGAGCAGCTCGGCATCCATCATCCACGGCAGATAGAATTCGCCAGATTGGAGCTCGAATATACGGTGTTGAGCAAGCGCAAGCTGATTCAACTGGTTGAAGGCGGCTATGTGACCGGCTGGGACGACCCGCGCCTGCCGACACTGGCCGGTTTGCGTCGCCGTGGGTACACCCCCGCCGCGATACGCAATTTCTGCGACCGCATCGGGGTTTCCAAAGCCCACAGCGTTGTCGAATTCGCCCTGCTGGAACACTGCCTTCGCGAAGAACTGAATAAAAGCGCTCCCCGAACCATGGCCGTGCTGCGGCCGCTCAAAGTGGTATTGACCAATTATCCCGAAGGGAAGGTTGAGGAGTTCGAAGCGGACATTAATCCGGAAGATCCCTCGGCCGGGAAACGGAAAATCCCGTTCAGCCGGGAGTTATGGATAGAACAGGACGATTTTCGCGAGGACCCGCCCAAAAAGTTTTTCCGCCTGTCGCCCGGACGCGAAGTGCGCCTCAAGTACGCGTATTACATTACCTGTAACGAGGTGATTAAAGATCCTGACACCGGCGATTTGATCGAACTGCGCTGTAAGTATGATCCCGAGACAAGGGGCGGCTGGCTGCCCGGAGGGCGCAAGGTAAAGGGAACCTCGCACTGGGTGTCCGCCCCTCATGCGGTCCGGGCGGAGTTCCGGTTGTACGATCGTCTTTTTACAAAACCGAATCCGGATGAGGGTAAACAATTTTTGTCGAATCTGAACGCGCAGTCGCTCGAGAGTATATCCGGATTTATTGAAGCCGGTCTGGAGAATGCGCCTGCCGGCAATCGTTACCAGTTCGAACGCCAGGGATATTTCAGCGTCGATCCTGTTTCAAAGCCCGGAGCCATGGCCTTTAACCGCAGTGTATCCCTTAAAGATACCTGGGCGAAGATAGAGAATAAAAAAAATAACAAGAACGGGTAGGGGATGTCCTAATCTCTTCGTTGTACATTGAAGCGTTTCAACCGGTTGCGCCTCGAGGATCTCTGATATGTTGAGGTTCAACCGTGCGATGTTCCAATCAGATACAGACTATTGATTTAGTAGTATTTTGGGTGGCCTTTTTCTGTCCGCAAAGTGCCGGAATTCCCCGGAAAAGCCTGTGAACATCTCTCCAAATATGTGACGGAAATTACTGTAAATCCCTATTGCTCTGGATATTTTTCCCGATATGGAGAAGTAGGGACAAACAGCTCATTCCCTAAAAGTTCGCGCAGAGTCTCTGTATTTACCAAATTTTGAGGAAGAATTAACGCCCAAATCACCGGATTGAATGACCAATCCGAAAACCTGACGATATAAGTCGATGAAAAGTTCGGCCAATTTAGCCAGATCAGGTCCAGGAAACCTACCGGTTGACAATAATGTTTATGCGCAATCTTCCGTTGCGCCCGACGATTCCGTTCGGGAATCGTCCCCGGAAGAAAATGAACCTGAAATTCCCGTGCCGTCCAGCATACGGTTTCAGAAAAAAGGGATAAATAACAGCCTGCTGGCCGTAACGATAGAGCCCAGCGGTGATTTTCCCCTGGGTATCCCAATGAAATCCATCCAGTCCTGGATTCGCCAGCAGGGTTGTGAATCCTGGCAGCAGGATGAAAGCGCTATCTCCCGATTTGCGCGACAGGCCAGACAACTCGATGAGTCCAGGGAATACGTTCTTGCCGAGAGGAAAGATTGTTGCGTGGACGTGAAAGTCTCCCCGGATCGTCTCAAAGCCTGGGTTGCCGTCACACAGGCATTCGGCGGAGAGCCTTTTTCGGAAAAACTCCTGGCAGACATTCTCGAAGCCAATCACATCACATTCGGAATCAAGAAGGACGTGCTTCGGGAAATCCAGAAAACCGGATGGAGTGAAAAAAAACTGATTGCAGAGGGTGTATCCCCCGTTGAAGGGGAAAAGGCGAAATTCGTCCCGCTGGTGGAAGAATCCGAACACAAAGGTATCCCCCAGGAGCGTGAGGACGGCAGTGTCGACTATAAGGACCTGGGGCTGTATATAACGGTAAGTGAAGGAACTCCTTTACTAAAGCATTTTCCTCCAACCGAAGGCTCCCCCGGGAAGGGTGTAGACGGCAAACCGATTCCCACTCCCCCCGTCAGAGACCGGGTTCTTCTTCCCGGTGTCGGTTCAGCGATCTCACCCGACGATCCCAGTATCATCATTGCGACACGAGCCGGCAAGCCCTTTTACGACGACAATTCCGTGCGAGTGGATCCTACGCTTGAAGTCAACAAGGTGGATCCATCGACCGGCAATGTCATCTTCGACGGGAACATTGTTGTCTGGGGGCCGGTGGAAGCCGGATATACGATCCAGGCCGGGCACGATCTTACAATCCTGGACACGGTGGAGGGAGCCGATCTGATAGCCGGAAACGACATAACCCTGGTAACGGGCATCTACGGAAGAGGAAAATCGAAGATCAGCTTAAAAGGAAACCTGATGGCGCGATTCCTCAACGATTGCACTATTCAGTGCGGAGGCAATATTGACGTTACCGATCTGATGTCCCACTGTTTTGTTGAATGCCAAGGGGCTCTGCATCTGGGAGAACTCGGTGGGAAAGGGCAGATTATCGGGGGGAATATACAGGTTTTGGAGAAGGCTCAGGCGCGGATCATCGGTTCGATCTCAGAAATTACAACCAGGATTGCCGTAGGGCCCTCAAAAGAACTCCTTTCGAAAATAGCAAGGATAAAGGAAGAAATCGAACAGCTGCAACACGATCTTAAAATTATCGGCAAACCTTCTCAAGCGCAATTGAAGCAGGGAGCTGTTGAGGGCAGCCAAGGTTTCGAAGATTTGAAAGCAAAACAGGTTGCTTTAGTTGAGCGGCTTAAATCGTTGGAAGAAGAAGGGATAGAATTGCAGAATAAATTGGATTCTTCCCGGAACGGACTTATAAAAGCCGAAGAGGTTTATCACGGTGCAATTCTCAGCGTCGGAACTAAACGGAAAAGGGTTGATGATTTGACGACTGATTTTTATTTGTTTCAACCAGTCAACGAGAACTGATCTGCAAAGTGTAATTTCCCAATATTCTCAGGGGCAAATTCGGGTATGAGTGTATTTCTTTGATGGGTTTCTTTTGAGAAATTAAAGATAGTCCCGATTAGCTCACATTCTATTCTAAGACTTTAGTTTTAATGCACATTGGATTGGATCAAGTAGACGATGAAGAGGTTTTTACGTTTGTATAGTACAGGACGCAATAAAAAAATGAACCTTAAGTTCGAAAAAAGTGTCTGATAGCACAAAAGCTTTTATGCACCCCGAAGGCTGTGGGGAAAAGCGACTGATTTCTGTTCGTAAAACAGGTTTTTAATCGTCCATCGAAGAAACGGGAGACACGGGTTGCGGCCCGATTTAATTACGAAAAAATGGAAATCAAGGAAGAGCAACTTGTTACCTCTCTGGAAAACAGGATTGAATTTTACAGGTACAGCATGGCATGGACTTTCATCCTGGGATTCTTGTCCGGGGTATGCGTTTTTTGTGGAGAAACGTCATTTTTAATAACGGAATCATCCGGTCTGTCTCCGAAAGTCATTAAAATTTTTTTTTGTTTTTTAATTGCAATAGCCGGCATGGCGACAGGTTGCGCCTGTCGGCGTCGAATAAGATTTTTGAAAAATTGCCGGGACAGAATATTGATGGAGTTTTCCAATCGGCCGTTTTTCCCGAAGCCGGTTCGGGAGGGGATCATTACTGAGATGCAGGTTCTTTTCGGAATTCTGTTTGTATTTTCCGCTGTCATTGCCTGTATTCACTATCCTGTTCCGAAGCTGCCCGCTTTCCTGGACAGCGATCTTGTGCGGCTGATTCCCATAATGGGTTTTGTCGGATTGTGTTGGATTTCCGTCTGCCCGGATCGGAAAAATCCCTTCATTCGGGTAAATTCCATTCAGGATTTTCTGGAGGGACAAAAGATACATATCCGTTTCCGCCATAGCCGACCGAAAATTTACCGGGCCTATGCGATAAAAAATCCGAATTTGCCGGAAGGCAAAGTCTCGCAACTGCACACCAACCGGTCGGCCCATCCATAATAATACTGCCGTTGCACGTTACACGTTAAACGTTGCACGTTAAAGACAAAAAGATCGTTGAATGTTCAAAACAACTGCATCGTTGAACGTTTCAAATTCGGCATGACAGCCGCTAAAATGACCACCTGATTTTAACGTTCCAACGAAGCTTTTTCTTTTAACGTGCAACGTTTAACGTGTAACGTGCAACGGCTTTATGTTCAGTAAATCCCGTACTCCATTACCGCTTCCGTCATGGCGTGCAGGTTGGCGGCATTGCATTTATCTACACTGGCGCCGCCGGTCAGGATAAAACCGCCTCCTTCACCGCAGACCTCAATCAGTTTACGGCAATACTCCTTAACGGCCTGGGGTGTTCCCGTACACAACAGCGACGCCGGCACGTTGCCCGCGATACAGGCGTTGTCCCCGAGTATCTTCTTGGCCTCGAACATATCGGTCTGATCGAAATGCCATACGACTTTCCCTTTAGGCAGATCCTTGATGATGTCCAGGCGGTTGTTGTATTTACCCTCGGCGAACAGCAGCGGTACGACCCCCTCTTCAATCAGCCCCAGAATGACTTTTCTGAAGGTGGGCCAATAGAATCTTTCATACTGTTTGCGGGACATGAAGGTATCGTCGCCTTTGTGCAGGGCGAAGAATACAATCGGCCTGCCCGACATTTTGACTCCATCCAGGCCGCAGTCGATGTTCATCTGCGTGACCTTTTCGATCGCCGCCAGCAGCTTTTCGGGTTGGCGGTACATATCCATGATAACGCCCTTGGTTCCTCTCAGGGTATCCGCCAGGATATCGAACGGTGCGTGCGACTGACCCCCGAAAAGCGACGGATATCCGGCCGCTGTAGCTTCCCGGTCGAACTGCATGATGGGTCCCATCCATTTAGCGGTTTCTTCTCCATGGTCGATAATAGCCTGGTAGGCGGCCCGAACCTGCGGCATGACGGCGGGCATCAGAAACTTATTGGCCATGCCGAGAATGAAAGGTGTCGGTGGAAAGTGCTCAAAAGGAGCCAGCGCCCCGATACTTCGGGGAATATAGCGCCGGAGACAGAAATCGGTCAGATCTTCAAGGAACAGGTCGTAGTCGTCCGCCTTCATATATTCGCCTTCTACGAACTGCATCATCGATGCATGATCGGGCAAACCGTGCCCGGGCCATTTTACGGTCCGGGTATCCACGATTTCCGATGCCCTGGCCGAGGGCACCATCATAGGTCCGATACATGTATCGGATTCAAATTCGTTCAGGAATTTCCTGTATGCCTGGCAGAGACGTTCGTTGTCGTGCATGGCCTCCTTCAGTGTCATTCCGGCATGATAAAGGGGAAAGCTTCCTGCAGGCAGGATCAACGGAACCCGGTCCGGCTTTTCCAGTCTGAAAACTTTGATAAACCGGGTGACTCTTTCCCGGTATGCTTTTTTTGCTTCAGGATCCTTAAACTCTACTCCCGGGGCATCCAGCCACTGTTCGAATCTTTTTTCCTGTTTCTGTTCCGGCGTCTGATTGTCATCCATTGATTTCGGTTCCTCCAAATACTGCCGTTGCATGTTTAAACCAAAAGCATCGTTGCTCGTTCCATTGTCGGCACGATGATCCTAAAAATGGCAACCTGATTATAACGTTTAAACGTTCAACGTCTCATGTTCAACGTCCAACGTCCAACGTTTAAACGTTCAATTTGTAACGGTTGTAAGATATCCTTGATTAATCCCCCCACCCGATTATAGGATAGCCTCGCTTTTGATAAAGCGGAGATTATATTATTAGCGCTTCTTCCATACTGCAATGGATGGATTTCTGATTGTAACCGGAAATTATTCCAATGGAGGACCTCATGTTGACGAGAAAGATCGTTTTGGCGGCTGTGGTTTGTACAGCGATGCTGTCCGGCCCGGGATTGGCCCATGCAGCGGATCCATGCGATCGCGCCTGTTTGGAAGGTTATATCGATAAAGTATTGGATGCCATGATTGAGCGCGACCCGGAACAGCTCATGCTTGCGAAGGACGTTCGCTATACGGAAAACGGAGTGGCGCTGATCCCGGGTGACGGATTATGGGGGACCGCAAGCGCCCGCGGAAATTACAGTTTATACGTTTGCGATCCTGAGGCCGGTCAAGTCGGATTCTACGGGACTCTTATAGAACTCGGCAACATGGATTACATAGCGCTCAGGGTGAAGGTTTTTGAAGCGCTGATTGAGGAAATTGAAGTCATCGTCGTACGCCCCGGTGGAACCATGCCCGGGCCGGACGGCCAGCCTGCTCTATCCGTTGGGCAGATTGTGGATTTGCAAAAGCCGCGACGGCAGTTTCTGGAAACGGTGCCCAAAGATGAACGGATGTCCCGGGAGGATCTGATTAAAGTCGCCAACTGGTACTTTACCGGGCTGGCCAACCAGACGGGCAAATTTACCGCTCCCTTTGCCGATTCCTGCGAGCGATTGGAAAATGGAACGCAGTCGACGAACCAGAAGCCGGATCCTAATACCAGTTCGGGTGCCCTGGATATCCTGTCGATGGGATGCGAAGAACAGCAAAAATCCGGATGGTTCGCGTTCGTTACCGAGATCCGGAACCGCCGCTTCCCTGTAGTGGATATCGAGCGCGGCCTGGTTCTGGCTTTCGGATTTTTCGATCATGATGCGGCTGTTCGGAGCTACCCGCTTCCGGACGGCACGATGATCCCCAATATTATATCCTATCCCCAGACAATCGAAATATCGGAATTGTTTCAGATAAGAAAGGGAAAAATCGACCAGATTGAGGCTGTGATCAATTCCGTGCCTTACGGCATGAAATCGGAAGTTTGGGATAAATAATTATAGTAGGGGCGAACCTTGTGTTCGCCCTCTAAACAATGATAGAGGTCTGGGATTGCGAACCTTGTGTTCGCCCTCTAAACAATGATAGAGGTCTGGGATTGCGAACCTTGTGTTCGCCCTGGAAGCAATAAAGTCGGGGGGCGACTTCACTCACCCCGGGCGGTCGGCAGGGACTTGGAATTGAAAAGATTCCGGGTATTTCGGTGTTTTAATTGACAGGGTGCAATCCTCTGAGAAGAATGGATTCGTCGGCATTTCTTGCAGGATCATGTAACGAGATACTGCCGATGGTCGTAAAAGAAATAGGGGTATTTGCGGTCCTTGGTATTCGAAACGGCAATGGCGTGCGAAAAAGGTGAGTTAAGAGTTTGAGGATGATAGAGGACTTGTTGTAGAATGGCTGGAACCAATGGAGGTGTCGTTCATGGCTGGAGATAAAAAGACAGTGCCTGTTAAGGCAAATATGAAAAAATTTTCACGGCGTGATTTTGTTGTAGGAGGCGGAACCGCTCTTGCGGGGGGAGCCCTGGCTGTTGTTTCACCCGAGGCGGCGGAAGCTGCCATAAAACAGGACAGTTATCCGCTAGCGACGCATTACCTTGTGTATGACAGCAAACACTGTGCCGGATGTTACGGTTGCATGACGGCATGTTCGCTTGTACACGAAGGTGAAATAAACTTTTCCCTTTCCCGGATCCAGATGCACCGGGCTGTTCTGGACGAATATCCTTTCGATATTTCAATCAATGTATGCCGGCAATGCCCCACACCCTTGTGTGTGGAAAATTGCCCGACGGGCGCAGCCCATATCAGCGTCGAAAACGGCAACATCAGGATGATCGATAAGGAAAAATGCATAGGATGCAAGACCTGCATAAAATCATGCCCTTTCATCCCGCATCGTACTATATGGAATCATATAACGATGAAAGCCACCAAATGCGACTTGTGCGTGGATACGCCCTTTTATAACAAGAAGGGCGGCCCCGGCGGCACTCAGGCCTGTGTCGAAGCGTGTGTCGCAAACGCTCTGAAGGTTGTGACCGAACTGCCGGATCAGACCGATATCAGCGGATATGACCGCGACCTTCAGCCGCCGCGTAAGGCCATGCCGAAATTCCCTTTCGGAGCTCCAAAGGGTAAATCCAAAGCAGCCCCGGCTGCAAAAAAGTCTTAGGGGAGGAGGATACTTATGGCAACGCCAGGATTTGGTGGAAAAATTTTGTTGGTGGATTTGACGAAAAAGGACATCATCCGGTTGGATACGGATGAATATGCGATGTATGGCGGCGGTCACGGTACCTCTACGGCTCTTTTCTGGGAATACTGTGTCGTTCGCGAGAATTGGGATCTTCAGGATGCTTTCGATCCCAGGAATATGGTTTCCTTAATGACCGGAGCCATCGTCGGAACGGGAGTTCCTTACGGCGCAAGGACAAGCGTGTCGGGGATGTCTCCGCAATGTTATCCCATCCAGTGGTGGTGTCACAGCAATTTCGGCGGTACGTTCGGCACCATGCTGAAACTGGCAGGCTGGGACGGAGTGGCCGTAATCGGTAAAGCGGACAAACCCGTCTATATCAATATCGTCGACGACAAGGTTACTTTGGAGGATGCCCAGGATTTGTGGGGTCTTACAACATGGAAATGCCAGGAGGAGATCTGGAAAAAATCGGGTATTCGCTATGGCCATGAATGGGTGGACCTGGACGGCAGCTACACCATGCAAAGACCCGCTATCGTTACAATGGGGCCTGCGGGTGAAAATATGACCCGGGTTGCTTCTCTCATCCACGGAGGCGGAAGCGGCGCCGGCCAGGGCGGATTCGGCGGCGTATTCGGTTCCAAGAACCTGAAGGCGGTTGCCGTCGTGGGTTCCAGCAGTCTTAAGATAGCCGATCCCAAGGGCCTGAAGGATACCAGGGAATGGATGGATAAGACCTGGGGCGGCGGCGGTGGAGGCTTCGGTTTCGGTGGAGGCCAGGACGTTCAATCCTGTTGCGCGGGCTGCGGCACCGGCAGAAAATGCCACAACCGGACCCGGGTGTTCGGCCAGGATTCGGATGACTGCGCCGAATCGACCCTGTTCAGCCAGACCCCCTCGAATGGAGAGATTCCCCCGGATGCCAACGCAAGGGGGATGGATCTGTGCCAGGAGTATGGTATCAATGGCATGGAATGCTGCTTCCAGGGGCCTATGTCCTTTAACACTACTCATAATCCGGACTTCCCGATTCAGCCTGAGGTTCCCGCCTATACCGCCCTTGGCTGGTATATGAAAAAGATGTACGACATGGGCGTTATCGGGCCCGGAACCGACTACGATATGGCCCCGCTGAACATGAAGCAGTTCAACACGAACGAGTTCATGGAAATCTATGCGCTGGCTCTTTCAAAGCGTCATGGAATCGGCGATCTTCTGGCGGAAGGGACCGCCCGGGTAGCTGAAAAACTGGGCAGGACCGAAGATTTCAAAACCCTGTGCCGGTTGACCATGTGGGGTTACCAGGACCACTGGTCCATGCCCGGAGTGGAATGGGCATACGGCAATCTGATGGATTCCAGGGATATCAACAGTCACGATATCACCCATTCGCCCGGGGGTGGATTCGGCGGCGGCGGAGAGGCTCCGGATGCCGAGAAATTCGTGAAGACCATGGCCGAACGAACCGCGCCCTTCAATGACCCATTCTGGTTTGATTACAGCTGGGAAGGAAAACAGGCCTATGAAACGGGCATTTTTTCCAAGCATAAGGCGCAATTCACTGCCTGGCACCAGCATTACTGGAACTACTACAAGGAATCGGTCGGTTTCTGCGACTGGGGTTACTCGAATCTGTACAGCGGATCCCACCCTAAGAACTATGGGAAAACGCCTGAAGTGGAACCCCGGTTTCTCAATGCGGTTACCGGAAGAAATCAAACCTTCGAGGATGGTATGGAGATCGGCCGGCGCGCCTGGACCCTGAAGCGGGCCATCTTCGTACTGCAGGGCCGGCATAAAAACATGGAGAATTTCTCCGGGTATTATTACCGACCAGGAGCTTCCTACTGCGGTTATTCCCCCAATCTGCCTATATTCGACGGGTCGAAATGGGAAATCAAGAACTGCAAGGAGCTGTATTTTACGGAAGATGGGGTCAATCAGTGGAAGACCCACTTCTATAATATCGAAGGATGGAACCCGGATACGGGTTATCCCACACGAAAGACTCTTGAAGATCTGGGAATGAAGCATGTCGCCGATTATCTTGAGTCCAAAGGTAAGTTGGGTGCCGCGTAAAAGCTGAACCTGTTTGACTTTATGAGGGATCTTCGGGGCGTAATGCCCTGAAGATCCCTTTTTTATTTCGGGACACCCGGATTTATTGAAATTTCCACGATATTCATGGATGATGAGATTGTCTGCGCGAACAGAGGTGCGGTTTTCTGTGACGCTGCGACAGAGAAGTGATGAAAAGTTAAGGATTAGGCCCTGGAATATATTGCATACGGGAGCATGTAACGCATGAACGAGACATTGAAGCCCCTGCTCGATCCGCGGGGAACGCAGAAAAGACCGGTTATCAAACTGGCGCCCAGAGTCGGTATCGAAGAACTTAAAAAAGGAAAAATACTTTTTTACGACAACACCAAGCTCAGTTTCTGCAATTACGGGGAGGTTTTTGTCCGAATAAAGGAACGTTTCCGGGGAATGGGAATAGAAAACTTTGTCGTCTACCGGGAGACGGTGCGCGGCAAGGACACCCGGGCGCTGGAGAAGTATGCCGCGATGCTGGCCGAAGAGAAACCGGCCGCGGCCGTCGTCGCGCTCGGCGATATGGGGACATCCCCGGCTACTTGTATTGTGACTATGGCATTGGAGAAACTCGGCATACCCGCTGTTTATATTACGGCCCCTCCCGGCGGCGAGCTGGTGGAGGGAGTGGCGGTATACCGGGCGGGAAACCTGTGCCTCTGCAAAATCGATATCTACCAGGCCAGCACGGTCGAGGACGTGCGCAACGAAATAGACGGCAAATGGGACTATATTGTCGATTCCCTGACGGCCGACTCTGAAAAACTGAAAGAAGTGGCTCATATCGATTTCAAGATGGATCTCGTTCCTCCTGCCGAAAATGGATTGCTGCCCGTAACGAAGGAGATAAAGGCTGATCCGGAAAGGCTCCGCGAGCCCGGATGCTATATGGAAGAGGTCATGGATTACCTCGACCGCGAACATATCGGGGACGGCTTGCCCGTCATTCCGCCGACACAATCCCGGTTGGGAAAAATGTATGCCTACTGCCCCTTCGATCCGGGTGAAGTTCTGTGGCGCGAGGTCGGTCCCACCGGCAAGGATGTCACCGTCAGGGACGTCGCCATTGCGGCGGTAATGGCCGGGTGCAAACCACAGGCGATGCCCATCCTTGTGGCGGCGTTTAATGCCCTGGCGGACCGGAGATACAATCTGCTTCAGTCGGTAACAACATCCCACCCTGGCGGGAATATGGTGCTGGTCAGCGGTCCCATCGCGCAACAGGTCGGCATTTCCGGCCGTCAAGGGTGTCTGGGTCCGGGTTATCCGGCCAATGCAACTATAGGTCGGGCCGTCAATCTGGTTATCATGAATGTCTGTCGTTCGGTGCCCGGAGTCTGCGATCTGGACTGTCTGGCCTCCCAGGCCGAGTTTACCTATTGTTTTGCCGAAGAGCCGGAACTGGCCCAGTGGCCCATGATTAATGAAGAACACTACGATTCCGACACAACGACGGTGTATGTCCTGAAGGCCGAGCCGCAGCACGACATTATCGATTTCCTGAGCCTCGACGGCCACGATCTGCTGGATACCCTGACCGACTGCTGCACCACGCTCGGTTCCAACAATGCATATATTCCCGGGCCTCTCGTTCTGGTTCTCACTCCCGACCACGGGATGATGCTCAAGAATTCCGGATACACCAAGGATGCGATCCGGGAGCATATCCACCTGCGCGCCGTGCACGACGTTCCGATGGTTCGGGACCGGGGCCTGGTGCCCGTGCGCCCGCCGGAATTTGCGGACAAGCATCCGATGCCCGTCACCAGGAATCCCAGGGACGTTGAGATTGTGGTTGTCGGGGGACGTGGCGGCCATTCGGGCGTGATTCTGCCATGGGCGCTGCATAGTGAAAGTATCGTGCTGCCGGTAACATTGCCCGACGGTAAAATCGCAAAGTCCATAGAGGAATTTAAAAAGTAGGGGTCAGAAGTCAGCACTGCCTCCGGATGAGTTTTCGGGGTCGGTATCGGAGTCGGTATCGGAATCGGTTTTAAGAGCTCGACCCCGACTTGTCGGGCGTAGCCGGGGCGAAGACCGATACCGATTCCGACCCCGACACCCGATGGATTCCCAGCCGGCTTTTCGCTTCGAAAAGAGTCCCATGCCGGAAGTCAGAAGGATCTGGACGATGTTGTGTTAATTATAGATAGGATATATGAAGATGGAAATTTACGGTGAATATGATGTTGTAGTTGCCGGGGGCGGAACGTCCGGAGTCGCCGCTGCAATAGCCTCGGCCCGGGCCGGAGCGAAAACAATACTGATTGAACGGCTCGGAACGCTCGGCGGGCAGCTGAATGTGTCCGGGCCTCCCGGTTTCGCCTACGCCTATATGTTCAATCCGCGCAAGGAGCAGATTATCGGCGGCATTATGGAGGAAACGCACAACCGGCTGCTGAAGCAGGGCCTGGCCGTACCGCACACAACGCCCGATTTCCGCATCGGGTACAGCTTCTCCCTGGTCGATCCGGATTACTGGGGACTCATGATTTTCGAGATGATGGAAGAGAACGGTGTCGAGCTTCAGCTTCATTCCCTGGCGGTGGATGTCATTAAGGAAGGCGATGCGGTCAAAGGGGTGGTTGTGGAAAACCCTTCCGGCCGCCAGGCGGTTCTTGGAAAGGTGGTCATTGATTGCACGGGGGAAGGGCATGTTTCCGCCATGGCGGGAGCGCCTTACGAACAGCCGCCGAAGGAAGACCTGGAGCCGCACACGATCTCCTTTACGGTCGACGGCGTGGACTGGGATAAAGTCCTCGACTACGTCCGCGAAAATGCCGAGTATGAATTCAATCCCCTGACGCATCCCTATCTCGACTGGACTCCGAAACAGGTGGCGGAACGGATCAAGAAAGTAAAGGACATCACCGAGATCAGCAATTTCATGGGATATTTTTCCCTGATGAAGAAAGCACTGGACGCGGGCGAATGGCATCCGTACAGCGGGGTGGGTTTTTTCATCATGCCCAGGGACAACGGCAAGTTTCAGGCCCACTTCCAGCATTCCTCCCAGGTTGGTAGTGCCGATCCGACCGATGTCCGGGACCTCACCTATTGCGAGATCGAGTGCCGGAAACAGGTGACCATGGCCCTGAAATTCATCAAAAAGTACATGCCGGGATTCGAGAAATCCTACCTGTCCAGGATGTGTTCGGAACTCAGAATACGGGAAAGCCGTAGAATTGTCGGGGATTACATCCTGACGAAGAAAGATGTCGCGGAGGCCAGGAAGTTCAAGGATGTTATAGGCAAGAGCTCTTTTTCTTCCGGCGCCAAGCATATTGCGACGACGGATACCCTGGATCTGGGGGGGATCGTCTACCCGAAGGATGGAGGGTCGTACGATATCCCCTACAGATGCCTCGTGCCTAAAGTCATCGACAATCTGCTGGTGGGAGGAAAGGCTATTTCCACGGACAGGGACTCGTACGCAAGATTTTTGCAGATCACGATGGTGACCGGGCAGGCGGCTGGTGCAGCGGCGGCCGTTTGCACCCGGAAAGGAATTACTCCGAGACAGCTCGAAGACTATGTCTCCGAACTGCAGGCTATCCTTGAGAAACAGGGTGTTATTTTATACGGAACACATTAGACAAACATGCCTGGAGGATGAGGTTTCGGCACGCCCCGTGAAACGGGAAACGCGAAACGGTCGATTTTTCACCTTGTGAATTCTGGCTGTATTCCGGTGACCGAATATTTGGAAAGGAATTTTTATGGACTATCGCCCATGGACCTGGAGACTCCCGGAAGGCTACAAGGAAACTGAAAGTTCGATTGCCCGGCAGGACGCCTATGAAAAAGCGAGCGGAAAGGCCGTCTATACCAGAGATGTCGCATTTCCCGGCATGCTGTACGCGAAGATCCTGACTTCCCCCTATGCCCACGCAAAGATCGTCCGGATGGATACGAGCAGGGCGGAGGCGCTGCCGGGCGTGAGGGACGTCCTGAAATATTCCGATCCGGATATTTCCAGCGACCGTGGAACAGGGGCCTGGTATGAAATATCCGGCAGCTACGACCTCCTGACTCTTCCGGGGACCGGCGACTTCTATAATCACCCGATGGGTGTCGCCGTGGTTGCCGACAGTGAAGAGACCTGCGACCGTGCCCTGAGGCTGATCGAAATAGAATGGGAGGAGCGGCCGTTCATCCTCGACATGGAAGAGTCCGCCAGGCCGGAAGCGGTCAAAGTCATGGCGGACGTGAACCGGGTGAAGGAAACTGCCAGGGAGCCGAACACGGTCCTGGCTGAAGAGCAGGAAATCGGGGATGTCGAAAAGGGCTTTGCCCAGGCGGATAAGATCATCGAATACAAAATAACCCGCGGGATGACCTCTCCCGCGGGAGTGGAACCTGCAGTCTGCATCGCGCAGTGGCGGGGCGATTTCCTGGACATCTGGGCCCATCATCAGGATATTCCCCAGTGGTTTCTGGTAAGACATTCCGATGCAAGAGGAGAAAGCAGTCCGCCGCTCGCAGAATGGTCCAAGATAACCGTCACCATGCCGTTTCAAGGGGCGATGTTCGGCGGGTTCTCCTGGCTCGGATACTCTTCCTGTTTTACGCGTCTCGCGGTCATACTGGCGCGGCGCGCCAACGGCAGACCGGTGAAGCTCCTGTACGACGAAAGCAATCATTACACCCTGGGGGACGAGTGCGGGACCTATACCTGCAGGGTAGGCGCCAAAAAGGACGGTACGATCACGGCCTATCAATGGCACGTAGTCGGTCCGAGAAACTCCGCCATTGAAAAAACCTACGAGTGCACGAAAATTCCCAATATCCGGGGCTCCAACGAGTGGCCCCTGGTCAACAAGGGGCATCTGATATGCATCCGGCACGGCTCCCACAGCACCGTCCCGCATAACGTCATGATCGACAAGGTCGCGGCCGAATTCGGCCTGGACCCGGTGGAGGTGGCGCTGATCAATGACGGATGCCGGGGGCATGACTGGGACTGGATCACGCGCTACCAGGAAGAGAACGGTTTTCCGAAAAGGTGGAGTCTGAAAGAGGTCGTCGAGAAGGGCAAGGCGGCCATCGGCTGGGACGAGAAATGGCATCAGCCGGGGATGATACGACTCCCCAGCGGGAAGATGCACGGGATGGGATTCATGGAGATCAACGAATGGACCTGGCAGGCGCCGGAGCCGGCCATGTCCTTCGCCTGCCTGATGCTTCGCGACGGCATCGTCGCGATCGTGGGCGTGAGGAGCGATATCGGGTCGGATACCGAGTCGGGGGCGCGACATATCGTGGCTTCCGAGCTCGGCCTGAAGTATGAAGATACCGTGGTGCAGGAGCGGCGTTCGGACAACAGCAGCTTTTATATGTGGCAGCCCGGAGGTTCGTTCTCAACCGCCTACATTAATACGCAACTGGTGCTTGCCGCCAGGGATTTGAAGAAAAAAATCCTGGAATACGCCGTAAGAACGACTCCGGCCTACAATTCCCCCCACTTTTTTTACAACGAAGGCCCGCCTGCTTTCCCCGGCAAAAAACCGGAAGCTCTCGACATCAAGGACAGCTACGTTTTTGAGAAGGCGAATCCGGCCAACAGGAAGAGCATCCGGGAAGTGGCGGATATTTTCTGGGACGAGGATCCCGCCATCGCACATCCGGTGGTCGGTAGGGTTGATTCATTAACTATGGACGGCAAACCCGATTCCACGCTTTATGTTATGGGCCGGCAGGCGCACTTTATCGAGGTCGAAGTCGACACGGATACAGGGGTTGTTGAAGTGACGAATGTCGTCTGTGTCAACGATGTCGGGCATCTCTTCAATCCCCGTGGCGCCGCCGCCCAACAGTACGGAGGCGCGGTGATGGGTCTGGGAAGAAGTTTTATCGAAGAGCATGTCTGGTGCCCGGCGACCGGCGTCGCGTTGAACTATGACATGATCGATTATCGTATCGGCACGATGAACGACTTCCCGCCGTCCACGTGCCTGATAAACGAAAGCCATCTTGGATATGCCGCCTTCGGGGCTTACGGGATTGCGGAAAATATTGGTGCGGCCATGGCCGGGATTGCGACTTCGGCCGTTTACAACGCGACAGGGAAATGGGTCCTCGATCACCCCGCTACTCCGGAACGGGTGCTGAAGGCGCTCGGAAAAGTGTGATGGATCAGGGGGAGACCGATTAGGTTCATGCTGTGATGCAACACGGTGCCCTGATTAAAAGCGCCGTGTGAACGTGCTAATGTACTAACGTGAAAAGCCTTTGCCTCAGTAGGTAGTGCCGCTGACGGATGAATGGTTAATAAGACGATTGTAGAAAATTTAATAAACCTATCTGAAGCCGTGATAAGTCAATATACTTCGTCGTAATAGAGGCGTTTTCCTGAATAGTGGATTAGAGTATCGGCGAATGCGCGGATTGGGGTTCCTTTTTCAGGAGACCAGCGCGTAACCACGTGGCATTTGCCGTTCTTAACACCTTCTATAGTCCAGGTGGCTCCGTCAAGCCCAATGATACCGGCATCGATTTTAAAGGGCTGCTCCCAGAACAGTTCCTGTGCCTCTTTGGAAATATTATCTAACATATTCTGATGAAGCTCAGCCGGCGTGCCATTCTGGCTCCATCTTTTTCTCAAGTCTATTTCCGCTACCTCTGATAGAGAACCGAATTTACTGTAGTCTTCCCCTTCCAATTCTTTGATTATTACGGAGGCTGTATCGGTGTCGTATTTCAGATGTATTAAAACAGGCTGATGAAAACTGCGAAGATAAAGAAAACGGTAACTCTCATACTCTTGACTAATGACAGTGTTCGAGCAGAAGTGCGGTTCTTTGAGAGTATCAAGCGCAGAAGCAAATGAATCCAGATCGTCCCTGCGAGGCTTCATATATTTTATAACGAAGTTCTTATCATCAGCAGGGACGAGTGCAATATCCAGAGTTGCCTGCTGATCGTTCTCGACATTAATATTTTCACGTGCCCAGGGAACAAAACCGTAATGCAACACAATAACCGTATATACGCCAGGTTCAATATTAGTAAAAGAAAAATTGCCATCTCCAGCAGTTTCAACTTTTGATACTGAAGAGATCGATTCAGATAAGAGTAGTATTGTCGCTTTCTTGACAGGTTGATCGCTTTGATCAACCACAGAGCCGTTGATTGTGGCGGTGTTTCCGCTAAAGGGCAATGCCAGAATCATGAAAAGAAGGGAGCGGTAGAGAAGCATATTGTCCTCCCTATAGTGCTGTCAGGTTTATCGCACTATGATTTCAAACTTTGAAATTATTTTATCATTATTCTACAGGAAAGCAGAGAATGAAAACAAAATCCTAAACAAGCAACGATTTCCGATTGTATTCGCCATTCATCCGTCAAGTTCCCTCATTCCTGGATGAGGGATTTTAACGTTAGCACGTTAGCACGTTAGCACACGCAGTTTATTCCTTGGGTATTTCTACCAATAAAAACTTGCATGAAATTGCCTACGCGACATTGGGTGTTTCAGTATATTGTTTTGCCGATCGATTTCAGGCTTAATTGGAAATCGTGGCGTGGATGATTCTGAGTATTTGAACATCTTCGGGATTGTATCGGACTAAGAGACGACCCCGGTAATGTTCGAATTTCAGCAAATCATCTGCGCCCGCCGTGAAGGTCCATTCGTCTCTTTCAGGCCGAATGGAGTAACTGCAACGATGTACGCAAAAGGGGGTTGGTTCTAAATACCGGCCCCCGGTTAATGGCGGATAGGATTCATTCATCAGGCATAATTAAATTCCGCTTTTCGGCTGATCCCGTTATGGGACAGTTCCCGCCATAACATTCCCACTAAAAGACTGCAAGATGAAAGCGCTTCGGCCCTCGCGGCCGAAGCCTTATCTTTTTATAAGGCAACCTAATAGCAAGGCGTTTTGCTCATTTCTTTGCCGACAACTGCCGATATGCGTTCTCTGGAAGGGAAATTGGAAGCCGGCTATGGCCTGTATTCGCATGACGTTTTACTCCGGCCGGCTTATACCCTGCATTCACGGTTGTCTGCGCCTGTTGGCAATAAACATCAGGGCGCGGACGAAACCCGGATCCTGTCTGATGAAAAATCTTATCTTTATCAAAATTAAGGGCTGAAAAGGCGGCAAATGCGTGAACGCAACATTTCTTTATTTTTGGGAATATATATGTTGCGGCCCCCGAATTGTAAGCGTAGATTATGGGGCATTGTAATCTGGAGGATTTGAATGAGCGAATCCAAGAAATCCAATGGACCGCGTGGAAAAGTGACCATTAATTCAGAGCTGTGCAAGGGATGTGGATTCTGCATAGAATTCTGTCCGGCCGATGTTCTTGATTTTTCGAATACATTCAACGCCAAGGGATATCATCCGCCGAGAGCGGCAAGGCCTGAAAACTGCACGGGATGCGACCTGTGCGGGATTTATTGTCCTGACTTTGCAATTTTCGGAGTATTGATAAAAGCTGTCGCTTGAAAGGAGGCTCATTGAAAGCCGATCCCAAGGGAGTCATGACGGGAGCTCACTTCCTGGACGGAGATCATGCCTGCTGCGAAGGAGCCCTTTCCGCAGGGTGCCGTTTCGTCGCGGGATATCCCATAACGCCGTCGACAGAAGTTGTAGAGAGAATCGCCGCCCGTTTTCCGATGGTCGGGGGAATTTTCATTCAGATGGAGGACGAAATCGCTTCCTCCATTGCGATTCAGGGTGCCGTCTGGGCGGGGGCAAAGGCCATGACCGTTACATCCGGTCCCGGATTCTCCCTGATGATGGAACATATAGGGTTGGCCGTGATGCTGGAAACACCGTGTGTTTTTGTGAACGTGCAGCGCGGCGGCCCTTCTACCGGTCTCCCGACATTGCCGGGCCAGGCGGATATGATGCAGGCGCGATGGGGCAGTCACGGAGATTATGAAATTATAGCGCTTTGCCCCAATTCGCCGCAGGAATGCTATGACCTGACCATCAAGGCTTTCAATCTGGCCGAAACCTACCGGGTGCCCGTGATGCTGATGATGGACGAATGCGTCGGTCACATGACGGAAAAGGTCGTTATACCTGACGCCGGAGAAATCGACATCGTCGAACGGCGGTTCACCACGGCAAAGCGCGGCGAATACCTCCCGTATGAAACATATGGAGACTGGGTGCCGCCCATGGTTAAGTCGGGCGACGGCCATTATTTCCACATGACCGGCTTGACGCATGACGAGAGGGGGTACCCTGTCATGAATGCGGAAGCCCAGGAAAAATGCGTGCACCGGATCGTAAACAAGATAAAGGAAAACGCAGATGACATTATTCTCCTGAGGGAAGCGGATACCGAGGACGCGGATGTGGTGGTTGTTTCCTACGGAATTACCTCCAGGGTCGCCCTCAAGGCCATTTCCATGGCCCAGGCGGAAGGGATCAAGGTGGGGCATCTTCGTCTGATTACGGCATGGCCTTTCCCCGAAACGCGTATCCGCCAGCTGGCCGATCAGGGAAAGGCATTGGTTATGCCGGAACTCAATTACGGTCAGATGTATCTGGAACTGCAGCGTGTTGTGGAAGGCAGAACACGGTCGCACCTGGTTCCTCATGGAGGAGGCACCGTGCACGATCCGGAGGTGATCTTCCGTAAAATAAAAGAAGCCGTTCAATGAAAGCGGGACAAGGAGAGAGAATAGTGGAGCCAACGAATCCGGTTGTGGATTACCTCAGGATGGATCGCATCCCCCATATCTGGTGCCCAGGTTGCGGGCTGGGCACGGTGGTGAACTGTTTCGTTCGGGCGATCCATAGTTGCGGCATTGAGCGGGATCTGATCAGCGTTGTGTCGGGAATCGGCTGTACCGGCAGGATGGCCGGATATTTGAGGCTGGACAGCTTTCATACCACTCATGGACGCCCGATACCGTTTGCGACCGGGCTCAAGCTGGCCAATCCGAAATTGAAAGTGATTGTATGCAGCGGAGACGGCGATCTTTTCTCGATAGGGGGCAATCATTTCATTCACGCCGCCCGGAGAAATACGGACATGACGGTCATCTGCGTCAACAACTTTACTTACGGAATGACGGGAGGGCAGGTGACGCCTACCACCCCGATTGAAGCGGTGGCGTCCACCACCCCCTACGGGAATTCCGAAGAACCGTTCAACCTGCCGCACCTGGCGGAGTCCGCCGGCGCCGTTTACGTGGCGCGCTGGACGACATTTCATGTCCGGCAGGCGATTAAGGCAATGAAAGAAGCCGTCCAGAAATCGGGATTCAGTTTTGTCGAAATTATCAGCCCCTGCCCGACCCTGTACGGAAGAAGAAACAAGCTGGGAGACGGGCTGGAAATGATGCGGGCCTTCAAGGAAAAAAGCAAGGTCAAGAACGGCGCGGATACGCGCGAGGTCGGCCTGGACTTCAAGGGCGATATCATTTGCGGAAAATTCATCAACCGCGAACGAACCACTTTTCTTGAGAGATATAACACGAGAATGGCGGCCAGATTGGGCGCTGCCTACAAACCGTACGAGGGTGTACTATGAGCGCGACCGAGATCAAGTTCAGCGGATTCGGCGGTCAGGGCGTCATACTTGCCGGAATAATCTTCGGGCGCGCCGCCAGCATTTACGACAATAAATTTGCGACGCTGACCCAGAGTTTCGGTCCGGAAGCCCGCGGCAGCGCCTGCAGCGCCCAGCTGATTGTTTCCGACGACCGGGTGCTGTACCCCTATGTGACAAAGCCGGAGATACTGATGGCCATGTCCCAGGAGGCCTTCAATAAGTTTCTGCCGGAGACGACGGATGACGCCACCGTGATTATCGAAGAGGAACTTGTTAAGCCCCAGGGGCTGAAGCCCGGAATGAAGGTATACGGCATCCCGGCGACGCGGATAGCTGAAGAATTGGGTCGCAAGATGATCCTGAACATCGTCATGGTGGGATTTTTTACCTCGGTGACCGGGCTTATCGATTATGAAGCCGTCCGGGAAGCCGTCAAGGCTTCCGTACCGCAGGGGACGGAAGTTATGAACCTTAAAGCCTTCGATCGCGGATACCAGTACGGGGAAAACCTCAAATAAAGCCGTTGCAGGTTGAACGTTACACGTTGCACGTTAAAAGAAAACTGCGTTGTTGAACGTTCGAACGTTGAACTTCAAACCTCAAACTTTAAACGTTGAACATGTGAACGGGCGAACGTGATAAACCTTCGCCGCTGGAATGCGGGACTTTGACTGATAGGGATTTTAACGTTTAACGACGCTTTTTGTTTTTAACCTTCAACGTGTAACATTCAACCTGCAACGGTTTTTTTATTCGACTTCGCGCCAGGCGTTCAAGAGCGGGAAATAGAGGGCCGTGCGTATCGGCCGGTTCTCCATTAACCTGAAAATCAATCGATATCTCATCAATTGCTCACGGTAGCGAGCGCACTCATTGTCTAAGAAATCTTCAATTCCGGCACCTTCGTGTAAACTGGATTTATAGTCGATGATCCATCGCACATTCTGATCGTCAACAAAGGTTCGATCAATTCTTGCGCTGACTATCCGGCCTTCCAGGACTCCACAAATTGAATATTCACAGGCTGAATTACCATGTGTCCCGAGAAGCCACTTTCCACGTTCATCCTTTATTGCATGCGATGTTGCGGCCGCAACACGATCAACGGCTTTCTGCAATTCGCCTGCAGGTACGCCCAGGGATGCAAGTGCGGATAAATAGGCCCGTCTATTTTTTTGAATCTTGTCCTCATTCCACCGGGAGATCCCATCGTCTGCTATGTGCCTGAGCACCTGGTGTATGACAGTTCCTATATGCCTTAGAGTGTCGCCGACCCAGTGAAAACTCACAGCGCTTTCCTCGGCGTCACCCTTTATGGATCTCTCAGCGCCTTCAACGCTTGCGGGCAAATCAGGAAAATTCCAATCCGGTAACAGTCGATGCAGCACCTGGGGGACATGTTCTTTTTCGGTTGGCTTATACTCAAAGGATGGCTGCCACGCATTAAGCGCCTCTTGAAATTCCGGCCCGGCAACCGCCCACATGCACCTCAAAAGGGAGCCGGAGGCCGGATCTTTTAATTCCAGATCTTCATCTTTAATGCGATACCGAGTGTGACCCAGGAGGTGCAGCTCTGATTTGGCCCTTGTTGAGGCAACATACAACAGCCGTCCCGTTTCGTGTTCGGATTTGAAGGAATCCAGACGTTTCAGGTAATCATATGTTTTATCGCCGTCAGCGCCGGTCGCGGAAACAGGAGCGAGCAGCAGATCCGTTTCTTCATTGAGACGGGGCTGCTCCAGCCACCGTAAAAGACGTAATTCCTCTTTCATTGGTTGACGACCCAAACCGGGCACGATCACAGCGTCGAACTCCAGACCCTTGGCTTTGTGGATGGACATTATCTGTAAAGAGTCGTCCGCCTCGGAATCGGGCCGGGCGTAAAGATCCCGGATGCGCTGCTCGAACGCGGGCAGATCGAGCAAACCCCCGTCCTCCATTTCCTCGAGAAGATTAAAGAAGACAGCGGCATTCTCTATTTCGGTGACCGTTTCCGTACACGCAGGTCCCCCGAGAGCAAGCCACACGCTCTCGACCCAGAGGCGCAACGAAACGGGCCTTTTCTCTAAAGCGGTTTCAAGAACCGGGCGGATACGGGCAAGCCTCCTGCAGCCGGCGGCATCAAGCATTTGGATTCTGGATTCGTCTCTCACGAGGTCCCAGATTGCCGATTCAGGATCGTCTCCGGCGAGGATGTGTAATTCTTCCAGAGTCATCCCGCACCAGGGCGCCCGCAGGATGGCAAGCCAGGCTATACGGTCGGCCGGGTGCAGCAGCGCACGCGTCAACGCAGTAAGATCGCGGATGACGGGAACCTCGGCCAGAGGATCAATGTCGACAGCCCGGAATCTCAGATTCGCCTTACGCAAAGCGGGAAGTATTGAGGTCAAATGAGTGCGGGCCCGAACGAGAATCGCGACTTTTTGCCCTTTTCCCAGGGCGGAACGGACGATTTCCACCACCCGGGCGGCTTCCGATTCGTCATCGCGACCAAGGAATGGATGAAAAGTGACCGCAGGATCCGCCCCCGGGCCGTGAATCGAATCTGAAGGACAAAAAGGTATTGCACCGGTCGTAATATTCTCCCCCTCCGGCATTACTCTGGTGAATGAATCGTTCACCCAATCGACGATCCCTTTATCCGATCTGAAATTCGCGGAAAGACGGATCGACTCCATAACGATGCCGCCCATGCCTTCACGGCAGGTTTTTGGGAAAAGGCCGACTTCCGCTTCACGAAAGCGGTATATGGACTGCATCGGATCGCCCACGGCAAAAATCGTTCGCCCGTTGCCGCTTTTCCATCTGGAGGTAAGCGCTTCCAGGAAGGAATACTGACTGATCGAGGTGTCCTGAAACTCATCAACCAGAATGTGTTCGATCCGGCGATCAATGCCGGGGTCGGAACCGGAAGATTTCTTGGAATCATCAAGGGATCGCCGAGCAGAAATGGAGACTTCAACGAAATCCGCCGCATTCCGTGCCCGGAAAACGTCTCTCAGCTTCTCCACTGCCACCGGCAGGAGGTTCACCATCGATTCCAGGATTTTCCACTGGGTTTCGGAAAACTGCCGATCGGGAAGATATCGAAGTTCATCCAGAGAAATTCTCAAGGCTTCATTGCCCGCCAGATCCGCAATCAACTGCTTACAGCGCTGCTTCAATGGTTTATCCGTAGTAGGGAAGCCGTTGTTTACCGTGAGAGACTTCCGCCATTGCCCTTCTTTTGTGAGGAGCGTATCCATGATACCCAACCAGGCGTCGAGGCGGTCCGAATCGGGGAGCTCCGTTTGGTCGATGCACGCCCTGGCCAACCCCTCCTTGTTGTCCTTTGCAAGGTTGGACCCTGCGGCAGCGGTTACGGAGACAATCTCGACGGCTGCATCTTCCGGAATGGCTTCTCGAATATCTGCAACCGCATCCCGTACAACGTTGCGCAAAGAACGCTCCAGTGCAGCCCTGTTGTTTTCCAGGTCGGCCGAAGCAATGTGGCGAAGCCACTGATCCCGCCTGGCCAACATGCCCACTATCAAATTTTCCAAAACCTGGAAATTGTTGTCGACGTGCGAGAGCAGTGCCCCGACATCGGCCGACCGCGCGTCATCCTCAACCAGCTCGATAGTCGAGCGCGCCGCCTCCCGGTAGAGCTCCTCCGCGTCCTCGACAATATCAGGCGTTCCCCCCAGCCGGGAAAGCCACGGCATCCGGCGCACGACCGAGGCGCAGAGCGCGTCAATGGTTTGTATTCTAAGCCTCCCGGGATTTTTCAAAAGATCCCATTCCTGGATTTCGCTTCTTTCGCGAACCTTGCGGGCCAAATCCCACGTGCGGGCCTGGTGCGGCTCATCAGGACGTCGGCTATTTGAATTAATCAGGGCGGTCAGGACGCGGCGGCGCATTTCCCCCGCCGCCTTGCGGGTGAAAGTAATCGCTATCACCGCCTCCGGATTGCTTGCGGTGCCCAGCAAAGTCAGATATCGCTGTATGAGCAGCTCTGTTTTTCCCGAACCGGCAGGAGACTGCACGATGAAAGACCTGGTTGGATCAAGAGCCCGGGCTCTCTGTTCAAGGTCGGGAATCTTCATTGAGCAGTCTCCTCCTCGCTCGGCGCATTCCGTTCAGAAATGCGACAAAGACAAGCCAGGTCGCAATATCGACACTGTTTGGCAGTATCTTTCGGATCTACTTCCGCGTGTCCCGCTTTGAAATCCGATCCGATCTTTTCCAATACGGTGCGCCACTCGTTTATCTTTGCAGCGAGATCCACCGATTCGCATTGCCGGATAGTCAGGTCATCAACAAGCCCAAGAAAACGCATATCCCCGGTCCTTACCCGGGCAAACAGAATCCCGGCCAGGGGTTTTTCATGAATGGTGCTGTACAGAGGCAACTGCGGTTCATCCGGCCGGTCTGAATCCCAGGATCTTTGACTCGTTACCCCGGTCTTGTAATCGATAATCACTTCCCTTCCATCGGCCAGGCGGTCCACACGGTCAATCTTTACCTTGAAGCGGATGCCGCCGACTTCCGCATACTTTTCCTCCTCGGGTCTGATAACTTCAAAGGGCTGCTGCCTGTTTTTATCGATTTCCAGCCAGTCGCGTATTAGCTGCCGCAGTCTTTTCCTCTCCAGCGCGGCGAAACTCTTCGGGAGAGTGCTTCCGCGATTCCGCTCGAGCCGGGCTATCGCAACGTCAACTGAATTGTCAATAATCTCATCCAGGTTCCGGCTGGAGCAGAGGGCCTCGCTTGTTTTCAGCTGCTTCCACACTTCTTCGAGAACGGCGTGGACGAGAGTGCCCCGCGCCCTGGGATCCAGCCCGGGAACCGGATCCTCAAGTTTCTTTGCCCCCAACCGGAGTTCGGCAAAGGCACGGAACGGACATACGGACTGATACTGAAAAACACTGGTTCCACCCCGTTGACGGGCTGTATCACCCAGAGGGGGCGCCATTTCATCTACGAAGGTTTCCGCTTCCCCGGATTCCCGAATTGCAGCCGTTACCGAGGAGCCCCCCCACAGACACAGGTTGCAGGCCTCCCCGCGGGGAATGGCTGCAATCAAGGGGCTGGCATCAAGTTCGCGGTCTTCCGTCCGTTCAGGGTAGCTCAGAACTACGCCGGTTCCGCTTGAAAGGAGTCGTTTGGTTGCCAGGGCAGCGAACTCCAGCTCTCTCTCCGGCGAACTCCTCGGGATTCCCTCTTCCCGCTGCAGGCTGATTGGGAGGAAGGGGTTCGGGTTGCATGGACCCGGCCAGTCTTCATCATGGAGACCTGCAACCCATAGATGGGCAAATGAAAGACCGGATGCTTCGAGTATCCCTAAAATCTGCACGGGCGTCTCACCGGTTTCCGGCTGAAACATGTGATTGCCGGCCAGGCGTTTCAACACAGAAACGGCTTCTCCTCCTGTCATCTTTTCCCCGGTCAAAGCGGTAGAGGCAAAGTTCGACAGGAGTTCATTCCAGGACTGCATCGTTTGAAATTCAATACTGTTCAGCGGGCGTTCACCGGGCCACCCAAAGGCTTCCAGCACGGCAGAAAAAGTGTGGCTCCACGAAACTGCTGTTTGAACCGAAGATGATTTGCCGCACACTTCCTGCCATTTTCTTAGAATTCGCTCCAGCAATGGGCAGGCAGGGTCACTCTGCCGACACAGTCGAAGCACGTTTGAGGTCGGTACCCGGTTTCCACAATACTTCCGGAGGCGCTTGTCAAGCAGCGCCCGAGCGGTATGTTCCGTATCTGCGCCAGAAAGGTAGGAGCTGCGAAGGAGGTTGCTGATTTCACTCCACTCGTTCTCACCCGGAGAAAGGCTCAGAAGAGCGAGCGCGTTTTTGATTATGGGATAGGACGAAAGAGCGTTGCCCGCAGAAATATTTATTAGTTTGGGCGGCTGAATTTTCCCCGGCAACTGTGAAACCGGTTCAAGGATTCCGCGGAAAATGCGTTCCACCACGTTCCGTCGTGAGGCGAGGCCGACGACAACAACGCCGATCCTTCCCTGAACTCCGGATTCAAGCAGTGCCCGCGCCCATCGTGCGGCCGCCTCAATCTCCTGTTCGGAATCGGGAAAGGGAACGCGAACCGTGTCGGCATTGGTTTCCGGTGTTTCGACATCCAGCTTATTAATGCTGCAGCCGGATTTTGAAGTTGTATCCAGGAAATCCTGTTGTTGTGGAGTGAATTCATCGAAACCGGCTAAAAGGACACAGTCAGGCAGCTGCAACTGCGTAATTTCATCCCTCAAAACATCGGCGATCCGGGCTTGCTCCAGCCAGCCACCTTTATCGCAAACAGAGAGGAAGCGGTTTGCCCAGTCAACAAAAGCTCGCGAGTCTTCATTTCCCAAGCTCTCAACTTGCGACATAGCCAGGCGCCATTGGTTGGCGAGAAGCCATGCCTCCTGTGCAACCGACGCAGCACTGTGGGGTTGCAGCAACTCCCGGGATTCGGGAGAGTTTCGAATAATACGCTCCCAGAGTATTTGTTCCTGCCAGCTGCTTAATAATGTTCTTGGATTTTCGCTTTTATAGAGCAGCTGCCGCCAGAAATCAGCCATCCAGTCGGACCAGGTCAGTATTGGGGGAGATTCCCACGCGCTCAATCCATTTGTTTGCTGGTATGTATTGAATTCCTGCCGCAGGGTGCGGGCAAGGCGTCGCGTTGCCGTAATTACCGTTTCCCCCTGTCGAAGAGCACTCAATACTTGTTCTTGCATGCAGAAGTCCTTGGATTTACAGGCAGCACTCACTATGGCGTAATCTTGATTGGATAACCAAGCCGGTCATCCAATGACCTGAATTATGCAATCTGGATCTACAACATTCTAATCCCCAATACTCGTATAATTTTACATGACTGGAGCAGCATATCGGGTCACACACTGAAAAATAATTAATATGTTCGGGGCAAATGGCAATAATCTCATAATAGCCTGGGGAATAGTGTTTATTTGTAGTAATTTAATAGATATTACAGGATCAATGGTGCAGTTTTAACGTTCAAAGTTCACACGTTCGCACCGGGGATTTCATAAAAATGATTTAAAATAAATCTTCGATGCACGTTGAACGCTAAACCAAAAGCACTGTTAAATGTTCAAACGTATTACGTGCAACCATGTTGTTACATGTCCTGTTGAATGCTTGCACATTGAATGTTTACGCGGCGAGCCATCTAATGTATAAATTATTTAAGTAACTAATTATAATGTACTTATAGATATTTATACATGTTTAGACTAAGGTAGGTGTTATGTTTAAAGAAGATGAGGTCAAGCAGCTGCAGGCGCTGTTTGGAAGATTCACGAACACGGTTGAATTTTCTCTCCACGGGACGGAAGAAAATGAATTCGGCCGAAAACTGGAAAACCTGGTTGCTGAGGTCTGCCGCCTATCCGATGGAAAGTGTGTCGTTGTTTCGAAGGCTACGGATTCCCCTGCGGTTGTCGCCCCCGGTTTCACAGTGGGCCGGGGAGGGCAATCGAGTATCGTATACGCGGCCCTGCCTACCGGACACCAGTTCCCGCCGTTTCTGAAAATCCTCGAGACGCTTGGATCGGATACATCCCCGATAGCGGGTAACGATGCCTCGTCGGACCGGTCCCGGGCTGAATTGCTGATTCTGATTTCCGACAGCTGTCCGCGCTGCCCTCTGGTGGTGGAAGCCGCTGGGATATCGACATGCGAGAATCCGTCGATTTTGACCTGCATCGCCGATGTCATGCAGTTTCAGGAATTCGTAAAGGAATACAAAATCCAGTCGGTTCCCGCTACGGTGCTGGACCGGAAAATCGTTCTGATAGGGGCATTGTCGGCCGACCGGATTATGGAATTGGTCCGGAGCAGGGGAACCCCGAAATTTGAGATTGAGAGGATCGGATCTCTGATAGAAAGACAGAATATTGAGGAAGCGGCCGCGAGCCTTGAAGGCGAAGCGGGACGCACCGTCGTCCTGGATCTTTTACAGGATGTAGAATTTTCCAAACGCTTGAGTGGACTGGTTGTTGTTGAGAAAGCTCTCGAGAATAATCCGGATGCGGTTCGGGCCATGGTGCCGTCTCTGCTGCCCATGCTGACGCACGACGATGCGCGCATTCGCGGAGATATTGCCGATCTGCTGGGCAAGATCGGCGATCCGCAGGCAATCCCGCAACTCGAACCGCTGACGCGCGATCCCGACCCCGATGTCGCCGAAGCCGCCGCGGATGCCCTCGAAGAGCTTAAAGAATAAAAAATGGTGACAGGCTGGAATTTCACTTTTTTCCCATCGCGTGGAATTTAGAGCCACTGCTCGAAAAAAAGTGAAATTCCAGCCTGTCACCATTTATCGAACGCTTTGTTCCGTCCGGTCCTGCAGCTTATGTGCGGATGCCTGGGGGCGCCATTCTCCGCTTGCGGGTTCCGGGAAGACAATAAAACGGCGGGCCAGGAAATTCGGGACCAATCCCGCCGCCGAGGCGAGGAGTTTTGCCGTCCCCGGTGTGAAAAGAAAGTAGTTTACGAAAATCCCGGTCAATACTGCATCCAGCACGGATACAACCGAAACCATTACCAGGTATATCAAAATTTCTTTAAACGAACTCCATCTTGCCTGATGGCGGAATAAAATCCGGATGCAGAGGATGTAGTTTAGTAACGCCGCGGCGAAAAATGCGGCCAGCGCGGCTCCTGTAAGCCCGATACCGTGCAACAACAGCGCCAGGAAAACGAAAAGATTCAGTATCGCCGCCGGGATTCCGACAAACAGGTACAGAAAAAACTGCACCGGCAGGGGGGCATGGTGGCCGTTGTATTTTAGAATGCAGTAGACGGCGCGCAGCCCATCCTTGAAGCCGATCTTTTTCCCCTCACGATAGGTTCTCCCGTAATAGGATATCCCGGTTTCGAAAATCCTCACGCGCATGTGTGCGATTTTGGCGATGATTTCGGGTTCGAAGCCGAATCGATTTTCCCGAATTTCGATTTTATTGAGAACATTGTGCCGGAATACCTTGTAACAGGTTTCCATGTCGGTCAGGTTCAGGTCGGAAAATATATTCGACAGGAATGTCAGAAACTTGTTGCCTACGTAATGCCAGAAGTAAAGAACCCGGTGCATCCCGGTGGAGAGAAACCTGGATCCGATCACGACATCCGCCCGGTCCTGGATGAGGGGAACCAGGAGTTTTTTAAGATCGTTCGGATCGTATTCGAGATCCGCATCCTGGACGGCCACAAAGGCGCCTGTTGCCCTATTGAATCCCGTTCGGAGGGCGGCTCCCTTACCTGTATTTTGTTCGTGCCGGATAACCTGGACCCGGGGATATTCTTTCCTGAGCCGAAGTGCTATCGCATGGCTCCGGTCGGTGGAACAGTCGTCCACGATGATGACATCGATATCGAGGTTTTCATCCTGGATCGACAGGACCGCTTCCACGCATTTCCTGAGGGTGCGTTCCTCGTTATAGCAGGGGATAACTACGCTCAGAGTCGCCGGGCTGTCAATCGGATTCCCTGTTTCGGCCAATCGTGAACCTCCGGTTTCTGATATATCGGTGAGCCTTCGGGCCCGCGTTTTATTCAAGAAACCTCATCGAGGATTATGCGCTGTAATGCTTAATCCATATCAGTATCTCATATCGGGCCCGGATGCCATATATTTCTCTTCCGGACAGGCCGCCGCCTTCGGGCGGAATCCCGGGCTACGGAAAGGCGGGCCGGGCATGGAGTCGCCTGAAACGTGCAATGAAGCTGCCGGAAAATGGTAGTATTTTACGGGCCGGTGGACCGGACCGGTCCTGTTACGGATTCAGACGGGCCGGATGTGTGAAGGAGAAGCTTTCGTTGAGCGACACCTATAAAAAGAGGGATTTCGGACTCGGCCTGCTTGCACTGTTTTTTGCGTTCTTGAGCCATACGCTCTTTTACCTCTTTCCCCTCTTTCTCGAACAGTTCCAGCCCTCGAAGAGCCGGGTCGGGCTGATCATGGGCGTTTACAGCCTTACGGCCATCGTGGTCCGTCCCTTTTTCGGCCGCATCATCGACGAATGGGGCCCGCGCCGGATTACGTTCTACAGCCTGGTCGCCATGCTGGTCGTCGTTCCCTGGTTTCACATGGTCGAGAGTGCGGGTTCCCTGGCAATTATACTGCGCGCCCTGATGGGCGTGGGTTGGGGAACGTGCATGGTCGCCATCATGGCGATGTGTTCCGATCTGTCTCCCAGGAATCGGCTGGCGCATTCGCTCGGGTTGATCGGCGTTTCGGCGATCGTGGCCAGCGCAGTGGGACCGATGCTGGCCGAAGAGATCATTCAGTATTTCGGTTTCGGCGGCATTTTCAATATGAGCCTGATATTTGTGATAGTTGCCATGGTCTGCGTTCTGGCCGTAAAAGAAAAGCCCCGAACGGGCCGGTCCGACCGGACCTCAAAGCTCCGGCTGCTTCGCCGATATCCACTGGCGGTCATCGGCATTATTATGATCATGCCTTTGGTACACGGGGCCGTAAGGGGATCCGTGATCAATTTCATCGCCCTTTTCGGCTATGATGCCGGATTTGACCGGGTCGCCCCCTTCTTTATTACATTCTCGGCCGCGGCCGTGCTGGCCAGGGTGGGCATCGGGGACCTTGCGGACCGCTACGGCCGGAAGATCGTCATCTTCCCCTCCGCCCTGATCATCAGCCTCAATCTGTTCTGGATTGCCGGGATGGAAAGTTATACCAGCTTTGTCGTCTGCGGATTCATCGCCGGCCTGGGGCAGGGACTGCTTTTTCCCGCACTCAGCGCCTATCTGATCGATTTCTTCGGACGCGAGAACAAGAGCTTTTCTCTCGCCCTGTATACGTCGCTTTTCGATGCGGGCCTGGGGCTGGGCTCCCCCCTGTTCGGCTGGATTTCCGACCTGTCCGGCTATCGTGTCATGTACTTCGTTGCGGGAATGATGCTGCTCGTATTCACCACCCTCTTTACGATTAAATCCCCAACCCTGAGTATTAAGAAATAGAACATCGGATCAGCGTGCTAACGTGCCAACGTGCTAACGTGCTAACGTGCTAACGTGCCAACGTACTAACGTGCTAACGTGCTAACGTTCAACATCGAACGTCGAACGAAGAACGTTAGAACGTTGGAATCCAACGCGTTGTAATATATGACTTCGTTTGATACCGGTATTATATATTTGCAATATTATATGGGTCTTTTTATGGAGTCGGATCCGCCTATGGAGTGCGCGAGCTTGCTTGCGCCTTCGCCTCGACATGCCCAATAGTAATAAAGGCGGCAGCTTGCTGCCGCACTCCGAAAATCGAAACAACAACATATTGTGGTCTGATTTATTTTATACACAACTTATTGTTGATTTCCATAAATAGACCTGTTAGCATTTCATAACAATCCCAACGTGGTCTTCATTGCATTGGGCTTCCTGGAAGGGGGGCTTGACTATGCGAACAATTGCCGTAGTGAATCAAAAAGGCGGCTGTGGAAAGACCATCACGGCTATAAACATCTCAGCTTTTCTTGCCAAACAACAACGAAAGGTTCTGATAATCGACATGGATCCCCAGGGACATACGACCCTGGGCCTGCAAACAGATTCCGTACATCCCGGCGGGACCGTAAGCGAAGTCCTATTGAGAGAATCGAACAGGGAAGGTCCCGGGTTGAAGGATGTCCGGCGTGCGGTTTTTCCCGGGCTCGATCTGATTCCGGCCGACATTGTTCTGAGCGGGGTGCCGGACAGGCTATCGGAGGTCCCCGGGCGGGAGTACAGGTTGGCGAAGGCGCTCTTCGAGGTTCGCGGCAACTATCATTACGTCATTGTGGATTGCCCTCCCAGTGTCGGCCTGCTGACCTTCAATGCGCTCATGGCCTGCTCTGAAGCGATCATTCCTTTGGATCCGAGCTTTTTCTCGCTGCACGGAATCGGGAAACTGATGGAGACTCTCGACGTTTTAGCGCGCCGGGCCGGCCACGACATTGAACCCCGAGCCTTGATAACGCTCTATACGGGCCGCACCGATTTTGTAAGGGAGGTCGTGGCCGACATCCGGAAGCACTTGCCCGACAGGGTTTTCGACACGATCGTCCGTTTCAGCATCAAGCTCGCTGAAGCTGCAAGCCACGGCCTTCCCATAGTGGAATACTGCAGGCGCTGCGCCGGCTACGACGACTATCGGATGGTGACCGCGGAAATCCTCCGGCAGGAAGAGCGCCGGCCCGTGTTTTCCGGTGAGATCGAGGATTCGAAGACAGCCACAACCTTCGATATTGGGCAGGCCGATACCCTTGTGCCGTCTGCGCCGGTTTCCACGCCGGAAGGCGTCCTGTTTACACTTGAGGCGCCCGAGGCTCAGCGTGTACAGATAGCGGGGGATTTCAACTCCTGGGCGCCGGCGGGGAACGAAATGGAGTTCAGCAACGGTGTGTGGCGAACGATCCTATCACTGGCCCCCGGCAGATACAAATATCGTTACATTGTGGACGGGGATTGGACGGCTGACCCACTGAATCCCGAAGTGGAACGCAGTCCCTACGGAGACTACGACTCCGTGATTGACCTTGAATAAAGGCAGCGTATACCTGACGGCTGAGATTGTTCTTTAGGGTGATGATAACTTGAGCCAGGATGAGACGGAAGGAAAAGCCCGCCAGTTTCAGGCTCCCGTGCGCACGGATAAGCATCTGGCCAGGAGCCTGGAAGATGTGTCGCATCTGTTCCTGTCCAAAGAGAACGCCAGGAACGGATCCCCGGACAAGCTGTCCGGCGACTCGAAAGGACAAGTTTCGCCGCTACCCGGTGACCGGCCTGTTTTCTTAAGGGAAGATCGATCTCAACCCCTGCAGAAGGACGGCCTTATTGCACTCCTGAATTCGAACATCGGCATTCTCGAGGATGGATTGAAGACAATCGATACGAATGTCTCCATGGATTCGGGAGGTCCGGTTGACCTGGTCGCCGTGGACCGGTTCAATAAATTGAGTCTTATCGACATCGACGTATCGGGCAGCGATGCGCTGCTTTTGCGCGGGATCTGCCACTTCGACTGGTTTGTCCGCAACGTTCCCATCGTCCGGCGCATGTACCATGGTCGTGTCATCGATTATTCCGCACATCCACGGATTTTTCTTGTAGCTCCGAAGTTTTCAGCTATGTTCCGTTGCGCCGCGCAGCGTATTGCCTGTACGCAAATCCATTGCTATCTCTACCAAATCACAGCCGGATCCGGCGGGACCGGCATACTGCTGACCCGCATTTGAGACTGGTAGGGTCAGACCACGATTATTATTGTGATCAAAAAACTTAACCAGGATTTAGTACGCATCCCCGGTCTTTAGAGGAATATTTTAGGGCCTTTTTCTTCTTCTCTGCTTGTTACGCATTAGCCGGATATCTTTGCAAGTGTAGGTTCTTCGATTTAGCTGAACGACTGGGCCTGGATGGCGGTGATGGCGACCGTGTTGATGATGTCTTCGACCAGGCAACCCCGGCTGAGATCGTTGACCGGTTTTCTCAATCCCTGGAGGATAGGGCCGACGGCAATTGCCCGGGCCGAGCGCTGGACGGCTTTGTAGGTATTGTTTCCCGTGTTCAGGTCGGGGAAGATAAACACGGTGGTTTTCCCGCCCACCTTGGAATCGGGCATTTTGGTCCTGGCAACGCCGGCGTCGACGGCGGCGTCGTACTGCAGCGGGCCTTCGAGGA
>JAFGTD010000124.1 GCA_016934295.1 Acidobacteriota bacterium
CTGTGGATTTCTCAAGCGCCGACTCGGCATCCTTGATAGCCTCGGCAGCCGCATCGCCGATGAATATGTTTAGCGGGGATACAAGCGTATTGATCTCAAAAGCATACCCCGGCCCCATGCCGTCCATGAACAGTCTGAGCCCCTGCTTTTCGAACATCCAGGAGTTAGTGAACTGCGCTTTTACTTTCTGACCGGTCTCCGGATTCAGGTATGTGATCATCCCGGTGGCAAAATCCTCCGCAGGAGTTTTCGTGTAATCGACTCCGCGATCTTTCAGCAGTTTCTCGCGCCAGAAAGGCTGTCCCCATTTCAAAAGCCCGATGTCGGCATTGACGCTTTGCGGTTCGAGAAAAGTCAGCTTTTTACCGATCGGTGTTAAAACGTACCACCCCACGGCGATGCTGTGGCACCCCATATCGCAGAGAACGCCTCCACCCTGCCGCGTAGGATCCCAGAACCAGCCTTCGTGCGGCCCGCCATGCTCCTCGGCGGAACGGGAAAGCGAGAGCGGTCCCATCTGTTTCTGAACCGGTTCCAACTGGGCCATCTCCGTGCGGATCGGTTTCATGAAGATCTGGTTTTCAAAGTAAGCCGTCCTGAGGTTTGCCGATTCGGCCAGTTCAACCAGACGGCGTGCCTCGGCGATGTTGCGGCCCAGCGGTTTTTCGCAGATCACACCCTTCAGCTCAGCGCCGTCTTTGACAGCGTCAACAATTTCCTCCATGACGGCGATGCGGGCGGCATTGGGTGCAAAGACGGCAATGCAGTCGGTGTGTTCGGCCATTTCCTTAATGCTGCCGAAAACCGTCGCGTCTCCAACTCCCATTCCCCCGGCCATCGCTGCCAGTTCCCGGGCGCCTTCCGGCGCTGTAACACCGATAAGTTCAATGCCGCGAATCTGCCTGATAGCCGACAAATGGAAGCGGGCCACAAAACCAGCGCCTACGTAGCCGTACCTCAACGGCTTTGTCTGCATAATCCCTCCGTTAATAGTCATTCAGATATTGCCCCTTTATCTTTTCTGCCGAGAAATATCGACGTCACTAAGAGCGCTACGGCCATGGCAAGCACGATTAAGAGGCTCTGCTGGACCGTTGCCCCCTCGCTTAAACTTCCTATAATCTTCGGCACGACAGTACCGCCCAGAAGTCCGACGGCAAAGATGATGCCGAAGATGCTCCCATACAGCCTGGGCTCAAATTTCGCAAACGTGATCCCGACAATCGTAGGGAAAACAGGCGCAAACACGAGGCCTGTCAATATTACGGCAACAATTGCCAGAGATGGAAGCTGGGTTGTCACCATGACGAGGATGGCTAATATCGCCGCTAAAGCCAGTATTGCGACAAGCCTGGCGCCTATTACCGTCAAGTTCTTAACCATCGAGGTAAGAAATCGTCCCGCCATCATTGCCACACCGAAGAGACTCAGAATCAAACCCGCATTGGCAACTGCCTTTGGATTCTGGGATCCGCCGAACAGCTCCGTCATGTAAGGCTTGCTCCACGTGGCCATGCTGATCTCGAGTGAGACGTAGCAGAAGAGAGCCAGTGCCGCAATGAGGACAGCCGGTTTGCCCAGCAGCTTGAACGCCATTGAGAATTGGTAGCCGGTGGAGACCTTTGGAAACGATGTTCCAAGAGCCGCTATGAGGAAAACCAGAAAAAGACCGCACAGGAGATAGACTCCAGTCTGGTATGCCAAAGCAAAACCTGCAAATAATGAAAACAGGAGCGGCGTGATCACATATCCCAGGCCGAAAAAGGCGTTTCCGAAATTGCTGGCGCGCGCCGGATCTTTGCCGCTAAAGAGAACCACGGGAATAAGGGTGTTCCCGACCGTATTTAGACACATAGCCCCTATTCCAAGCAGGATGCAGGCAATGAAGACCATCTGGAAACTCGAAGCAAGGGCAATCAGAAACATGCTCAGGCTTGACACCAGGAATCCCGCAATCGCGAGGGGCTTGTGCCCGAACTTGTCGACAAACGGGCCGACGACCAATTCCACGATTACACTGGTAAGAAACAGCGCCAGGGTGAGATTGCCTATATCTACATTGGTTATTTCGAGATCTTTCTTCAATTCCTCTGAGATAGATCCAATGATTATGAAGGCTATGCCAAGGCAAAACACGGCCATCAGGGACACAACGGATGTCATTCTGGTCGCTTTAGGTTCCATAACTCTTTCTCCTGTGGCTTGAAATCTGTGTCTGGTCCCGCGATTTATAACAGAATGCCGGCAAGAATCCTTTTCAAGCCCGCCAGGGATTCGCGCGTGCATTCCAAGGGAGTTTTTCCATCCGGATACGTTTCCTGTTCGAGGACAATCCACTCGGTCCCCCCTACTGCGGCGCAGGCAGAGTAGACGGCCCCCCAGTCAACCGAATCCTGTCCCAGGATCGCCTTTTTAGCCGTATCGCCGCCCACCACGGTTGGCTTGAAGTGCACCGTCCTGCTGCGGCCCGGATACTTCTTTATATACTCGACAGGATCCACTCCCGCAGCCGCCGACCAGCCGCAGTCCTGTTGAAGAATAACATCTTTGCTCGTACGTTCGGCAAATAGATCCCAGTAGGTCTTGCCTGCATCCTTTTTGAATTCGGCGGTGTGGTTGTGGTAGCCGCAGGCCATGCCCAATGGCTTTAGAATCCCGGCAAAAGTGTTGAAGGTCTCTGCCAGCTCTTTGCTTTTCTCCGGATCGGTAAAGGCGGCACTGCCGGGTACGATCAGGAAATTGCAGCCGATAATCTGATGAAACTCGATGGCGCCCTTGAGAGCATCCGGGGTATCGAAACGTACGTGTGTTCCGGCTGCCTTCAGATTCAGGGCGTCGAGCCTTTTTCTCAAATCTGCAGCTTTCTCCTCATAATGGTAGTATCCCGCAAATTCAACTCCTTCAAATCCCATTTCCGCCGCCTGCTCCAGAGCGCCGTCAAAATCCTTACGGCAGTCGTCTCGAATGGAGTAGAGCTGCAATGCTATCGGGATTCGCGGAGATTTCGGCAACATTCCCGCCAGTGCGCCGAAACCTGCCATTTTTAGAACCGACCGTCGCGTCCAAATATTGGAATTGGAAAACATGTCTAATATCCTTTCGATTGGCTGGGCCGCCAGTTGGCTTATTATAGTTCGAAATTGACAGATGGAACGAAAAATTCACATAACCGCCGATTCCACAAGAATTCCCATTATATCCTTGAGCGGTTCTACTTTAATCTGTGACTGCTTTCCCTTTTTTCCTTTATAATGCACAAAATTGATAGGATGGACACCATGGAAAATAAACGCTCTTTTTGCCGCCGTGATTTTTTGAAAAAGGCTCCGTTGGCCCTGATGGGGACATCTGCATTCCCTACCATCATCAAGGCGTCTGCCTTGGGCCTTGAGGGTACCGTTCCGCCGAGCGACCGGATTGTCATGGCCGGCATAGGCTTTGGAATGCAGGGCGGCGGCAACATGCGTTCGTTTCTCGGGAAAAGCGAAGTCCAATGGGCGGCTGTATGCGATCTGGACGACAACCACCTGCGCGAAGCACAGAATATAGTCAATGAGAGTTACGGCAACAAGGACTGCGCCGCCTATAAGGATTATCGCGAACTGTTCGCACGCGGAGACCTTGACGCCGTATCCATTGCCGTCCCCGACCACTGGCATGCGATCATGTCGATTGATGCAGTCCGGGCCGGTCTGGATGTTTACGGCGAGAAGCCCTTCACGCACAGCCTGCGCGAAGGACGCGCTCTGTGCAATGCAATCAAGCGTTATGGAAGAGTGTGGCAGACGGGCAGCTGGCAGCGTTCCGGGGACACCTTCCATCATGCCTGTGAACTGGTTCGGAACGGCCGGATCGGAAAGATCCAGCGGGTTGAGGTCGGCCTTCCTTCCGGATACACCGATTTCGCAGGTACTTTCGGGCAGGAGACAATCAGGCGCCCGCCGCCGGAGCTCGATTACGAAACCTGGATCGGCCCCGCGCCGTATGCACCCTATTGCACAGCCAGGGTCCACATGAACTGGCGATGGAATATGGATTTTGGCGGGGGGCAGCTACGGGACTGGATCGGGCACCACCTGGACATTGCGCACTGGGGGCTGGGATTCGATTACACCGGTCCGCAGGAGGTTTGGGGCAAAGGTGATTTCCCGGCTGCCGGCATTTACAATGGCGCGACACGTTATTGGGTGGAAACATTGTATGCCGACGGGACACCAATCGTTGTGGCCGGCGGCTATCCGGAAATCCAAAGCGGCACCATGTGGATCGGGGAGTATGGATGGATCTGGGTGGACCGTAGCGGATTCGAAAGCCAACCCGCGCACCTGGTGAAGGAAACGATCGGCCCGAACGAAATCCGGCTGCATCGCGACGGCGATCATTTTCAAAACTTCCTGGATTGCGTCAAGAGCCGCGCCCTTACAATCGCTCCCGGCGAAGTCGCACACCGGTCTGCCAGCGTTGCCCATCTCGGTATCATCGCAATTGAAACCGGCCGGAAGATCCGATGGGATCCGGCAACGGAAAAAATCATCGGGGATCCCGAAGCCGAGCGGCTGCTGAGCCGTTCCTACAGGAAACCCTATCAGCTTCCAGCCTGATGAAAGGTGCCGTCATGCAAAATTCGGAAAATTGTCCGGGAAGATCACGGCCTCTGTCGATACTGCGCGCAGGGGGCGTGTATATTAGAGGCTTGGATTATCCTCGCTTTTTATCCCATATCCTGACATGCGGAGTGTTCCTGCTGGTGTTTCCGGCCCTTGTCCCGGCTGCTCCATCCCCGGCAGCTCAAACCGCCGATGGAACGGCTTCTCTCGAGCAAATTCTCGAAGATATCTCAGACTATGACGGCGGCAAGGAATCCGAAGCAGTGTGGAAGCTGCGTGCCTATGTCTACGCCGCTGCCGACGATCCGGTCCTCCGGGCCGAGTGCGAGATGAAGCTGCTCGATTTTTTGAAAACCCCGGCGACTCCCCTCGCCAAAATGGCCGTCTGCCGTCACCTGCGCATAATCGGAAGCGACCGGGCAGTACCGGTACTGCAGGCCATGTTGTCGGACGATGCCTTGAACGACATGGCTCTCTATGCACTGCAGAAGATACCGGGAGCCGAAGCGGACAAGGCTCTTGTTCAGGCTTTGTCCGCGGCAAGCGGGCCCACGAAGACGGCACTGATCGCCGCTGTTGGTGAACGGGAAAGCGCTCTTGCGATCCCGGAGCTTGTATCGCTCCTGGAACGAACCGAATTCGCAGGGTCTGCAGCAACCGCGCTTGGGAGCATCGGCGGCGCCGAGGCGGAAAGGGCGCTAGCGAAGGCCTATCCGGCTGCACAAGGGGACCATAAGTCGGCGGTTGCTGCAGCGATGCTGCAGTGTGCCGAAAAGGCCATGACAGCAAAGAACACCCGTGCAGCAGCTCGTCTCTATGAAACACTTTCAGCCGATGCAACTCTTGCAGTGTCGTTGCGCAAGGCTGCGGTTATGGGCAGGATATCCGCCGCCGGCAATCGCGGCGCAGCGATCCTTACGGACTATTTGAAGGGATCTGATGTAGAAATGCAGGAGGCTGCGATCGCCGGGATCCGGGACGTGATTGAACCGGACGCAATCGGCCCGCTGTGTGAACTCATGCCCGGCCTCCCTGAAAGCTCGCAAATCAAGCTGCTGGCGGTCCTCGCCGGATATCCAAAAGAGCGTGTCCTTCCGGCCATTATCCAGACTACCCGCCACAATTCGTCGTCAGTCCGCGTAGCAGCAATTAAGGCTCTGGAATCGGCGGGAGACCATTCGGCGGTTCCCTTACTGGCCGAAGCAGCCGCTAAAACCCGTGGGCCGGAACAAACAGCTGCACGCCGCACCCTCGGTGCATTGAAGGGAAGCACCGTGGATGAAGCCATCCTGGAACTGCTGACGCGGAATCCATCTGAGGAAATCCGGGAGGAGCTCATCCTGGCCGCTGCTGAACGTCGGACATTTTCAGCGAAGAGCGCAATCGCAGGATTCCTCTCTTCTGCCTCGCCCGGAGTGCGGATTCAGGCGCTAAGGGCGTTGAGGATTTTGGGTTCGCCGTCAGACATCCCGGCAGTTCTAAACCTGCTGGTTGAAACAGACAGTCTCTCAGAACGAACCGAGGCAGAAATCACTACGGCGGTTCTCGCCCGGAAAACCGCCGATCCTGACAATCGCTCTAACTTTGTTAAATTAAGGCTGGCTACGGAAAAGCGGCCTGAGGTGTCGGCGCGCCTTATCGGGACCCTGCCCCAAATTGGAGACAACAGCGCTTTGCCGTTTCTCCGGCAGGCACTTCGAAACAACGACGCAGACGTTGTCGATGCAGCAGTCCGGGCTCTTTCATCCTGGCCAACGAGTGTAGCTCGCGAGGATGTTTTCAAGCTGGCCGAGGAAGCGCAGGATGAAACACATCGCCTGCTGGCTATCCGTGGGTTTGTGCGGATTATCGGCCTGGAACCATACCGCAACCCGGAAGCCGCGGTCGCTGATCTCAGACAGGCTGCCGGATTTGCCCGGCGTCCGGAAGAAAAAAAGCTTGTCCTGGGAGTTCTGGTGAATTTCCCCTGCAAGGATGCCCTGAATATGGCAGAGGGATTTCTCGATGAACCTATGCTGAAGGCTGAAGCACAGTCTGCCGTTAACAGAATCAAACAAAGCCTTTCCGGCCGGCCGATCCGCGGGCGATGAGGGGACAATTTTTCCGCTTTGCTGTATGGGGAGAAACTAAGATGACTATTGAGGGACAGAAGACGGCTGCTAATAGCGGGGGCATCAAGTACGGCATGATTGGCGGGGGCAGAGGTTCGTTCATCGGAAGCGTTCATCGCAAGGCAATTGCAATGGATGGACTGGCGGAGCTCGCGGCGGGATGTTTTTCAAACGATCCGGAGAACACGATTGAAACCGGCGAATCGCTGGGCTTGTCCCACCGGCGGCTGTACGGCGATTACCGCAAGATGATACGCACTGAGGCGAAGCATCCCGACAAGATCGACTTCATAGTCATAGTCACGCCCAATAACTCACATTATCCGATTGCCAGGCTGGCCCTCGAGAACGGCTTTCACGTCGTATGTGACAAGCCGCTCGCAACTTCAATAAAGCAGGCGCGGGAGCTGGGCGCCCTGGCAAAGAAGAAAGACCTGCTTTTCGCTGTCACATATGCTTATACGGGTTACCCCATTGTGCGCCATATGCGCGAGATGGTTGCCAAAGGCGATTTGGGAATGATTCGCTTTGTGGCGGCCGAGTACCCGCAGGACTGGTTGGCCACTCTGCTGGAAAAAACCGGCCAGAAACAGTCGGCGTGGAGAACCGACCCGAAGCAGGCCGGCATTTCCAACTGCGTCGGCGATATTGGGAGCCATATCGAAAACATGGTCTCGCATGTTACCGGATTGGAAATTAGATCACTCCTTGCGCGTCTTGACCGTTTCGGTGAGGGACGGGTTCTTGATGACAACGCCTCGATTCTGGTGGAGTATAAAGGGGGTGCGAAGGGCTCCTATTGGAGCTCGCAGATCGCAGTCGGCCACGACAACGGTTTTCGCGTACGGATTTATGGGACGAAGGGATCGTTGGAATGGGCTCAGGAGGATCCCAACTACTGCAAGGTTGCCTATGTGGACCGCCCCACCGTCCGCCTGTCGCGCGGCCGCGACGACCTTTACCCTGCAGCCGGCAAACTGTCCCGTCTCCCGTCAGGCCATCCCGAAGGATACTTCGAGTGTTTTGCCAATACTTACTCGGCATTTGCGCTCGCGCTGCAAAAAAAGAAAGCCGGCAGGCGGCTCACGGCGGAGGATCTGGATTTCCCCAATGTTGACGACGGCATCCGAGGGGTGAAATTCATTGAGAAGTGCGTCGAAAGCTCGCGCAGGGGAGCTGCCTGGGTGAAGTTTTAAGGAACAGCGCTTCCATTGATTTTGCTGAAGTAATTTGAAATGAGTTCGATGCGACAATCTCGGCCTGTTCCAAGGCTGTTTTCAGGAGTGCAAAATGAGTAGACCTGTTACCCTCTTCACCGGCCAATGGGCGGATTTGCCGTTTGAGGAAATCTGTAAAAAAGCCTCCCTGTGGGGTTACGACGGACTGGAGATCGCATGCTGGGGCGATCATATGGATGTCCGCAAGGCGGCCGATGAACCGGCTTATGTACAAGACAGACGCCGGATACTCGATAAATACAATCTCGGATGCTGGGCGCTCGGCGCTCATCTGGCCGGACAGTGTGTGGGCGACCCCTATGACGAAAGGCTGAACGCCTTTGCCCCGCCGGATGTCCGGGGCAAGCCCGAAGAACTTCGCAGCAACGCCATTGAGGAGATGAGGGCAACGGCGCGGGCTGCGAAAGCGATGGGCTGTTATGTCGTTACCGGTTTTATGGGATCCCCCATCTGGAAAGCGTGGTATTCGTTTCCACCCACGACCGGGGAGATGATCGAGGCCGCATTTGATGCAATACACCGGCTGTGGACTCCGATATTCGACGAGTTCGACCGTTGCGGTGTGAGTTTCGGGCTGGAAGTCCACCCGACCGAGATTGCCTTCGACCTCTACACAGCCAAGAGACTGGTGGAAAAATTCAAAGAGCGGAAAACTCTCGGATTCAATTTCGATCCCAGCCACCTCCTGTGGCAGGGGCTTAAACCGCACCTCTTCATCCGCGAGTTCGGCGGGAAGATCTACCACGTGCACATGAAGGACGTCAGCCTGAACCTGGACGGCAAAGCCGGCATTCTGGGTTCGCACCTTCCTTTCGGTGACCTGCGGCGCGGGTGGAATTTCCGTTCGCTCGGCCACGGGGATGTCAATTTCGAGGACATAATACGTGAATTGAATGCGTCGGGATACTCCGGGCCGCTCTCGGTCGAGTGGGAAGA
>JAFGTD010000125.1 GCA_016934295.1 Acidobacteriota bacterium
CACCAGGGCGTCATCGACGGCGGGAACCAGAGCGGGGTTCCATGGGTGAGGGGATTCGAGCGCTTCGACGAGCGGTACATCGGCAAGCCTCTGGTTTACTGCGGCACAGTCGGGCGAATACCGACGCAGTTGCAGGGCCGTCCTTCCGGGCGCAAGGAAATAGTCCCCGGAGACGCAATTGTGATGTGCGGGGGACGCATAGGGAAAGACGGGATACACGGCGCGACATTCTCCTCCGAGGAATTGAGGAAGGAGTCGCCGGCTCAGGCGGTTCAGATAGGGGATCCCATTACGCAGCGCAACATGTACGAATTTCTCATGGAAGCGCGCGATCTCGGTCTCTATCGCGCGATAACCGACAACGGAGCCGGGGGGCTGAGTTCTTCGGTTGGAGAAATGAGTCGTTTGAGCGGCGGAGCGGATTTGGACCTGTCAAAAGCGCCGCTGAAATACGAAGGGCTGCAGCCCTGGGAAATTCTGCTTTCGGAAGCTCAGGAGCGCATGTCGCTGGCCGTGCCCCGGGATAAATTGAAAGAATTCCGGGAGCTCGCCGCGCACAGGGAAGTGGAGGCGACCGAACTGGGGTCGTTCACGGACAGCGGTGCTTTTATTGTGCGCTATGGATCGCGCGTTGTGGCTCATATCGATCTGGATTTTCTCCATGACGGAGTGCCGTGTATGGAACTGGAGGCGCGCTGGCAACCGCCGCGGATTGCTTCCCCCAAGAGGCCGCGCCGGGGATTGCGCAACAGGAAACTGGCGTCTCTTCTCAGTGGATTGAATGTCTGCTCCCGCGAGTTCAAGTCCCGGCAGTATGACGGGGAAGTCAAGGGATTGAGCGTGGTGAAGCCTTTCGTCGGCGTCCGCAGCGACGTGCCGAGCGATGCGACGGTCATGCGGGTCGAACATGGGTGCAATGCCGGCATTATCCTGGCCGAGGGAATCAACCCGTTCTTTTCCGACCTGGACACCTATCACATGATGGCCGGTGTCATCGACGAATCCGTGCGTCGTGTGATCAGCGTCGGGGGACGGCTTCAGCAAATTGCCGGACTGGATAATTTCTGCTGGCCCGATCCGGTGCTGTCGGACAAGACACCGGACGGACCCTATAAGATGGCCCAGCTTGTGCGCGCCAACAAGGCTCTATACGATGTTACTACAGCTTTCAAATTGCCGCCGATTTCGGGCAAAGACAGCATGAAGAACGATTCGGTTCGCGGCGACCGAAAGATTTCCATCCCGCCGACCGTTCTTTTTTCGACTGTCGGGATCATGGAGGACGTGCGGCGAGCCGTGACGATGTACTTTAAAAATGCCGGCGATTTGATTTATGTCGTGGGCGATACCAGGGAAGAACTTGGCGGTTCGGAATATTATCGCATGCTTGCGCGGCAGCAGGGAACACCGGAATCGTATGGAGGGGAAGTCCCGAAGCTCGATATCCGGACGGCTCTGTCGATTTATCGCGCGATGAGTGAAGCCACCGGGAATGGAATCCTGCACTCCTCCCACACACCGACGCTGGGCGGATTGGCGGCGGCGCTGGCGCTTGCCGCAATCGGCGGCGACCTCGGCGCTGAAATCGACCTGTCTTCGCTGGCCTGTGAAGGCAATCCGGATGACGACGCGAGACTATTCTCCGAATCCAACAGCAGGTTCGTGATTACATGTCCGCCGGATAAGAAATCGGATCTGGAGTCCTTATTTTCCAGAGTGCCCTGCTCCAGGGTCGGCGCCGTTACGGGCAATCGAAAACTGCGTATCCACGGTACCGGCGGAAATACAATCGTGGACATGGATATCGATACCCTTCGTAAATCCTTTAAGGAAACGCTTTATGGCATCTGAGACACCGGTACTGATCATTACGGGTTACGGATTGAATTGCGAGGATGAATCCAGGTACGCCTGGGAACTGGCCGGGGCGAATCCCAGGCTTGTGCACCTGAGCGATCTGATCGATAACCCGGCGCACCTGCATGATTACGCGGCACTGATGTTTATCGGCGGATTCTCATTCGGCGACCATATGACTTCGGGCCATGTTTTTGCCCTGAAAGCAAAGCATCGCTTGATCCGGGACCTGGAAACATTCATCGGAAAGGGCAAGCTGATTATGGGGGTCTGCAACGGTTTCCAGATTATGGTCAAGCTCGGGCTGCTGCCCGGACTGGACGGTGAATATTTTTCCCAGAAGCTGTCCGTCATGCAGAATGACTGCGGTTCCTTCCAGAACCGGTGGGTGCCGCTGCGGTTTGAGGCCGATTCTCCCTGCGTGTTCACCCGCGGATTGAATCCATTCCCGCTTTCGGTCCGCCACGGGGAGGGCAAGGTTTTCACCCTGGACAGGAAACTGCTCGATCGGCTGGAATCGTCCGGTTGCATACCCTGCCGCTACGCGGATCCGGATACGGACCAGGCAACGCAGACGTTTCCCCACAATCCCAACGGCTCCCTCCATGCCATCGCCGGGTTATGCGATCCCACCGGGCGGATTTTCGGCATGATGCCCCACCCGGAAGCCTACCTGTACCCGGAAAACCATCCTCAATGGGAAATTCAGAAGCGGAACGGAACCCTGCCGGATCAAGGGCTGGGCTTGTCTATATTCCGCAATGCCGTGGAGCATCTGAAACGGATCTGATTCCCGTGTCAGTACATGTAGACCGCTCCGCTGAGAGGAGCGGTGTTGTCGTACGGATCTCCACCGATGCCGGTTGCGCTGCCGTCCTCGTCGGGCGCGCCCACTGCCATTGTCAAACCGTCCCAGGAAAGATCGACGGAATATCCAAAGAAATCGTATTCTCCGGTATTGGAGGCTTTGATGTAGCTGTAAGGGGAAAAGACATCCGTGAAACGTACATACAGGTAGACTGCACCGCTGTCTTCCGCTGAGTCGTCGAAGATGTCTCCTTCAATGCCTATATCACTGCTGTCCTCAAGGCCGGCTCCAATGGCCAGGGAATAACCGTCGCCGGACAGGGAAACGGCGCCGCCGAATTCGTCCAGGGAATCCGCATTGGGCGCCTTAATATAATCTATCTGGGTCCAGGTTCCGCCGGAATATTCGAAGACGTAAACCGCCCCGCTGTCGGCGATGGAATTATCGCTCTGGTTCAAGCCGTTTCCGTCTTCCCCTACCGCTCCGACAGCCAGGAAAAAGCCGTCGCCGGAGAGGGAAACCGAAGTGCCGAAAAGATCCTCCTCTTCGGCATTGGATGCTTTGAGAAAATCCGGGGTATCCCAAATGGCCCCAACGCGGGAAAAAACGGCGACCGCCCCGCTGTCGGGCTCTGAGTTGTCGTATGGATTGGTGTCGGCGCTGTCCTCACTGAAATACCCCACTGCCAGGGTGTTTCCGTCTTCGGAAAGTGCGAGGGCATTGCCGAAACTGTCGTAGTCGTCAATTACGAATGCCTTGAGGTAATCCTGCCGGTACCAGCCTAGAGCATCCCGGTCGTACACATAGACCGCGCCGCTGTCCGAAACGGAGTTGTCGTCAGGATCGCCGTCACTGTCTTCTCCCGGAGCCGATACGGCAAGCGTAAAACCATCGTCGGACAGTGCCAGGGCCCAGCCGAATAAATCATCCATACCGGGATTGGATGCTTTGGCGTAGAACTCCGGAGCCCAGATGTCTCCCGTACGGGTGTAGATATACGCGGCACCGCTGTCGGTTAGCGAATTGTCGGATTCTCCGCCGATGCCGTTGCTGTCTTCGCCTGCAGCTCCGACAGCCAGGGTATCGCCGTCATATGAAATCGCGACAACACCGCCGAACTCGTCCCCGGACTCAGCGTTCCAGGCTTTGAGATAAGCCTCCTGATCCCAATAACTGCCGGTATATGAAAATACGTATACGGCACCGCTGTCGAGTGCGGAGTTGTCTGCCTGGGCGATATCGTAGTCCGGATCGGAGGGATGCCAGGCGCCTGTAGCGCCGCTGCTTTCAAAAGGGGCTCCGACTGCCATGGTGAGACCGTCTCCGGAAATGGCAACGGAAAAACCGAATCCGTCAATTTCTTCGGTGTTCGAGGCTTTAAAGTATCCCACGGCTTCTGCCAGGGATCCTGTTACGGCGACCTCTCCCATGCTTTGGTAGCTGCCCCCACGCAGGGCCTGCAGAAGATAGACGCTGTTGATGTGGTCGGGCAGAGGAAGATACAGATCGTACGATGTACTGTTTGCAGGTATGTTTGCTATGACGCTATAGCCGGACTGACCGTCAATATCTTCCAGAAGCCGATACTCGATTTCATCCGCGATGTCTATCCAGGTGAAATGAAAAATATTCACCTGCAGGAACTCGAGCTGGAGCGTATGCGGCAGGGGAGTTCCTCCCCCGGTTCCACCGGTAACATTGTACTGGGTGCAGGAGGAAAGGCTGAGAATCAAGGCCAGCAGCAGGATTGTCCCTGATAGCTTCCAGGTTCCGGGTATATTTGACAACGCCATAATATCTCCTTCAATTCCCTGAATAAGGTTTCTAAGCAAAGCTTCCAGCCGGGTTGCCGAAGCATATATTAAGTTGGATGCTGATTTGGCGTATAGTTTTCAAAAAGAGTTTTCGGTTCCGCGGATAATGTCGTTCCGACAATCCCTGTTCGGCTCCACGAAATGATCCGGTCGGGTGGTGTTGTCTTTCCATAGCAGGAGATGAAACGTGAAACACGTTATTAACTGCGGAATAAAGATTTAATCCTGATCAGCAGAAACGGCCAAGCTGTATTGCACGGTCCCGTCTGACGATAACGACAGCCGAGCTTTCATCCTTTACGAAGTCAGGAACCCGTGCTAATCTTTCGCATACGTGTGGGCCTGTAGCTCAGTTGGTTAGAGCAGCTGACTCATAATCAGCGGGTCCGGGGTTCAAGTCCCTGCAGGCCCACCACTAGAATCAACAACTTACGGCGATATTAAAAATCCAATAAAAGCGAATAGGTAGCATATAGGTAGCATATAGGTTTAACTTTTCTCACGTATAACTTTCTTCCACATCTCTGGTTTGGTCTTGTTTCCATTCACTGTTCCAATGGAAGAAAATCTAGAAACTTTACCCTTACTACCCAATTTACTCGAATGGACACGCGTCCTTTTTATGTTACCTAACGATCTTTAGTCATGATTTGCTTCGCCCGTTCTTCCATTTTTGCACCTTCGGCATCGCGTTTGGTCTTTTTGAACAGTTCGGCAAGGTTATTCAGACTAGTAGCCACATCAGGATGATCAGGTCCAAGAGTCTTCTCGCGGATTGCCAGCGAACGATGAAAAAGTGGTTCGGCCTCGGCATACTTACCCTGATCGTAGTAGAGTTCGGCAAGGTTATTCAGACTAGTAGCCACGTCAGGATGATCAGGTCCAAGCGTCTTCTCGCGGATTGCCAGCGAACGATGAAAAAGTGGTTCGGCCTCGGCATACTTACCCTGATCGTGGTAGAGTTCGGCAAGGGTATTCAGACTAAAAGCCACGTCAGGATGATCGGATCCAAGAACCTTCTCACGGATTGCGAGTGACCGCTGAGAAAGTG
>JAFGTD010000126.1 GCA_016934295.1 Acidobacteriota bacterium
CAATTTGCGCTTTCCCTGAGCGAATCGATCGCCAGGGGCGACTGGAGGCTTTTCTTTCTTTCCCGCGATAAATTTAAGAATGTAACGCTGGAAGAAGTCCAGGAATCCGCAGGCAAGTATCTTGTTGCATCCAACAGAACCCTCGGATTGTTTTATCCGACAAAAACTCCGCCCAAACGCGCCGAAATACCGCCTCCGCCCGATGTTCAATCCATGGTGAAGGACTACAAAGGATCGGCCGAACTTTCAGTCGGAGAGGCGTTCGATCCTTCCATCGACAACATCGAATCCCGGACCGCACGTTCCACGCCGGCTCCCGGATTAAAAGTGGCGCTTCTGCCAAAGAAAACCCGCGGGGCCATGGTAAACGCCCGTATCTCGGTTCATTTCGGCGAGGAAAAGAGCCTCCGAGGCCTGAATTTTGTTGCGGATGCGCTCGGGCAGATGCTGATGCGTGGAACCGAAAAACACTCCCGCCAGGAAATAAAAGACACTTTCGACCGCCTGCAGGCCAGGGTCGGCGTCTCCGGATCGACGACCGGAGCGGCGGCATCCCTGGAAACAAAACGGGAAAATCTGGCGGAAGTGCTCCGGCTCGTGGCTGAAATCCTGAAAGAGCCCGCATTCCCCGAATCGGAGTTTGAACCGATGCGCCAGGAATGGCTGGCCGGACTGGAACAGCAGCGCAACGATCCGCAGACCCTTGCGATACTTGAGATTCAGAGGCATATGAATCCCTACCCTAAAGAGGACGTTCGTTACATACCGACTTTGGACGAAGAGGTCGCCGCCATTCAGGATTTAACGCTCGAGAGTATCCGAAAATTTTACAGTGATTTTTACGGCGGATCGAAAATGGAGATTTCCATTGTAGGAGACTTTGATAAAGAAGCCGTCAGGCAACTGGTCCGGGAACTGTTCGGCTCGTGGCAAAGCCCCAGCGCTTATGTTCGGATTCCAGGCCGCTATTTTGACGTTCCGCCCATCCACCGATCCATAGAAACGCCGGACAAACAGAACGCCATGTTTCTTGCCGGCCTGAACCTCGAATTGCGCGACGACGATCCCGATTATCCTGCCCTGGTGCTCGCGAATTACATGCTGGGCGGGGGATTTCTGAATTCGCGGCTGGCTGTCCGGATCCGTCAAAAAGACGGGCTCAGCTACGGCGTAGGCTCCCAGTTCTCCGCCGGTTCCATTGACAAGACGGGCGCATTCCTGATGTATGCCATGGCCGCTCCCCAGAATACGGGTAAAATTGAAACGGCTTTCAGGGAGGAAATGGCCCGGGCGCTGAAAGACGGCTTCACGGCCGAGGAGGTCGAAGCGGCAAAGGCAGGTTATTTACAATCCCGCCAGGTCGCCCGCGCCCAGGACAGTTCTCTCTGCGGGAATCTGGTTTCCTACCTGTTTCTGGACCGCACCCTGGATTGGGACAAGGATATGGAGGGAAAAATACAGAATCTGACGCCGGACCAAATTTTGTCCGCTATGCGTCGCCACCTGGACATGGAGAAAATCTCCATCGTGCAGGCCGGTGACTTCAAAAAGGCAGCCGGTAAACAGTAGGGACGAACCTTCCGGCTCCACCCTTTTCGCATTGATTGAAGATTAAAAATTGAAGATTGCGGCTGATTTGGAGGCGATGCTTCGACGGTTTTTATTGCTAGCTTTTATTGACTGTTGGGGCGAACCTTGTGTTCGCCCTCTGAAAAATACATTCCGCAACGGGCATTGATTTTGATGCATCAACGGAACCGCAGGAAATCAGGGCCGTTTTAGTGCCGGGAACATATTTCAGTTTCTGATCGTTTGTAGACAGTAGGCATTAACCCGGATTATTCACGAAGCTTCGGTTTTTTACCGTATCCATGTTTACCGGATCCATGCCTATAAACAACCGAGGTTAATATGACGAAATTTTTACTCTGGTGCATCCTGCTTGTATTATGCTGGCCGCTGGCCTTGCTGGCATTGATAATCTACCCCCTCGTTTGGCTGATTCTACTGCCGTTCAGGATTATCGGGATAGCCGTGAATGGGATACTGGAATTGATCGCTTCGATCATCAGGCTCCCGGGCCGCGTGCTTAGTAGAATATGATGGAATAAGCAACCGCAGAAAGTGTATTAATAAAACCGGCCGGCTATTAATCGAAAGCCATCGTCATTACTGCCGGCGGTTTATAGAATTTAGAGAGGAATTTCTGGATTATGCAGGCACGGAAAATTGATGAGGGAGTCTGGTGGGTGGGAGCCATGGATTGGGACCGGAGGCTGTTCGACAGTCTGATCCCGTTACCGGACGGCACCAGCTATAACGCATACTTCATAAAGGGCTCGCAGAAGACCGCTCTTATAGATACCGTCGATCCGGCAAAGAAAAAGATCCTTTTTCAACGGTTGAAGAGCCTGGATGTGGACGCAATTGACTATGTCGTGGCCAACCATGCCGAACAGGACCATTCGGGAACGATTCCGGATATCCTCGAAGCGTTTCCCATGGCCAGGGTGGTAACCAGCCAGATAGGTAAAGCCATGATCATGGATATGCTGGCGGTTGCAGCCGAAAGAATCATGACGGTGAATGATTACGACACTGTCGATCTCGGAGGAAAAACGCTGCAATTCATCAACTTTCCCTGGGTCCACTGGCCCGAAACCATGATTACCTGGATCCCGGAACAGAAGATACTCATGCCCTGCGACCTGTTCGGTTCCCACATAGCCTGTGCGGACCTGTTCGTCGCCGATGAAGGTGCCGTACTGCCGGCTGCAAAAAGATATTACGCGGAGATCATGATGCCTTTCAGAAGATTGATTGCATCCAATCTTAAGAAAGTTAAAAAACTCGCGCCCGAAATCATCGCCCCCAGCCACGGCCCGATCCATCGACGACCGGAACCGATCATCGATGCCTACAGCGAATGGGCGACGGGAGAGCCGAAGAACCTTGTCGTGGTCCCGTATATTTCCATGCATGACAGCACCCGCATCATGGTGGAACATTTTATCGATGCATGCGCCGATCGCGGCGTCCATGCAGAGCAGTTCAATCTCAACAACCCGGATATAGGCAAGCTTGCAATGTCCCTCGTCGATGCCTCCGGCATCGTACTTGGATCCCCAATGGTGCTGGCAGGTCCGCACCCCAAAGTCGCCTATGCCGCGCTTCTGGCCAATGCTTTGAGGCCTAAAGCAAAATACCTTTCCATTATCGGATCCTTCGGCTGGGGCGGCCGACTCACCGAAATGCTCCAGTCGTTTGTTCCAGGCCTGAGTGTCGAGGTTATCCCCCCCGTTCTTTCAAAGGGACTCCCCGGAGAAAAGGATTTTGCCGCCCTGGATCTGCTTGCGGATGCTTTCCGGGATCGTATTCTAAAACCCCAAAAATCATCGGAGGAAAAACCCAAACCAATGCAAAAGTATAAATGTTCCGTCTGCGGTTACATCTACGATCCTGAGAAGGGGGATCCCGACAGCGATATCGCTGCGGGCACCCCGTTTGAAGACATCCCGGAAGACTGGGTCTGCCCCATCTGCCAGGTTTCTAAAGACATGTTCAAGCCTCTGACGGATGAGCAGGAATCCTGATTTACGGCAGCCTGCCGTAAGGGATGCCTGAATCCGCATGGACGGGTATTCTTTACGGCAGTTTTACTTCAGCAAGATAGATGCCGGCGCGCTGCTCGTGGGAGGAGTAATAGCTGGTCCATAGAATACCGCCATGCCGGCACAGGCCCGCATAACTTGTATCCCCCCCGGAAGGCAAAGCCGGAAATTACCGAATCGGACCAGGTCGGTCATGGCGTTGTGAGGTACCCTATCCCATATTTTCCTCACATTCATCAGTTGAGCATTTGAATCCATAGCCTATTCACTAATTAATCCAAACCCTATCAAAAACTTACAGCAGAGACGCAGAGTTCGCAGAGGATAACGATATATTTACCCGTTCTCTTCTCCTTTGTGGCGCATTACAGTTTTCTGCAGCCGTTCTCCCTTGCTTGACATTAATCATGATACCTTTAGAATTGGGCTCTTGGATAATATGAAGAAGCGTCCTATTAAAAAAACAAACAGAGTTTAAGGATTATGGAAACATTTCTATTACTGGTTGCAACGTTTTTCGGCTATATCGTTATGTACTGGACCTACGGGCGCTTCATCGCCAAAAAGGTCTTTAAAATATCCGGCCAGGCGTCCGTTCCCGCTAAAGAGCTGGAAGACGGCATCGATTATGTGCCGACACGCAAAGGAATCATATTCGGGCACCACTTCACTTCCATTGCAGGCACCGGCCCGATCGTCGGGCCCGCTATTGCGATTATCTGGGGATGGCTCCCCGCTTTGTTATGGGTATTTATCGGATCCATCGTTATGGGTGCCGTACACGACTTCGGCACTCTCATTATTTCCATGCGAAACGAGGGCAAATCTCTTTCGGAATTTACCGCCAGGTACATCAACAGCCGAACGCGTTTTCTCTTTTTTATTATCGTTTTTATAACTCTCTGGATCGTTATAGCTATATTCGGCCTGATCATTGCCATCATTTTCAGCATGTACCCGACCTCCGTAGCCGCCGTATGGCTTCAGATTCCGATCTCGCTGGCACTCGGGTATTTTATCTATAAAAAAGGCGCCAATATAGCCGTTGCCTCGATTATTGCCGTGCTCTTCATGTATGGCGTCATGATCATCGGGCGCTATATCCCGATAGAAATGCCCTCCCTGTTCGGTCTCCCGGCAACCGGAATCTGGACCATCCTTCTACTGATATATGCATACTTTGCTTCCGTCCTGCCGGTCACCACTCTCCTGCAGCCGAGAGATTTTATCAATGCCTACCAGCTGTTGATAGCCATGGCTCTATTAGTTGCCGGTGTTTTTTTCAGCGCCCTTGGAGGCAATCTGGAATTAGTCGCACCGACCCTTCAGCTGAACCCTGAAGCAGCCCCCCCAATGTGGCCCTTTCTATTCATTACCATCGCCTGCGGCGCTATTTCAGGGTTTCATTCGCTCGTCTCATCAGGCACATCCGCAAAACAGGTAAGCAATGAAAAGGACGCCCTGTTCGTCGGGTACGGCTCCATGCTTGTTGAAAGCATTCTGGCGGTACTGGTTATTGCGGCCGTCGCAGCCGGGATCGGCATGGGATATACCGCAGCCTCGGGAGAAACCGTCACGGGAGTGCAGGCATGGACCACCCACTATGCCTCCTGGACCGCGGCGGATGGACTGGGATCGAAAATAGGCGCTTTTGTAATCGGAGCCGCCAACATGATCGCATCCACCGGTATCCCGCATCAGGTTGCCATAATCATCATGGGTGTCTTTGTCGCCTCCTTCGCCGGAACCACCCTGGATACGGCAACACGCATCCAGCGATACGTTATCTGCGAAATCGCCTCCGATATGAAAATCAACGTTTTCCGCAATCGTCACCTCGCGACTCTGTTGGTTGTAGTGACGGCTGCGCTACTGGCATTCGCCAACGGCGCCGACGGAAAAGGCGCCCTGACGCTGTGGCCCATGTTCGGTGCGGTAAACCAGACCCTTGCAGCATTGGCCCTGATCATCATCACCCTCTACCTGCGCCGCAGGGGTTCCCTTTTCTGGCTTGTCGCCGGACCTCCTGCTCTATTCATGGCTGTCATGACGCTTTGGGCCACCCTCATGAACCAGGCTGATTTCCTCGATCGCCTGCAGTGGCTATTGTTCTCGGTTAACGGCATTGTGGTCATCATCGTAATCTGGATCACGGCGGAAGGTATTGTTAAATTCTTCCATTCCCCCAAAACCATAGATCCTATACCCGATTAGTTTTTCCGGCTTCCGGCCTGTGACTCTTTTCGAAGCGAAAAGCTGTGCCGGGAATCCATCGGCGTCGGGGTCGGAATCG
>JAFGTD010000127.1 GCA_016934295.1 Acidobacteriota bacterium
GGCGCAAAAAATGTGAGCCCGCCAAGGCGGGCTGTCTTCAAAATTACTGACGTTATGCCTTGACAGAACCGACCTTCTCATGGAAGTAAAGAAATCGTTCGTCGGATAAGAAGGCATATTTTTGGAGTAAGAAGAATTGTCGCAATTTGTCCGGTTGTCTCGAATATTCCCGGGAAGATGAATTCACAGAGCGGAATCGCGGGTGCCGGTTGCAGGCTGCTTTTTACACGCCTGGAAATGAATCTGGGAGGCAAATATTGATATCGTCTGCGATCCTAGGACGCTATGCCAGATCACTGGCAGAAGTTGTTTTTGAGCAAAACATCGAAGCGGAAGTAACGGAAGACCTCAAGACTTACAGTGAAATTTTCAAAGCCGTACCGGATCTTCTGGAAGCCTTTGACAGCCCCGGCGTGCCGCGCCAGGTAAAGGAGAGGCTGCTCGACAGTGTGATCGAGGTGCATCCCGCAAAGTCGATCACGCACAACTTTCTGAAAGTCCTTCTGCAACACAACCGGATTACCTGTTTCCAACAGATTTATGAGAGTTATCTGGACGCAGTCAACGAACATAACGGTTATGTGTCGGCTAAAGTATCGACGGCATTGCCGCTGGATTCACCGGAACTGCAAGCCCTGGGAGAACGACTTTCCGGTGCTACGGGAAAACAGGTGAACATGGAACCGCAGACCGATGCGGGTCTCCTCGGAGGAATAGTCGTCCAGATAGGCGACACGATTTTTGACGGTTCCATAAAAACAAAGCTTGCCGAAATGAAACGGAGGCTGGCGGAAGCCTAGCTGGACCCGGATGGAGGTTTGGATTCCTGTCGGAATACACCTGTTTTTTAAGAATTCAAAAGACGATCCTGGGCCGAAGACTCGCAAAGAGAGGGAATTAGAGCATGCAGATCAAAGCTGACGAAATAAGCAAGATCTTGAAAGATCAGATCAAGGATTTCCAATCCGGCATGGTTGTAAGTGAAGTCGGGACGGTCATTTCCGTAGGCGACGGCATCGCCCGCATACACGGACTCGACAATGTAATGGCCGGAGAGCTTCTTGACTTCCCCCACGGGGTCAAGGGAATCGCGCTCAACCTGGAAGAAGACAATGTCGGGACGGTTTTGTTCGGTGAATTTACGCTGATCAAGGAAGGCGATGTGGTTCAGCGTACGAAGCGCATCATGTCGGTTCCGGTCGGGCAGGAGATCGTCGGACGCGTTGTGAACGCTCTGGGCGAGCCTATTGACGAACGCGGTCCCGTCAACACAAACGAATATGCGCAAATCGAGCGTTTGGCTCCGGGCGTCGTCGATCGGCAGCCGGTGAAAGAGCCCCTGAATACCGGGTTGAAGGCTATTGATTCGATGATCCCGATCGGACGCGGCCAGCGCGAACTGATTATCGGCGACCGCCAGACAGGGAAGACCGCCATCGCCGTGGACACGATCATCAACCAGAAGAATACCGATGTTATCTGCATCTATGTTGCGATCGGACAGAAGCGGTCGACTGTGGCCCAGGTGGTCAAAACTCTGACCGACTCCGAAGTCATGGACAAGACCATCGTTGTTTTGGCATCCGCCTCCGATCCGGCTACCATGCAGTATATTGCCCCTTATGCGGGATGTGCGATGGGCGAATATTTCCGTGACAGAGGGCAGCACGCGCTTGTTATTTATGACGATCTGTCGAAGCATGCAGCGGCCTACCGCGAAATTTCACTGCTTCTGCGGCGCCCCCCCGGACGGGAAGCTTTCCCGGGCGACGTCTTTTATCTGCACTCCCGTTTACTGGAACGAGCCTCCAAGTTGAATAACGAACTGGGCGGCGGATCCCTTACCGCCCTGCCGATTATTGAAACCCAGGCCGGGGATATCTCCGGATATATTCCCACCAACGTTATTTCCATTACGGACGGGCAGATCTTCCTGGAATCGGATCTGTTCCATGCCGGTATCCGGCCTGCCATCCATGTCGGCAACTCCGTAAGCCGTGTGGGAGGCAACGCGCAGATTAAGGCTATGAGACAGGTCGCAGGCACCCTGCGTCTGGATCTCGCACAGTATCGCGAATTGGCAGCCTTCGCCCAATTCGGATCGGACCTGGATAAAGCCACCCAGGCACAGCTCGCTCGAGGAGAACGGTTGACCGAAATCCTGAAGCAGGATCAGTACCGGCCGCTGGATGTTGTGAAGCAGGTCGTATCCATTTTCGCCGGAACCAAGGGCCTTACGGATGATATCAAGGTGGAGGAGGTGCATACTTTCCTGGATGGAATGCTCCGGTTCATGGATACATCCAAGGGTGCGTTGATGCAGAAAATCTCGGAAGAGAAAGCGTTAAGCGACGCTTTGCAGGAAGAGCTTCTTGCTGCCTTGAAAGAATACAAAGAACAATTTATAGCCAAGCGGTCTGCCGCTTAGCCGAGCGGTTAACCGCTTAAAAGCAATCAGGGAACCAGATGGCGAATATTCGAGATATCCGGCGGCGTATTACCAGCGCCAAAAACATCCAGCAGATAACCCGCGCCATGAAATTCGTTTCGGCTGCAAGGCTGCGGAAGGCGCAAGACCGCGTTATCGCCGCGCGCCCCTATGCCCGGCAGATGGTTGCCGTGCTCAACAGCCTGGCATCGCGGGTGCCGGAGCAGGCGCATCCGCTTCTGGCGACTCGCGGGGACGATCGTATAGAGCTTGTGGTTATAACGGCGGACCGGGGATTGTGCGGCGCCTACAATACGAATATTATCCGGCAAGCGCTCGATTTCCTGGTTAAAAATTCCGACAAACAGGTGGGACTGAATATCCTGGGCAAACGCGGCAGGGATTTCTTCCGGCGCCGGGCGTATGCGGTAAGAAATGAAGCCATCGGCGTCCTCGCACAACCGACCTTCGCGGATGCGGCGGCCATTGCCCGGGATCTTATCGAAGTATTTACCAAAGGCGAAAAGGACCAGATCTGGCTTGTATATAACGAATTCAAGTCCGTTGTACAACAGCGGGTGATCATGGAGCCGATTCTGCCGATTCAGCGGCTTGAGAATCCGGACGATACCGCTCGTCTCGATTATCTTTACGATGAACCTCCAGCCGAGATATTTGCAAACCTGCTTCCCCGTCACGTCGAAGCACAGATATTCCGGGCGCTCCTCGAAGCGGCGGCTTCCGAACAGGGGGCGCGCATGGCGGCCATGGAAGCGGCTACAAATAATGCCGGCGAAATGATTGAAGGCCTAACCCTCCATGCAAATAAGGTTCGCCAGGCCGGGATTACTAAAGAATTGATCGAAGTCGTCAGTGGAGCGGTATCAACCGAATGATAATACGCGCGTGAAATCCGACATCATTTATAAATCGCGTCTCAATTGACGGCAGGAGAAACGTTAATGACACAAATTGGGAAAGTCGTACAAATTATTGGCCCGGTGGTCGACTGTGAGTTTGAGGAAAACCATCTTCCCGCGATCTACAACTGCGTAAACATCGAGGGGGAAGTAGAAGGCAAGCCTTCCAGGATTGTTACCGAGGTGCAGCAGCATCTCGGCGAAAATCGCGTTCGTTGCGTTTCCATGCAGCCTACCGACGGATTGGTCCGTGGAATGAAGGCCATCGATACCGGTGAGGCGATCAGCGTTCCCGTAGGGCATGAAACCCTGGGTCGCGTCATCAACGTGATCGGAGAGCCGGTCGATAAGAAGGGTCCTATCGAGGCTAAAACGTACTATCCCATCCACCGTCCCGCCCCCAGTTTTGAGGATCAAAGCACCGAAACCAAGATGCTTGAAACGGGCATTAAGGTGATCGATCTTCTGGAACCCTATGTGCTGGGCGGGAAAATCGGCCTGTTCGGCGGTGCCGGCGTTGGAAAAACCGTTGTTATCATGGAAATGATTCACCGCATCGCCATGCACCATGGAGGATTTTCCGTATTTGCCGGAGTCGGCGAGCGTACGCGTGAAGGAAACGATCTCTGGCTGGAAATGAAGGAATCGGGCGTTATCGAAAAAGCGGCTCTTATTTACGGGCAGATGACGGAGCCTCCGGGAGCCCGCCTGCGAGTCGGTCTGACGGGATTGACGGCGGCCGAATACTTCAGGGATGAAGAGCATCAGGACGTTCTTCTCTTTATCGACAACATTTTCCGTTTCACCCAGGCAGGATCGGAGGTTTCGGCGCTGCTCGGACGCATGCCGTCTGCCGTGGGATACCAGCCGAACCTGGCGACTGAAATGGGTGAGCTGCAGGAGCGGATCACCTCGACAAAGCACGGATCGATTACTTCGATTCAGGCCATTTACGTTCCGGCCGACGATTATACCGATCCGGCTCCGGCAACGACATTTGCCCACCTTGACGCTACGACCAACCTGGAACGGAGGATTGTGGAGTTGGGTATTTATCCGGCCGTGGATCCGATCGCTTCGACATCCCGAATCCTGGATCCGCGCGTTATCGGCGACGATCATTATAATGTCGCCCGCGAGGTCAAACGTATTCTTCAGCGCTACAAGGACCTTCAGGATATTATCGCAATTCTCGGTATCGATGAATTGAGCGAAGAAGATAAACTCACCGTGAATCGTGCCAGGAAAATCCAGAAATTCCTCTCCCAGCCGTTCTTTGTCGCCGAGCAGTTCACGGGCATTCCGGGGAAGTATCTGTCGGTCAAAGAAAGTATCGACAGTTTCCGCGGTATCTGCGACGGGAAATACGACCAGATTCCGGAGCAGGCTTTCTACATGGTGGGTGGAATCGACGAGGTTCTGGAAAAAGCCAAGCAAATTGAAGCGGCGTAGAAGCGGTTACGGCGTAACAGCCAATGAAATACAATGATTCATTATTTTGGATTTCAGCGGATCGATGCTTGAATCCGGAATTTTAAACCCAGACTTTCGAATCGAAAATTATGGCACTACCTGAAAAAATACATCTTGAAATCGTAACGCCCGAAAGCCACCTGTTCAGCGGGGACGTCGATTCCGTGACGGTACCGGCGAATACCGGGTATCTGGGTATCCTGCCGGGCCACGCCCCTCTTCTGGCCGAATTGGGCATAGGCGAGATTGAGTATACGTTGGACGGTAAGGTGGAATATCTGTTTTGCTCCTGGGGATTCATTGAGGTGCTGCCCGAGCGGGTAGTGATTCTTGCCCAGGCCGCCGAGGCAGGTTCCGATATCGATATAAAGAGAGCCGAGGAAGCGAAAACAAGAGCGGAAAAGATACTGGCTTCTGCAAGTGTCGATATCGATTTTGATCGTGCACAGCTGGCGCTAATACGCGCGATCTACCGCCTGGACGCGGCAAAGCACAAAGCTGCCCACCGGTAATTCCCCGGGGAAAATTGAAGGCCGGATACTTTTTCAGCTATAGCGATAAGTATCCGGCCTATTTTTTATCCTGTATAATCCTACAGAACAATTTCCTATTAATAAATCTCGGACAAAAAAATTAGCCCGTATCGATTCTGCCGGTCAGGCTGCAATCGATACGGGCTATAAGGATTCTATATAACGACCTTACTCTTACCTTACTTCGGTAAGTTCAGTTTTTTTTTGACCGGAATATTTGTCGATTATGGCCTGTCCCCTCTTGTCGACTTTTTCGATGGCGAACAGCGAATTATTGTGAAGAGGTTTGTACAGCTGTTCCTTGTATTCCTTTGCTCTCTGCGTATATTCTCCGCCGAATATTTCTGCGGCCGCGAAATAGTCAGCCGCCAATTCCGCCACCTCTGTCCGGCCTTCGGACTCTGTCAGGCCTTCGGACAATGCCCAATGGCATCGCGCGATATAGTAAAAGCCTTCCTGGTAACCCTCGTTCTTGAGGGCGGCGTCGAAATATTTGATGGCTTCCTGGAACTTTTCCGTATCAAAATAATGGATGCCGATGATGTGGTGGCAAATGCGCTGTATTGTCGCGAGATTTTCCCGGCCGGCTGCATCCGGTTTTTCAGTCGATTCCAGTACTTTAAGGATCTGGTCGGCGTATTGGGCCGCCTTGGCAATATTCCCTTCATCGGCATATTTTCTCAGGATTTCAAACCGAAGGGTATAGTCGACACTGTATTCCGGATAGGTGAAGACTGTTTCGCACCATTCAACGTACTTTTCAAAATTTCCAAGCCTGTCGTAGGTCTGGGCGACAGATAAGGCGAGACCTACCGTCGGCTGGATTTCATAAATTTTGAGGGCGTACTTGATACTTTTTTCGTCATGGTTGAGCTTTACGGCCGCTCTATAGGCATAGGCGATCGCTCTCGTATCATCGGGATGAAGCTCCAGCCATTTTTCAGACAGTTCCTCAAGCGCCTCAAAATTCTGATTATCGTTACATTCCGTGAGCAGTTGTAGATAGGTCGGATTCACGTAGAGTTCAATATAATCTGATTTCGGGTACGTTTTTATAAACTCGAAGAGCATTTCGCCCCGTTTCAGTAGGTCCGGTTCGTTCACAGCCGCATTATAGGTGTCGTATTCCTTTTGAGCGGCATCGTATTCTTCTTCGGTTTCATATTCCACGGAATTTCCTTCCGCCTCATCCTGAAACAGTGGAGCCCCTATAAGATACGAGCCCATTGCCGGAAAAAGAATTAACGCGGAAGCCATTGTGGCAAAAATGTAAAATTTAAAAAGGCGTTTCATAGATTGCCCATCCCCCTTATTGGTTTCCATCGTACTAAATTCTAAGGATTACAGGCGTTAAAATCAACAATATTAAAATCTTCCTCCCGGAGTTCGAAAAAATGTGCATCCAAAACCTGCTTTGCACATTCAGGTTGTTCCAGCCCTAACTCCCCCCCGGTAAAATCTTAATTATCAATTCCATCAGAGAACGGAGATTCAAGTAAAATCGGTGTAGCCACGCAGCTTGAATCACGAATTACTGCTTCTATATATATTTAGTGTCCGTTTTCAGGCTCTTTGTTCAATATATTTGATCGTCCTTGTTTCGTTCCTATGCGGTTCTTTTGCCGGCACTCCCGCTTTCCGGGGCATAAAATGGCAGGAAGCCCCCGGAAATACAACAGCACGTGGCATTTTAACTTTCGGTGGACAACGGAGCAGTGGGTCTGTGCAGAACAGGAATGGTATTGGATCCGATGCTACTGTATGCAACCGTACGGTTACCCTGCCGGGATGCCCGGGCGAAGATCGCCGCCCGTCGGACCGGGTAAGTAAGCTGCTGTATTGTTTGGGCTTGAATCTGATTCGTTGTTTTCTTAAAATGAAAACCAGTGCTGGGAGATCGTCTAATGGTAAGACGGGCGGCTCTGGACCGCCTGATCGGGGTTCGAATCCCTGTCTCCCAGCCACAACATTCCAATCCGTTCCAGCGACACTCCCGGAACATTCAAGATTCCATTTACGGATAATCATTTTCATTATTAGTATGCAGGACCGGTTTAATATCGCAGAACATTTGAAAAAACGGCGCTAGTTTTCTATAAGCTAAACCGGATCAATCACCATGGCAATTTGACGATATCCGACCAGGGGTTGACGTTTACTTCCGATCGTTGTTGGCTTGTGTCTCCCCCATATATCAGTCGTTCGATGATTTCCGTCCGATTGGCGGATGCGGATGATTGTCTGGAAAGTTTATGAAGCGGCGAAAAATAATCACGGGCAATCGTTTCACCGGATTTGAATTCCGTCATGATAAGTTTGTCTCCGCTCTCGCAAATCAGATCCACCTCCAGTCTCTTGCTGTCCCGATAATGGAAAAGGCGCGGTACAACGGCCTGATGTACAAGGCGCTTGTATATTTCCGAGACCGCCCAACTTTCGAAAATGGCTCCACGCAATGGATGGTGGCGGAGTTCATCCGGGGAGCGTATTCCAAGCAGGTAACAGACGAGGCCGCTGTCGAGAAAATGCAGTTTGGGCGCTTTTACGATCTGCTTGCGTAAATTAACATGCCACGCTGGAAGCCTGAAAATAAGAAAGCTTGTTTCCAGGACACTCAGCCATGCCTTTGCGGTATTGTGATTGATGCCGCAATCGGAACCAAGCGCAGAAATGTTAAGTATCTGTCCCGTTCTGCCGGCACAAAGTTTCAGAAACGAGGTAAATGCGGTCAGATCGGTAACATTCAATATTTGGCGAACATCCCGTTGGACGTAGGTGTTTACATAGTCTGCGAGCCACACCTGCGGAGGAATCTTCCTATCGAAAATTCTTGGATACCCCCCAGCCCAGAGTGTTTCAAACATCGATATTGGGGGGGATTCAAAACGGCGGAGTTCATCGAGTCCCGTGGGCATCAACGTCATAACCGCGGTTCGTCCCGCCAGTGATTGACTGATGACGTCGGATAGAATGAAGTGTTGCGATCCGGTCAGGATAAAGCGACCCGACGCATCATTTGAATCCACCTCGGTCTGCAGGTAACTCATTATGTCCGGAGCGTGCTGCACTTCATCGATGACCGCACCCTCCCGATATTCATTGAGAAAACCCCGGGGATCTTGGGTTGCGTATGAACGAACGTCCATCGCTTCCAGCGAAACGTATTTTTTTTCGGGAAATGCATGTCTGCAAAGAGTTGTTTTTCCGGATTGCCTGGGGCCTGTCACTGTCACAATCGGGTAATAGTGTGCATGCTCCAGTAATTTGCTTTCCAGATTTCGTTCAATCATTTCAGCAGTTTAGATTTTAATAGCATAAATTGTCAATATGAACAGAAATATATTCCAGTATCGGGCTGATCACATTTGATAAAATCTGAAATATCACGCCGCCTGTATAGCCCAGTTGCGAAACGCGTCCCTAACACCCAGCCACAACTTTTTCTGCACCCCTTCCTCAACCAAATCAAATGATTCAGAATTCTACATTCCTTTGTTCCTCTCTGTAGTAATATCGAAAAATCATCCGTTTACTGATTAAGAATAGTTAATATTAAAGGCATTTTAAGAAACAGCGACGAGCCTGATAGGGAAGGATTTAATAACGAGGGCTGTTTTTCCATACGCAGAGATTTTATAAACAGGTGTTTATTCTTCCATGAGGCACGTGCTGTAGGAGCTGGCACTCGGATTTCCTTGTTAAAAGGCCACCTTCAACTTCTTGGAGAGAGAATGGTTACCAAGCTGAAATACACGGCTCTGTTTTTATTAATTATTCTGTTTTTATCATCGATCAGCTGGGCCGATGACAGATTGATAGAGGTAAGGAGCCCTCACGTTGTCGTTATCGGCGATAATGAACGCTTGGCCAGAGAAACGGTGCATGCACTCGATAATTTCCACAATATTCTTTATCAGTGCATTGAGTTCACAAATGATCGTGAGACTCCCTGGACCGTCGTGGCCATAAAGGATCTGTGGAATGGGAGTCGGGATAGGCCAAAGGATTTGATGCTTCCCGGTCCGAATCGGGGAATGATGCGACTGGATAAGGGGCGGGTCTCTTCAGGTGAAGGTGGCTTGGGCCGGAGTTATTTTTATCAACTGCAGAGCCGGAATTATAGCGCCCTCCCGGTGTGGGTGGATCTTGGAATGAAATCAGTCATTCGTAATAATCTGTTTTCCCCCAACCGTAAACCCGGGAAGCCTGATTTAAATCCCAAAAAGAGGATTCCCCTGGAACTTCTCCTTTCAGGAAAAGCGGATGCCGACTATTTATATAGTTCGAACAGAAGCAGCATCAGTAATATCCTGCGTGATCAATCCTGGGCATTGGTGCATTACCTGCTCTTTGCGGATGACGGGGCGCATAAGGGGAAGTTGAAGACATTTACCGGTCTGATCCGGAGAGGAATTCCGGAAGGAGATGCCGCAGTTCAGGCATTCGGCGACCTGAAACTTCTTGAGAATGAATTCGCGAACTATATTAAAGAAGTATCTTTTCATAAGCAGCGCGCTACTCAGTCGGCAAAATTCGACAAGGAGCAGTATCCATCCCGAAAGCTTTCAGAGGTGGAATCTCTGGCTTTAAAGGGAGAGGAGATGGCGTTTTTAAACAGAAAAAAGGCCAAAAAAATACTGGACAAGGCTTTTCGGCTCGAGCCTCAAAACAGTCGTGTCCATGAAGCCCTGGGATTTTACTACTTGCAGTCCAGAGATCGACAGGAAGCCTGGAAATTTTTCACTTCGGCAGCCGAATTGGATCCAAGCAGCTATTTGGCCCACTATTATGCGGCGGAATCCAAGTTGGGATTGAATTCTCCCGAAGATGCGACTGCCGCCGAAAAGCATCTCCGAAAAGCCATTGAGGTCAATCCGCAATTCGAACCGGCTTATGTGATGCTTTCATTCCTGCTGCAGGCGCAGAAGGATAGATTGCCTGAGGCGCTGTCTTTAATGGTAAAAGCAAGCATGCTGCAGCCTTTATCCGATACCTATCGTATTCATGTCATTGGAATACTCGTCAAAATGGGGAGAAACGAGGAGGCAATAAAGATTGGGCGAAAGATCTTCGACCGATACCAGGGGGATCTAACGACAGGGAAGCTATATACGGAAAGGCTTAAGCAAATCCTGACGGCAAAGGATAGCAAGGAGTTCCGTCTTCCTGATGCTTTGCGGAAACCGGCCGGACCCGCGGGAAAGATGGTGGGCCAGGCGGTATCGGTTCAATGCAGCCCCCCTATGAGAATGGATATATTGGTTCGAAATTCCAAAGGTCAAGAGCTGCATTATGTTACGGACAATTACTTCAAAGTGCGGTATCGAGCTGATGTACGGACCTTATTGATTAGTTCCATAGAGCCGTGTTTCCAACTGCAAAATGACGTGGTGAAAGTGGAATACCTGGGTGTGGACTCGAGCGAGTTCTCCGGCGTCATTACTGCCGTCACTATTCAAAAGGAACAGTAGGTTATTCTGCCGGTAAAGGAGCATCCCTTCGGAAACTGGGACCTGTTTGAATCAGGCTGCTTCAATCATCCAGTTGCGAAACGGGTCCCTAACACCTAGCCATAATTTTTCCATTAAAAATCAAAAAGAACTTTTTATAATTCGGTTCTTTGAAATGGGTTTATCCCATCAACAGGGACTAAAGCAACTGGGACAGGAATGTTTTGGCAGGAACTATCATAGGCGGACCGGATTGGGCGAAACAGTCTGCATCAATGAATTCGGAATCCATAACAACCTGATATGCGTATGGCGCTCCGGTTTGTTGTTGATAGTAAGCCAGCGATGGACTGAGTTTTTCGTCTGATTTCTTGGCTTCAACCAGAATCCAGGGGGTCTGATCACGAATGACTATAAAATCCACTTCCCGTTTGTCTTTGTCCCGAAGGTATCCCAGTTGAAAATTACCGAACCCAAGATCGGTCCATCCTTCCACCGCCTTGAGAAGGTGACAGGCGATAAATGTTTCAGCGCGTTTACCTTCATCCGAGATCCTGGACCAGTCACGAAGAAACCATTTGGGTTCCTTGCGCAGAGATCGGGAAACATTTTTGAACCATGGTCTCAGCAGGAATCCCAGGTATAGCCCGCAAAGTGTATCGATCCAACGACGGACTGTATCCACTGTTGTCTGAATTCGCCCTGCGAGTTTGCTGTAGATAATTTGATCTCCGGACCGCTCCTGAAGCTGGATTACAAGCGCTTCCAGTTGGCCGATTTCATGAATGTGCGTTAATTCTCTTATGTCTTCGCGTAACAATTGTTGTTGTCGGAGGCTATTCCATCGTCGTGTAAATAAAGGATCGCGTTTGAGGAACGGTTCGGGAAAACCGCCATGTTTCCATAGCGCATTATAGTCAACTGGTGAAATTTTCCGGGGAGGACGGATTACAGTTTCCGGATCCGGCGTTTTCCGGTAAATGGTTTCAGCAATGCTGAAAGGGTGCATGCGATAAAGAAAATATCGCCCCATCAGGCTATCCCCGCCTTTTCGGAACAGGTCCAGCCTGGAACTGCCTGTTACAAGTAGGCGAACACGATCTGTATATGTGTCGAAAAAACCCTTCAGAAAAGATTTCCAGCGGCGGTACTTGTGTAATTCATCCAGGACCGCAACAGCAGGCGACGTCTTTAGTCTATCAAGCCCCAAATGCCGGGCTGTTTCCGCAGGACCAACCAAAAGGATATTTCTGTCGTCCTGGTTGTCCCAGTTAAGATACTTATCGCCGATATTCCTGCATGTGGTTGTTTTGCCAACCTGCCTGGGGCCTGTTACAAATGCCATCTGCCGATGGCTTCGAATCTGTTCGATCAGGATGTTGTCGTAGAGCCGAGCTCTTTGTGGTTCCATGCCTGACTAATTTACATAGTATCGTAAAATAGTCAAGACCATTTTACGATACTATGTAAAATGGCTCTGGATGCACCTAGAACGGTGCCTCTTTTTTGAGCTGCCTGGATTGCCCAGTTGCGAAACGAGTCCCTAACACCCAGCCACAACATTTCGTTTCTGCTAAAAAATCAAACGGATTATTTCATGTATGATTAAGGTTTCTTCGTTTGTAGGTGCAGTTCGATGATAGCCTGTTGAGCATGCGCCCCTGTATGCAGTAATTCGGGCCGAACGGATACGCGCGCCGGCCCGAATGTACGATTGCTGCAGCGAAACTAACGCCGGCTATTTTCAGCAGGGAGGTCCTCTACATGAAGATCTCCGTAGACGACGCGCCAGGAAGAATCCGGCATCTGGTAGCGGAAGATCTCCCGATCCCCTTCACCCCATTGCACGCCATCGCCGGAGTACTGCCATTCGGCGCCGTTAAATTCCAGGTTGCCGATAAACCTGAATCCGTCGGAAACGGTTATTAGAAAATCCTCCCATTCTTCGGGATTCAAGTTTATCAGGAACTCTTTTGCCACAGGCTCCAGACCGACTGTTTTCAATACTTCGTCGGTTATGAGTTCATCACGTTCTTCCGGAGTCAATTTCATAGCAGCGGGGAATCCGGACATGAACTCGCCGCGGAAATCTGCCAGAGGCAGATGTTCCGGGAAAAAGCCGTCTGAAAGTTTTTCCGACCACAGGCGCAGAATTTTGAGGAAACTGTTTTCCATTTCCGTCGGCAGGATTCGGATGCCGTCTTCCCTCATTAGGGTATTAAACTGTTCCATATCAACCAACTTGTAGTCGGAAGGCATTTCCATGAGGGATTCGTCGACGGGCACGTCGAACCTGATATTCTTCAGGGTGTAATTCTTCGCAATCTTCACCGGTCCCTTCACTAGCTTCACTCCAGTAGGCTCACCGGGAGTCGACGGTTCGCTCTCGACAGCAGCGCTTTCGGCTGGCAGGCTATCCGGGTACGACATTCCCAGATTGATGTCGATCTCGACCGGCAGCGCCGTGTCGCGGTCGGCCCAGATGACGACTTCCTCTCCATCGGTTCCGGACTGCAGCCTGTAACCGAAGACAACATGACCATCTATTGTTTCCCGGCCCAATTCTTCAACTGCCGATGGAGCGCCATTCAGGGCCTCTCCGACTGCGCCCCGCACCAGTCTCAAAAAGTCCCGAGTGGTGTCTAAATGCATCTTTTCGGCGTTCGTTTCGGCTTCCGCGAAGGCTGCGGTTTTGTGAACAGTATCCAGATTCAGTATGCTTGAATTGTCCACATCGATGATCGCATCCAGTTTGATATTTTGAAAACTTCTTCTGATTTTACCTTCGTTGACAAAGATCCTTTTCATCGGCAAATATTGAAAGCTTCGTCTGATTTTGCCTTCGACGACAATATCATGGAACCGGATCCCCTCAATCCGGGGAAGGATAACATCGTATTCCAGCGTCCGGGCATGGAGTATGGGTTCGGCAACCCTGGCGAACGTGACGCCGCCCTGGAAAAAATTCAGGCCTATCAATACTGCAAAAACTACGACCGCAGCAGCGGCAATTTTCAATACTGTGTTTTTCATAAACAGGCTCCTTATCTGGTGAAAGAAACCTGCGGAACGGGCGGCCTTCAGCCGGATGTTCCGTTCTCGGTCTATCCGATCCATTACCATGACTTCGAGATCGATTGAACGGGAATCCATGCTGTTTTTTATAAGTCGGTCCCGGAGGACGCGGATATTTTCGGCCTCTTTCCTGCATTCGGGACATTCTTCGAGGTGCCGCTCGACAGCCTCTTTCGGATGCGCGTCCAGAAGGCCCTCTGCGTATTCGATCAAAAGGTTTTTACATTCACTGCAATTCATAATGCACCTCCTGATTCTTTTTCAAGGGACCGGCGCAGCATCGCGTAGGCCCGGGACAGCATCTTGGTCACCGTGCCTAAAGGTATCTCAAGCGATTCGGCGACCTCTTTGCACGACTGCCCTCCGTAATACCTCAGAAGAATGATTTCCCTGTATGCATCGGGCAGAGCCGAAATAGCTTTTTCAAGATCGACGTCCGGATGCCTTTCCGCAGGTGAAGTTGTCTGGGAAACGATAGATACGTCATCCTGTCGAAGCAGATTTTTGTCTTTCCTGCGGAATTCCCCGGCTACACGGTTTGCGATGCCCGTGAGCCAGGACAGGAATGAATCCGGCTTCTTCAGCCTGTTCAGGTTGAACCAGGCGCGGACGAAGGCTTCCTGCGCGGTTTCCTCCGCCCGGTCCCTGCTTTTCAGCCTGTATGTCAAGCCTGTGATGAGGGCCGACTGATAGCGCCGTACAAGGTGACGATAATCGTCCGGATGGCCATCCAAACATCGTTCTATATAGAACCTGTCGCTTTCTGTCATCGGTGTTTCCGTAAAGAAATTGGTCTTACACTTTATAGTTATACAAAGGCATGATTTTGCGACAAATATTTTTTACTTCCCCTCAATCAATTCCGGGCATAAAAATTCAGGCGATACGATCGAGATGTCACGCCGCCTGCATTACCCAGTTGGGAAACGCGTCCCTGACACCCAGACGAAACTTTTTCTACACTCCTTCCTCATGTCAATCAATCGGCTTATAGAATTTGGATGTTTCCTGTCAGATGATAGGCCATAAACATTGAATTAAAAAGCAGCATGAGTACGCATGAAATTCCACGTTTCTTTATTTGCTATATCTTAATAGTATTGAAAGATTATTAGCGTATTGATTGAGATTATTTAGCATTATGCAGGACAATTAGAAGCATGGATAGGGTCTGATAAGGAGAAGGTTTACAAAGACCGGGGATTCTTCTTTCTATCCCAAATGTGCCGAATGGATGCAAGCTCTTCTGGCTCTGCCTATAGATATTTGCTTGAACCGGCTCATCCAGAGGATCGCACTAACAAGAATTATCGAACAGGCTCCAATCAATGAATGATCAAGCTGCCAGACGAAGCGATGGTGAACTGGTTGAAGCGGCGAATCAAGGTGACAGATCCGCGTTTGAGGAGCTTTATCATCGTTACCGCGACTGGGTGTTCACCGTTGCTCGCCGGTTCAGCGGAAATGAAGACGATGCCTGTGATGTGCTCCAGGAGACCTTCTTCTACTTTTTCAACAAGTTTCCCGGGTTCGAACTGCGGGCACAACTCAAGACGTTTCTCTATCCGGTAGCCAAGCATATGGCCCTGAATCGTTCAAAGAAAGCGGCACAAACCGTGCCTTTAGCCCCGGAATTCGACCGGATACTGCCCGACATGCCTCGTGATGAGCAGGCTGAACGCCGCGAACTGCTGGAGTTCGTCCGGATTCTCCCCGAGGCTCAGCGGGAGGTGGTAATGCTGCGGTTTGCGGACGGTCTTGACCTCAGCGAGATAGCTGTGACTATGGGAATCCCAATCGGCACGGTCAAATCGCGCCTCCACCAGGCTCTTGCTAAGCTTAAAGAAAATCTCCAACGACAGAAGCAAAAGAAAAATTGAACCTTTTGACTGTCTCATTTGCTTAATGAACAGGAAACAACATGAAAACGACTGACAATAATGAAATCGATACGGCGCTGGAACAGCAACTATCCGAAGCGCTCAAGGGACAATCAGACGGGGCAAATATCGCGGAGCGTGTGGATAAAGCTGTGCTGGCAATGGCCGATGCAAAGGCAACTCAGATAAGAAACGCCAGAAAAATCCGTGCAACTTGTGTATGGAGATGGTCGGCTGCAGCCGCAGCCATGCTTCTCATTTGCGCTGGTCTATCTCTGACGCTTATGCAGGAAAGGATCGGCGAGAAGGGGCGATTGGTCCATACAACGTCGCAAACCGATCGGACATCGCCGGGTGACATAGTCGATGTATACATTCTCGCCAGTAAGCTGGCCGCGGGAGAGAAACTTTCCCTCGAATACGACTACAACAAGGATGGGAACGTTGACAGCGCTGATGTCAACGAGTTGGCGAGAAGAGCCGTGTCAATAGAGCCGACTAAAGTAGGAAAGAAAGCTGGACATGTATAAAGCCTTAATGAGTTTAGTGATCCTTACGCTGTGTTCTCCGCTGTTTGCCGGCGAGATAAACCTGGCGCCTTCCAGAGTACGTTTCCTGAGTGTGGATTTGTGGGTGGATAGCGGCGAGGCGCTTGCTGCATATCAGGTTGAGATCACTTATGACCGGAACTCGATCAGGATCGTGGGGCTTGAAGGTGGACAGGTAGAAGCATACAGAGACGCACCATATTACGATCAGAAAGGTTTCGAAAGCGGCCGAATCATATTGGCCGCTTTCACGACCGGCACGGATGCGCCAAAGGGAAGAACCAGGGTTGCCATAATTCATGTGGCTGTGGAAGGTAATATCCGGCCGGAACTGACATGCAGGCTTATGGCGGCTGCGAAACCCGGTGGCCGGCGAATCAGTCCAAAAGTTGACCTCATTCCCGCCTTGCAGGAAAAGCGAACCGATGAGAAGGAGAAAAAATAGATCATGAAAAAGACGATACTCTTGGGCGGAATTGTTGCATTGTTCTGCGGTGTGATGCTGGTTCTCTCAACAGGGTGTTCAAAGAAGGTCGCTCCCCCTTCTCCTCCAGGCAGTGGTAGCGCTTACGGATCCGGCAGCGGCGGAGGTATCAGCAGCGGTCTTGCAGTTCAATCGGCGGCCGAACCGTGGGAGACCACGGGATTGAATGATGAGGTGTGGATTATAGAGAAGGTTACGGGTGAAACCGAGAAACCCGGTAAAGATTCTCCCGGTCAGGGAGAGCTTCGCGCGAAGATGGCGGAAAGAGAGATCCCGCTGCCCCTGGAGCATACGGATGTTAAAGCAAGGGTGTCGGGATTCATCTCCTCGGTGAATGTCGTTCAACGTTACAAAAATCCGTACGATACGAAGATAGAAGCCGTTTATGTCTTTCCTCTGCCTGAGAACTCGGCTGTTACTGATTTCATCATGACGATAGGCGACCGGCATATCCGGGGCCTCATCCGTGAGCGGGAGGAAGCCGAGAAACTGTACAGGGAAGCAAAGAAACAGGGATTGCGGGCGTCGCTTCTCACGCAGGAGCGCCCCAATATCTTCACCCAGAAAGTTGCGAACCTGGAACCGGGCAAGAAGATTGAGGTCAAAATCTCATATTTCAATCCGCTGCCGTACATGGAAGGGGAATACGAGTTTGTGTTTCCTATGGTTGTGGGACCGCGGTTCAATCCATCCGGGCACTCCGACGGTGTTGGTGCGGTCGAACGTGGATCGCGCGGCATTTCCGGTCAGAAAATGGAAGTTCAGTACTTGAAGCCCGGCGAAAGGAGCGGCCATGAGATTTCGCTGAGTGTGGATATCGACGCCGGCATGAAGATCGAAAAAGTCTACAGCCGGAGTCACCTGATCGATGTTGAACGGATCTCTGACTCCAGAACCGTAGTCTCACTGCAGAAGAATGATACCGTTCCAAACAAGGATTTCGTGCTTCGCTGCAGGGTTGCCGGCGATAAATTGAAGACGGCAATGCTTATGGACAGGGGCGAAAAGGAAAATACCTTTGCACTTGTCCTCCAGCCTCCTGTCAACCTCTCGGACGTTCCCAGGATGCCGCGCGAGATGGTCTTTGTGCTGGACGCTTCAGGTTCGATGTCGGGCAAGCCCATTGCAAAAGTCAAGCGCGCCGTGAAACACGCTATTATGAAACTCGACTCGAACGATACATTCCAGGTTATACGCTTTTCGGACTCGGTATCGCAGTTCAGCCGCAAACCTGTGCCTGCTAACGAATCAAACGTGAAGAGAGCGCTCAAGCACATTGATCACCTTGATGATGGAGGGGGAACCATGATGATCAAGGGTATCAATGCGGCACTTGATTTTCCTCATGATGGGAATCGTCTTAGGTTCGTGTCTTTTATGACTGACGGTTATATAGGCAACGAAGACGAAATACTTGCCATGATCGGCAAGAAACTCGGATCATCGAGGATTTTCAGCTTTGGCGTGGGCACCTCGGTGAACCGTTATCTGATCGAACAGTTGGCAGCGTTCGGGCGCGGGGCCGTTGCGTATGTCGGTCTGGATGAAAGCGCGGGTGAAAAAGTGGACCAGTTCTATGAGCGCATAGCCTATCCGGCCCTCACCGATATCGAGATCGACTGGGATGACATGAAGGTGAGGGATGTTTATCCACGACGCATTCCTGACGTTTTCGTGGGCAGGCCCGTAATGATCACGGGCAAGTTCCAGGGCAGCGGCAATCAATCGATACGTATCACCGGACGATCCGGGACTGCACGGCAGTCATATTCAGTCGATATTACGCTTGATGGAAAAGAGTCACAGCATCCGGCTATCGCGAGTATATGGGCGAGATGGAAAATCAAGGATCTTTCCTCGGTAGAAATAAGCACCGGAAGCGACAAAATCAGGAATGAAATCATAAAAACATCGATCGACTATAACCTCCTTAGCCGCTACACCGCTTTTATCGCAGTGGATACATCGGATAGGACGGCGGGGGATCACGGGATCTCCGTGAAGATGCCGGCGCCAGTACCTGACGGTGTCCGATACGACACGACAGTGCAGGATTAGAAAGGACTGGACGCCTGTATTCTTTTTGAACCTTGTCAAGGAAGATAAATCAATCTATTTCAAGAGGATGAAGGTGGGGAGCATTTCTTGCCAACATATCCTCGGGCTGTACAGCCTTGAAGTACAGAAATATCCCTTTGAATTTTAGAACACATTTCAATCGGACGGTCACAAGAAAGGCTGAAGTGTGCCAGATTCCCCATATCGTTTCCGTCGATGGTTAAATTAGGCATATTTTTTTATCCACAGTCATTTCCGGACTTCAGGCCGCCTGCATTACCCAGTTGCGAAACGCGTCCCCAACACCCCGCCACAATTATTTCTATGCCCCTTCCCCAAGCAATTATAACTGCTTATTGTATGTAGTATGTAGGTATTCCCATTGCTATAAAATAGCTTATCCAGATAATTTGGTATTAGATCGAATAATCACCGGGAGCTATGGATCTGATTTTCATGGCAAAATTGGATAATAAAAGGAATTGCAGGCAACATAACGGTAACATTAATAAATCAAAAAGAATAAAACTTCACATTCCTTTCAACTACAGCCTCATATTATTTCTCCGCTCCAAAGTTGGTCGCAAAAATGTTTCCACGGCAGGATATGAA
>JAFGTD010000128.1 GCA_016934295.1 Acidobacteriota bacterium
GCGATAGTGCGCGGACTGGAGGACGGTCTCAGAGACGCCTCCTTGCAGATTTCCCGGGCGACGCGGCTGCTGACCCTTGAAAAGTCTTTCTGAAGGAAAGCGCTGAGTTGCCGAACGGTGGATTCCTTCATCATGCGTATGAGTACGCCGAGCTCCACGCCGTAGGGGTGCGGTTTGATAGCTTTCGGTTCCGGGGGCAGGACCGAGGAAGCGCGTTGAAGATGAAGCGGCCCGTCGCTGCCCGGAACGGAAAAGAAGATTTCGCAGTGGGGATTGGCGATTGCCGTCTGGCGGATGTAATCATCGACGGAGTGCCTTCCTTTTTTGTAGGTTCCGATCAGCTCGATTTCAACCCTCGTGCCGTGGGACGGTTCCCAGTCCACCACTTCATCGGTGATTACCTGCGGGGCGTTCTTCCGGGTATCAATCTGGATTTCGTAATAATGCGCCGGTTTTCCCGAACCCGTTCGGGAGGTTACGACAATCGATTTGCCCGTCGTGAGAAGCCCGTACATGCCCGCTGCGGATATCCCGATCCCCTGCTGCCCACGGGCCTGCTTCAAAGTATGGAACTTGGATCCGTAAAGCAGCTTGCCGAAGATCTTGGGGATCTGCGCTTTTACAATTCCCGGTCCGTTGTCCTCGATGCAGACGCGAAAGCGTTCTTCTTCCAGCTGATGTATCTCGACTTGCAATGTTGGGAGGATGCCCGCTTCTTCACAGGCATCCAGGGAATTGTCGACGGCTTCCTTGACGGTGGTCAGCAGGGCTTTCCGGGGATTATCGAATCCGAGGAGATGCCGGTTCTTGCTGAAGAACTCCGATATCGAAATATCCCTTTGGCGCCCGGCCATGCTTTCTGCGGTTTCCCGTTTTTTCGTTTCAGCCGGCTTGACAGACACTTCTTTGCTTTCAGTCTGCAATGGTTTAATCTCCGGAAAATTCAGCTGAGTGGAATTTACACTTCTGGATTTGGAAGCGGACACGGGTACTCCTTGGCCTACGGAAGATCCAATCATAGGAAATCCTCCCGGCCATTGCAATACCGGCTTTGGATCGCATTTATCACGAGCTTTCGACTCATCTGTGAAATACGGGAAAGGACGAACACCAGGTTCGCCCCTTGCCACGACGGTGCATTTCCGTGAATTATCCGCGACAAAGACCCGCTGTTGTATAATTCAAAACGAAAGTTACATTCAAGGGGTGATTTCATGGAAGAATGGACAATGCGGCCGATCGGGCATATTAGAAGTTCCTATTCCGAAACAAGCCAGGTTCCCAAGGGGCTGGGAACAAAGCACACGCTGGAGGGCATCCTCGAAATATTGCCCGAATTCGGTCCGGGGCTCCAGGATATTGAGGGGTTTTCCCACCTGTTCCTTATCTGGATCTTTCATGAAGCGCAGGGTTACGAGTTGGCGGGGAAACCGCCGACGGACGACCGCCCCCACGGGGTGTTTTCCACACGCTCCCCGCGACGCCCGAATGCAATCGGTTTGACGGTTGTAGAACTCATTAAGCGCGAGGGATGCATGCTCTATCTTCGAGGTATCGACATGCTGGATGGCACCCCCGTCCTCGACATAAAACCCTACATGTCGAGCATCCCCATGGAAAAATTGAGGCGCGGCTGGCTGGAGGAAGCCGAGAAAATATCGGGGACGGACCACAATAAAAAATTGTAAAATAATGAGATAGGTCGCATTCTACCTTTGAAATAGGGTCTTGGACTAAATCCGCCGCAGGCGGATTTAGTCCAAGCGTGCTTAGCGGGACGGAAAACGAGAGTTATGAAAGTTCTTAGGATTATTGCGATGTTGCCTTTTATAGCCGCGGTATTTGCCGGGAACATCAGGGGGCAGTCCCGGAACGGGGCCCCGGCCACCGTTGATTATGTCGATCTTGAAAGATATTCCGGCAAGAGTATGGATCATGTTCGGTAAAAGCCTTGTTTCGCCGTTCCGGGATTGGGTGTGTTGTAAGGATGAACCTGTCCCGCGTTCTTCGACAGAAAAGGACATCCGCTATGAAAAGTGAATCTGGAACCGCCGCAGCACGACTGGTTTTCGGGCTATTGATTATAGCTGTCGGCATCCTGTTTTTATTAGGGAATATGGGGGTTCTGAATCCTCACGCGTACCTGCGGCTCTGGCCTGTTCTACTTATCGTCGCAGGCCTGATTTTCATCGTTCAGCCTCAACGGGGACCGAGATGCCTGTTGGGAATCGTTCTCGTAATCATCGGCGCACTGATGATTTTAAACAGGCTTTACTTCATCCATTTCAGTTTTCGCGATTACTGGCCGCTGATTCTCATCATAGTCGGCGTAATGATGATACTGAATCATTCGATATTCTCCAGGGACCCGTATTCTTCTCCCGGCAAGACGGCAGACGCGAGTTCCTACATTAAAGCTTCGGCCATTCTCAGCGGATTAAAACGGAAATGCAGTTCGCAGGATTTCAGAGGGGGGGATCTGACCGCCATAATGGGGGGATTCGAGATCGATTTGCGGGACGCCTCAATGGACGATAAAGCGGTCCTCGATGTTTTTATCGTGATGGGCGGCGGGGAAATACGTGTGCCGGATGACTGGCTTGTCGATCACGAAGGCCTCCCTATTCTGGGCGGTTTTGAGGATAAAACCCATCCTCAAAAGAATGCCGAAAAACGGCTTATTATTCGCGGGACGGCTATCATGGGCGGCATGGAAATCAAAAATTGAAAAGCCCCGACAGGAGGTTCACTCCCGGTCCATTTTCACGGTTGTCTCGGCCGTTACCGTGTTTCCTTCGGCATCCTGGGCAATGAGCTTGTAAGTGGTCTCCTCCGTTGGAGTGACCGCAACGCAACGCGAATAGGAGGGCCAGACATTGTCCACATGGGGTTCGATGCGAACGCTCTCCGCGCTGGCTACGCTGTAGCAAATCTGCGCGCTTCCCCCCGGGCGGACAGCGGGCGGGGTGGCGTAGAAACCCAATATCTTCAGTTCGCCGCCTCCGTATGCCTTCGATATGGTGCTTTCCTGAGATGCATTGATCTCCTCCACACGTTGTTTGAAAGCGCGGTTGTCGCTCCATCGCGAATAAAAAGTCCAGCCAAGATACAGTACAATGACGACTGCAAGCATCCAGGTGAATCGGTAAGCTTTCCGCATGTTTGAGCTCCTTTGCCGGTAGTGGGCTCTTCCCCGGATGCTCTCCATCCACAAGGCTTCCTGCCGGGGGCATCGGATCCGGTTCTTTAATTTTCCCACGATTACCCGGAGAGAACAAGCGAGGATCAGGCCTTGGGAAAAAAGACCGGATGTGTTCCAATAGAGGCGTTTTAATTGCGGGGTGTATGCGTATGAAAAAAATAGTATTGGGAAAGACCGGCATTGAAGCCGTCCGTTTCGGATTCGGCGGCATTCCGATTCAGCGGGTCAGTGAGCAGCAGGCCGTCGAGGTTGTATTGCACGCTCTGGAAAAAGGTATGGACTTTATAGATACCTCGAGAATGTATACGACCAGCGAAAACAGGATAGGAAAAGCGCTCTCAGAAACGGATAAAAAAGCCGTTGTCGCCACCAAATCCTTCAACCGCTCGGCGGACGGCATTCAGGGAGATATTGAAGCCAGCCTCAAGGAGCTCCAGCTCGACTATATCGATCTGTATCAATGTCACGCTGTCGGCAATGAGGAAGAATACCGTCGGGTCATAGCCTCTGACGGAGCCCTGTCGGGACTGTTAAAGGCAAAAGAGCAGGGCATTATCGGGCACATCGGCATCACCAGCCATAGCCTGGATCTGCTGGAAAAAGTTGTCGATGACGGCCTGTTCGAAACCATTATGGTCTGCTACAGCTTTCTCGAACCGGCTGCCGGGGAAAAGGTGATTCCCAAAGCCAGGGAAAAGGGGGTGGGCATTCTTGCAATGAAGCCCTTATCGGGTGGAGTCATCAGCTCTCCGGAGGCGGCCTTGAAGTGGGCGTTTTCCTGTCCCGATATCCTGGTGCTTGCGGGTGTTGAGGAAAAGGCGCTTTTCGATCAGAACTGGAAGGTTTTCCTGGGCGATTACAAATTGACCGGCGAGGAAGACCAAAAGATCCGGGGAATCCTAAAGGAGTTTGACGGCAAATTCTGCCGCCGCTGCGATTACTGCCTGCCCTGCACGGCCGGGATATACATACAGTTCGCCCTCGGTGTGCGGTCGATGGTCCGAAGAATGGGAGATCAGATACTGCAACAACCCATGTTCAAAGATATCTGGGAAAAGGCCCGCAACTGCACCGAATGCGGCGACTGCATGGACCGCTGCCCCTATGAACTTCCCATTCCGGATATGATCCGGGAAAACCTCGAATGGGTGAATGCGTTAAAAAAGCAGAACCGTTGATACCCCCCGGATGTCCGTCGCTCCACTTTCCGTGATGCAGCAAACGACCCGGAGAATCAGGCCAGCATTCCCTGTGCGCGAATCAGGCGTTTTTGAACGTCCACCCCGTTGGGGCATTGGATGGCGCATACTTCGCAGTCGCTGCAATGCACCTTGCGGATCTTCTGCGGAAGGCGTGAGAAATAATCATGCGCCTGGCTGTAGTTGCCGCCGAAGTCGTTGTAGGCCAGGAACCGCAACTCGTCGGTAACCGGCACTCCTTTCGGGCATTGCCCCTTGCACTCGTAACACATGCGACAGTACCGGGAACGGATCGCCTCGTTCCGCACGTAAAGCATTTTTTCATCCGCCGGAGTGTAGGGTTCTGTCATCGCGCGGACATTCATTTCGAGTTCGGCTATATTTTTTACATAGGGAACCGTGGTGGAAATAGCGGGATTCAACAGGACCCATTTGATAGCAGCCAGTGGCCCGTCGTCTTTCAGTTCAACGTCCCTGGGCACGAATCCGGCGACGGCAATAATGACTTTCATTGCCACAACCCCGATTCCCGCTTCATTCAGCCTGGCGATGGAAGCCTGCCGGAAGGGCGCATTCAGGGCATAGCTGTATGTCGTTTGCACGACATCGAACTGGCCTATTTTCAGGATAGTGTCCACTACGGCATTTATGTCATGCGTACTGGTGCCGATGAATCGGGTTTTCCCCTGCTCCTTAAGCAACAGGCAGGCCTCGACCGCTTCATCCGTGATCGTATCCGGCGTATCTCTGGAGTGCAGGTGCCAGATGTCCAGGTAATCCGTATCGAGGGCCTTGAGGCTGGCGTCCATGTCCTTTATAACATCCGCTTTTGTCCGTGCGTCGGTTTTACTGGCCAGCACGACCCTGCTTCTTTTTCCTTTGAGCGCCGCCCCTGTTATGTGTTCGCTTTCTCCTGCTCCATAACCGCGCGCCGTATCGAAGTAATTGACTCCCAGGTCGATGGCACGTGCGAGGACTTCAGGATCCGGCGTGATGCCGACCCCGGATCCTACGGCCGACACCCTTAATCCGGTTTTGCCCAGCATCCGGTAGGCAGTTGGCTGCGGCACCCGGTTAGCCGATAGCGGCTGATAAGATGAAACCAGTCCGGCCGCAGGCAGCGCTAAGCCTGCCTGCAGAAATTTCCTGCGTGATGAATCGAATTTCACAAGACCTCCTGTTTTTCTTTTTGACAAAGATAGTAATTGAAAGGATATTAGAGGGCAATTCATAATTTGCCGCCGCCTTCGGCTTCTGCTGGCATGAAAGGGAGGATACAACAGGATGAAAGAACTCGACCCCAAAAGCCTTGAGGAATTCGATGGGCAGGAAGGCCGTCCCTGCTACGTTGCGGTCCGCGGAAAGATCTACGATATATCGGAGAGCGAGCTTTGGAAAACCGGGAAACATATGGGAAAACATGCCGCAGGCAGGGAACTCGGGGAATCCCTGGAGAATGCGCCGCATGGAGAAGAGGTTCTGGGTAAATTCCAGCAGGTCGGGATCTTAAAAAGGACTTCAGACATCAAGACAAAACAACCTCCCCCATTGGTGGCCATGCTTTTAAAGCAACACCCCCACCCTATAACCGTACATTTCCCCCAGGCGCTTTTATCCCTGGCTCCGCTGTTTCTGATTCTTTTCTATTTCACCGGTAATGCGTATTTTGAACGCACCTGCTACTACCTCGCCGTAACGGGTTTGCTGACGGCCGTCCCGGCCATTCTGACCGGCTTTTTCCACTGGATTTTCAAATACGCAGCGAGCACGAAAGGCCTTTACGTGTTCAAGATGACCATGTCTCTGCTGCTGTTTGTTTATACAGCGGCGGTTGTTTACATCCATACCGTTCGGGGAATTCTACTGCCGGAACCGATCGATATTTTGATGGTGATCCTCTACCTGCTTCTGGTGCCGCTCGCCGTTGTTACCGGGCATACCGGCGGGAAAATTGTTTTCGGTTAATCCCTGAAAAGTTCCAGCCAGGATTGAAACGTGGCCACTTTATCGTGGCCATAGCGAGCGATATTGCGCAATACCTCTTCGACGGACTTTTCGGTTTCCGTCTTCCGGCCGTTTTTGGAAAAAAACTTGTCCGCGTAACAGATAATCCGCTCTTCAATGGAGAGTGGAATCATGTCCCGTTCCGGAAGCGGCAGATTGTGCCTTCTGACATCTTCCGCCGTTATGCCGACGCCGACATGCCGTTCACAGACCAGGGCATGTTTCGGCAGATTTCGGTTTTCAAGAAGCTCTCTTCCCAAATATCCGTGGCAGACATAGGGATGTTTGCCGTGGCAATCCAGCTTCGGCGTATCGGTTAAGAAGATGGCGACATCATGCAGCATGGCGGCTTCCCGGATAAATTCGAGATCGGGATTAAGGTGACCGACTTTTTCTGCCACGGTCACTGCTTTGCGCGCCACATCCTCTCCATGACGGACAACAATTTCATGGGCTTTGGATCCGGGTGTGTAGTATCCGTTAATAATATCGATAGGATTCATAAAACGGGACGTTCTATTTAATTCAGGCATTATTGTTGCGGCATGCTTTTATATGCCGGCAATACAAAAAAGCTTGAGCCGCTGAAAGCACCTTGCCCTCGATTTGACGGCCGTATCTATGAATTCCGGCAGTCGAGGCCAAATATTAACGGCAGTGTTTCCACGCTTCAACCTTTTCCGGCGTCCCTGCCCCTGTAAGCGAAGAACATGAAAGAGATTGCCGAAACCTTTTGACTCCGGAACCTGAAACACGTAATATGTTGACCTTATTTTGGAGGGGTGTCCCCATTCTGACCTGATCTTGCGGAAAGAATGAAAATTTCAGATCGATACGTACTTTATTACCATGAATCCCCATCAATTCCCTAAAATGCTGAAAACAAGGAGTTACACATGATCAAACCTCACGGTTCCGACCAATTGAATCCGCTTTATGTAATGGATGACGCTCATCGCGCCGCCTTACAGAAAGAGGCCGAGAGCCTTCCTTCCATCCTGGGCAGTTCCGCGGCTGCGGCCAACGCCGTGATGATGGGCGGTGGCTATTTCAACCCGCTTACCGGCTATATGAAGAAAGCAGATGCCCTGTCCGTCGCCGAAAAGATGACCACCACGAGCGGTCTCTTCTTCCCGGTTCCGATCCTGTGCATGGTCCAGGACGCCTCCGCAGTGAAGGACGCCAAACGGATCGCCCTGAAGGATCCCAACGTGGAAGGCAATCCGGCCATCGCCATCATCGATGTGGAAGAGATTGCCGAGTACACCGATGATGAGATGAAAATGATGACCGAACAGATTTTCCGGACCACGGACGAGAATCATCCCGGTGTTCAGGCGTTCAATTCCGTTGGCAAGGTGGGGATTGCGGGCCCGATCCAGGTCCTGAACTATTCCTACTTCGAAACGGATTTCCCGGAAACATTCCGTACCGCATACCAGATCCGCGAAGAGATGGCCAAGCTGGGATGGGAAAAAGTCGTAGCCTTCCAGACCCGGAATCCCATGCACCGGGCCCACGAAGAGCTGTGCCGTATGGCTTACGAGCAGCTGAATGCGGACGGTATCCTGATCCACATGCTTCTTGGAAAACTCAAAAAGGGCGATATCCCGGCCGATGTCCGGGACGCCTCCATCCGCAAGATGGTAGAGATCTATTTTGAACCGAACACGGTTCTGATCACGGGCTACGGATTCGACATGCTTTACGCCGGGCCCCGGGAGGCGGTTCTGCACGCAGTATTCCGCCAGAACACCGGATGCACGCACCTGATCGTAGGCCGCGACCACGCCGGCGTGGGCGACTACTACGGCGGATTCGATGCCCAGACGATCTTTCATGAAGAGGTGCCGGAAGGCGCACTGCTCATCAAGATCTTCGAAGCGGACCATACCGCGTATTCCAAGAAACTCAACAAAGTGGTCATGATGCGGGACCATCCGGATCATACCAAGGAGGACTACGTTTTCCTGTCCGGCACGAAGGTACGGGAGATGCTTTCCAAGGGCGAATCTCTGCCGGTCGAGTTTTCCCGACCCGAGGTGGCCAAGATCCTCATGGATTACTATATGAATCTGGATAAATAAGTTCTGTTTGAGTGCTTTCGATCCCGACCGGGATTGGAGAATAGGATTGAAGACGCCCGAACCGGGAAACCGGTCCGGGCGTTTTTTAAACAAGGCTGGAAATAAAAAAAGCCGGCACTTTGTTCAATGTGCCGGCTTTTTCCTATCACTTTATTTTATTTCAGCACGAGCAGGAAGTGCCGCAGGCGCTTTCGGTTTCCGGTAAATTGGAGGATATCTGAAATCCCTCGCCCGTTGTTGTTGTCACGTAATCAATAGTAACGGGCTTTATTTTTTCGTAAAATTCCTTTTCTACCACGAAAGTAAGACCGCGATCGTCAAACGATTCATCGTCATCTCTTAGCTCATCCAGAGCCAGGCCCAATTGGGGGCCCGATCACCCACCCTGGGCCAGCATCAAACGGATGGCCGGCAATTCCTCCCTGTCCTTCAGGAAATTCTTTATCATATCGCTTGCTTTTTCTGTAACCTCTAACACCGTGTGCCCTCCCTTATTAAACTTTGCAAAAAATATTGTCTTATTTTCAGATCCTCCGCCTCTCTATAAGCACCCTCAGAAAAATTATAAGATCGAGGATCTAGATCCGCCCGCATTTTTTTAATAAACAAAATAATTACATGGCCGGCAGAGTCCCGAATGCGGCTGGATAACCAGGTTCCAGGCTAATATGATACAGGATTAGGCGCCTTATTGCATGAATTTGTGACGGCGCAGTCTCAGCCCGTTGTGGTAAAGTCAATGGAATGGAGGAGTTTAAAGCAAGGCTTTTCACAATATGGTGCTGGACGGGATGTGCGCTGAGCACGGTCTTCTGGGCCACGGTCTCGATTTTCAGCAGTCTTTTCTCCGGAAGCGGCAGGCTCCAGCACTACTGCATGCGCCGGTGGTCGAAGGATAATCTCTGGCTCAGCCGGGCCCGGGTTCAGGTCGAGGGGATGGAAAATATTGATCCCGATCACCCCCGGATATTCGTAGCCAACCACAGCGGTTTGCACGATATCCTTTCACTCGCGGCATACCTGCCCATTCAATTCCGCTGGGTAGCGAAAAAGTCCCTCTTCAAGGTGCCGTTCATGGGATGGCATATGCGGCGATCGGGCTACATACCGATAGATCGTGAAAATCCCAGGGGCGCAGCCAAGAGCATTATCCGGGCGGCAAAAGAGATACGCAACGGCGTCAGTGCCATTGCCTTTCCCGAAGGAACCCGAAGCCGTACGGGGGACCTGGGGAAATTTCACAGCGGCGCTTTCGCCCTGGCATTGCGGACGGGAGTTCCACTGGTGCCGATTTCGCTCGAGGGCAGCTATCGGGTCATTTTGCCGAAAACTCTGAAGGTAAACCCGGGCGTGATCATTCGCATCCGGATCGGCTCTCCGATAGATCTGGATTCCTATTCCAAAGGGGAGAAGCATCGGCTCATGGACGACGTTTCCCGGATTATGCATCGGAATATGGACGCGCTTCGCCTGGATCGCCGGCAGGGAGAAGAATCCGGGGATGCCGTATACCGCTGGATCCACGGCGGATCCCGGTCGGATTTATCGATCCCCGCTGAGTAGATTCCCGATTCCGATGGAACCTAAAACGCTTCCTTCGCCTTTACCGCCTCGTCCGAGTGACGGAATCGCTTTGTAGATGCGGTCCGCCAGCCTGCTGAAGGGAAGCGACTGCAGCCAGATTCTGCCGGGGCCGGTAAGTGTCGCGTAAAACAAACCTTCGCCGCCGAACAGGGCGGATTTGATCTTCCCGACATACTGGATGTCGTAGGCAACGCTGGGCTGAAACGCCACGATGCATCCGGTATCCACGCGCAGGGTCTGCCCGGCGGCCAGTTCGAAGCTCTGGATGGTGCCGCCCGCATGCACGAAGCAGAGGCCGTCTCCTTCGAGCTTCTGCAAGATGAAACCTTCACCGCCGAACAGGCCTGCGCCGATTTTACGCTGGAAGGCGATCCCGATGGATACGCCCCGTGCCGCACAAAGAAAGGAATCCTTCTGGCAAACGAGCGAATGCCCCAGGTTGGCCAGATCCATGGCGACGATGCGTCCGGCATAC